>DATJLC010000169.1:0-2332 GCA_035490755.1 Sphingobium sp.
GGCGAGGTCCTCGACCCGCCGCAGGTCGATGGCGAGCCCTTCGTTCGGCAGCTCCAGCCGCCGCCGCGCGGGATCGGACAGGGCCGTCGGCAGGATCACGAGCCGCCGGTTGACCTTCTGCCGATAATGCATGCGGGCGGTATTCTCCTGCCCGACATAGCAGCCCTTGGCGAAATCGACGCCATTCAGTTCGCGCGCATTGGTTTCCAGCCACAAAGTCTGGTCGCTGCCCAGTTCCGCCGCGCCCTCCGTCACGCCCAGTGCATGGCGATGGGCGCGCCATGCGCTGCTGGCGTCTGTGCCATGGGCGGGCGTCAGCCGGCGGAAGCCGAGCGCATCGAGGCGCGGGTCGGCGGGCCCATCCAGCGCGTCGGGCGCCCAGTGCACGGCCAGGCTCTCGTCCCGCGCGATCGTCACCGGGCGGCGCAGGCGATAGAGCGACAGGCGCCGCACCAGCGCTTCGGCTGCGGCGGCCTCGCAGTCGATCAACACATCCTCCGGCCCGTCCGCCCAGAGCAGGAAGTCGAACAGCGCCTTGCCCTGGGGGCTGAGGAGGCCCGCCCAGCGTGGCTGACCTTCGGCCAGCGTCAGCACGTCATGGGTGACAAGGCCATTCAGAAAGGCGCGCGCCTCGGCGCCGCCGATGCGGATGACGGCGCGGTCGGAAAGCCATGTCGCGCTGCTGCTGGGGGTGGTCTCGGGCATTGCGCTTAGGTAGGACGTTCCGGCAGCCGCGCAAAGGGAGCAATTCATGGCCGTCACCTTCGACCTCAAACTCACCGGCGGGACGGTGCATCTGCCCGGCGGTCCTGCGGCCTGCGAACTGGGCGTGCGGGATGGCAGGATCGCCGCCATCGGCACCAAGCTGGGCGATGCGGGCGAGACGATCGACTGCACCGGTCTCGACATCCTGCCCGGCGTCATCGACAGTCAGGTGCATTTCCGCGAGCCCGGCCTGGAGCATAAGGAGGATCTCGAATCCGGCAGCCGCGCCGCCGTGCTGGGCGGGGTGACGGCGGTTTTTGAAATGCCCAATACCAGCCCCAACACCGACAGCGAAGCGCGCCTCGCCGACAAGCTCGCCCGCGCCCATCACCGCATGTGGTGCGACCATGCCTTCTATGTCGGCGCGACTGCCGACAATGCCGCCGAGCTGGCCGAGCTGGAACGCATTCCGGGCGCGGCGGGGGTCAAGATCTTCATGGGCGCGTCGACCGGCAGCCTGCTGGTCGCGGAGGACGAGGCGCTGGCGCGGGTGCTGGCGAGCGGCAGCCGCCGCGTCGCCATCCACGCCGAGGACGAGGCGCGCATGACCGCCCGGCGCGATTTGCGCGTCGAGGGGGATGCATCCAGCCATCCCGTCTGGCGCGATGACGAGAGCGCCATGCTGGCGACCCGGCGGATCGTTGCGCTCGCCCGCCAGGCGCGCCGGCCCATCCATGTGCTGCATGTGACCACCCCCGCCGAGCTGGAATTCCTGGCGGGCCACAAGGATATCGCAACCTGCGAGGTGACGCCCCAGCATCTGACGCTGGCGGCGGAAGATGCCTATCCGCGCCTCGGCTCCTATGCGCAGATGAACCCGCCGATCCGTTCGGGCGCGCATCGCGAGGGACTGTGGCACTGGCTGGGGCAGGGGGTGCCGGACGTGCTCGGTTCCGACCATGCGCCGCACACCATCGAGGAAAAGGCCAAGCCCTACCCCGCCTCGCCCAGCGGCATGCCGGGCGTGCAGACCCTGGTGCCGCTGATGCTCGACCATGTCGCGAACGGGCGGCTGACGCTCCAGCGCTTCATAGACCTCACCAGCGCCGGGCCGCAGCGTGTGTTCGGCCTCGTTGGCAAGGGCCGGATCGCGGCAGGCTATGACGCGGACTTCACCATCGTCGACCTCAAGAAGCGCTGGACGGTGGGTCAGGACTGGCTTGCCTCCCGCTGCGGCTGGTCGCCTTTTGAGGGCATGGCGCTGACCGGCAAGGCCATCGGCACGATCGTGCGGGGCAAGCGGGTGATGTGGGAGGACACGCTCGCCAATGCAGCGACCGGCGAGCCCGTGCGGTTCGAGGCGACGGCCTTCGCTTAGGCCGTGGATTTCCATTGACCGTTCGTGTCGAGCCCTTCGCTCGAACCGAACGGAGAGGGAGTGTGTCTCTAGTCAGGCCGCCGCCGCTGCCGGAGGGCGTGGGCCATGAAGATGGCGAGGCCGGTCCAGATCAGGCCGAAGCTGATCCAGCGTTCCGGCGACATCCGCTCGCCATAAACCAATGTGCCAAGGGCGAATTGCGTCGTCGGCGCGACATATTGGAGGAGGCCCAGCGTCACCATCGGCAGG
>DATJLC010000170.1:0-1821 GCA_035490755.1 Sphingobium sp.
CGTCGAGGCGGCGCCGCGATCGGGATCGCTCCTGACCGCCCGCCTCGCCGCCGAGGAGGGGCGGGAGGTGATGGCGGTGCCCGGCTTTCCCCTCGATCCGCGCGCGCAGGGCTGCAACGCGCTGATCCGCGACGGCGCGACCCTCGTGCAATCCGCCGGCGACATATTGGAGGCGATCGGCCGGATCGATCATCGCTCGCTGGGGCAGCCGGACCTGCCCTTCGCGGGCCCGCCGCTGGCGGATATCAGCGAGGGCGACCGGATCATGATCACCGGGCTTCTCTCGATGAGCCCCGTCGCGGTGGACGAGATCGTGCGCCAGTCGGGCGCGACCCCCGGTGCCGTGCAGACCGCGCTTCTGGAACTGGAGATCGCCGGACGACTACAGCGCCATGCCGGCGGGCGGGTCAGCCTGACCGGCTGAGGGCACATGGATTACATCAGCAGGATTACATCGGTCGGGGGGTGTTGACGCGCCCCCCTGTTCGTCGCCACCTTCGCGCGTATACGTGAACGGATATTCGGGACCCCATGCAACTCGTCATCGTCGAATCGCCAGCCAAGGCCAAGACCATTGAGAAATATCTGGGCAAGGACTTCCGGGTGCTCGCCTCTTATGGCCATATCCGCGACCTGCCGGCCAAGGACGGATCGGTCGATCCGGATGCCGGCTTTGCAATGGCGTGGGAGAATTACGCCGACAAGGGCAAGCAGCTCAAGGCCATCACCGATGAGGCCAAGAAGGCCGATCGCCTGATCCTCGCGACCGACCCTGATCGCGAGGGTGAGGCGATCAGCTGGCATGTGCAGGAAGTGCTGCGCCAGAAAAAGGCGCTTCCTCAAAAGGTTGACCGCGTTACCTTCAATGCCATTACCAAGGCGACCGTGACCGAGGCGATGACCCGTCCGCGCGGGCTCGATACCGACCTGATCGACGCCTACAAGGCGCGCCGGGCGCTCGACTATCTGGTCGGCTTCACCCTCTCCCCGGTGCTGTGGCGCAAGCTGCCGGGCGCCAAGTCCGCCGGCCGCGTGCAATCGGTGGCCCTGCGCCTGGTGGTCGAGCGCGAGCGCGACATCGAGGCGTTCGTGCCGCAGGAATATTGGTCCGTGACCGCGCTCATGGAGCAGGGCGGGCAGGAATTCACCGCCCGGCTGGTGCGCTGGCGCGGGGGCAAGATCGAGCGGCTGACGATCGGCAAGGCGGGCGATGCCGAAGCCGCCAGGGCCGATGTGCTCGCCGCCCGTTTCACGGTGGATTCGGTCGAGACAAAGCCGCTCACCCGCAACCCGCCGCCGCCCTTCACCACCTCCACCCTCCAGCAGGAGGCTGCGCGCAAGCTCGGCTTTTCGGCCAGCCACACCATGCGGATCGCGCAGGCGCTCTACGAGGATGGCGCCATCACCTATATGCGGACCGACGGCGTGCAGATGGACGGCAGCGCCATCTCGGCTGCGCGCAAGGCGATATCGGAACGCTATGATGGCGGCTATCTTCCTGAAAAACCACGCCAATATCAGACCAAGGCCAAGAATGCGCAGGAAGCGCACGAGGCGATCCGCCCCACCGACTTTTCGCGCGACCATGTGGGCTCGGGCGACCATGGCCGGCTCTATGACCTCATCTACAAGCGCGCGCTCGCCAGCCAGATGGCCTCCGCCCGGATGGAGCGCACCACGGTCGATCTGGTCGACGGCACCGGCCAGCATGGCCTGCGCGCCACCGGTCAGGTCGTGCTCTTCCCCGGCTATCTGGCGCTCTACGAGGAAGGCCGCGACGAGAAAGCCGACGATGAGGAAGCCGCGCGGATGCCTCAGCTT
>DATJLC010000171.1:0-5040 GCA_035490755.1 Sphingobium sp.
GCTTGAAGCCGAGGTTGGCGAGCGCGCTCATTGCGTCGGCGGCGGCGCCATTGCCCAGTGCCGCCGCGACTGCGGGCGCTCCGCCGATCGGCAGCGGGCCGGTCGCGATGGTGCCTACCTTGTCCTTGAGTTCGCGCACGATGCGCTCGGCGAGCTTGGGGCCGACGCCATTGGCCCTGGCGACCATCGCTTTGTCCTGCGCGGCGATGGCGCGGTGCAGGTCGGCGGGGTCCAGCGCGGAGAGGATCGCCAGCGCCACGCGCGCGCCCACGCCCTGAACGCCGGTCAGCAGGCGGAACCAGTCGCGTTCCGCCTCGCTCGCGAAGCCGACCAGGCGGATGAAGTCCTCGCCCACCAGCATCTCGGTATGGACCGTCACCGCCTCGCCCGCCGGCCCCAGCGCCGACAGGCTGCGGCTCGACATGCCGACGAGATAACCGACGCCGCCGACGTCGATAACCGCATGGTCGATGGCGGTTGCGCTCAATTGCCCCTTGAGATGCGCGATCATGTTATGTTCTTTAGCGCCTTGCGCGCCGGGCGCCAGCAAGAATTCCGCTGGTCAGCTTTCGTCGATGCCGGTGAGCCCCTCGTCGATCTCCACGCCCAGCGCCAACGTGACCCGCGCGGAATAGCCGTAGAAACCGGCAAGCATGACGAGATCCAGCATCTGGACGTCGTTGAAATGCCGGGCCGTGTCCGCCCACAGGTCATCGGTGACACGGCATTGATCGACCGCCTCGGTGAACAGGATGGCGGCCTGCTCACTGGCTGAGAAGCCGCCAAGCTTGCGGTCGCGAACCGCTCGCGCCTCCTCGGCGGAAACGCCCAATACCTGCGCGATCTGGAAATGCTGGGCCCATCCGGCCTCCTCTCTCAACATCACCAGCAGCCCGAGGATCGCCAATTCACGCGTCCGGGTCGGTAGGTGCGAGGCGATGTGAACTGCCCTGCCCACGTCTCCGAAAAGCTTCTCCAACGCGAGGTTGTTGGCGAGGGCCCGGTGAAGATTGTTGTAGATTCCGGTCGATCCCTCGGCGGCGGGGAGTTCGGCATCGGGGATACGAGACATGGCCCGGCTCCTCTCCTGATCATGACGGCCAATATGTGGTCGCCGCCGAGAGGGGCAAGGGGCCAGACTATGGCAGGCCGGGCATCCTTCGCGCGCTTGCCATGTGATGCGCATGGGTGATCGCAATGGCCAGAGCATCGGCCGCGTCGGCGCCCGCAATACCGGCGCCGGGAAGCAACCGGGCGACCATGGCATGGACCTGATCCTTGCCGGCATTGCCGACGCCCACGACCGCCTTCTTGACGAGCCGGGCGGCATATTCGCCCACTTCCACGCCTGCGCGGGCGGCGCCCAGCAGAACAACGCCGCGCGCCTGGCCGAGCTTTAGCGTCGATTGCGGATTGGCGTTGACGAACACCTCCTCCACCGCCGCGCCGTCCGGCCGATGCATGAGGATGAGGTCGGTGAGGGCCGTATCCAGGCCGAGCAGCCGCCGGGCAAGGGGCGCCTTCGCGTCAGTCCTGATCTGGCCGTTGGCAATGTGCGACAGGCGGTTGCCGTCCGCGGCGATGATGCCCCAGCCGGTGGTGCCAAGGCCGGGGTCGAGGCCGAGGATGATCATGTCAGAGCCCGAGGCGCTTGCCCGTTTCGGCGACGGCGGCGATGAGCGCACCCGAAAGCAGCGCCTTTGCCGCCAGCGGCCCCATTATCCCAGCTTCTCCATCACCGCGTCGGACACCTCGTAATTGCCCCAGACCGTCTGCACGTCGTCATCGTCATCGAGCACGTCGATGAGTTTCAGGAGGGTCGCGGCGTTCGCCTCGTCCACCTCGACGGTGGTCTGCGGGCGCCAGGCGAGCTTTGCGCTCTCGGCCGGGCCCAGGCTGGCCTCGAGCGCCTTGGCGACCTCGTGGAGCGAGTCCATGGCGGTCCAGATCTCGTGCTCGTCCTCGTTGGAGGCGACATCCTCCGCGCCGGCCTCCAGCGCCGCCTCGAAAATCGCCTCGCCATCCCCCGCGCTTGCGGGATAGGTGATGAGACCCATGCGGTCGAAGCCGTGGGACACGGCACCCGATGCGCCCAGATTGCCGCCATTCTTGGCAAAGGCGGTGCGCACGTTGGTGGCGGTGCGGTTGCGGTTGTCGGTCAGCGCCTCGACGATGATCGCGATGCCGCCGGGGCCATAGCCCTCATAGCGGATTTCCTCGTAATTCTCGCCGTCGCCCTTGCTCGCCTTGTCGATCGCGCGCTGAATATTGTCCTTGGGCATGGACTGCGCCTTGGCGGCGTTGACCGCGAGACGCAGGCGCGGGTTCATGTCCGGGTCGGGCATGCCCATCTTGGCCGCGACGGTGATTTCGCGGCTGAGCTTGGAGAACATCGCCGAGCGCTTCTTGTCCTGCGCGCCCTTGCGATGCATGATGTTCTTGAATTTGCTATGGCCTGCCACGGCCTCATGCTCCTTGGGTCGGGGAATGTTGGCCGCGTCCTAGCCGCCCCAGGCGCCTGAGGCAACCGGGGAGGATTCGGGCTCTGGGTTTATGACCTCAGACCCTGACCGCCGTCCCCGTGGCCGAGACCATCAGCATCGAGCCATTGGCGCCGAGTACCTCGTAATCGAGGTCGACGCCGATCACCGCATTGGCGCCCAGCGTCGCGGCGCGTGTCCGCATCTCGCCGAGCGCTTCCTCGCGCGCGCGGGACAGGACATCCTCATAGGCGCCGGAGCGCCCGCCGACGATGTCACGGACGCTGGCGAACAGGTCACGGAACAGATTGGCGCCGACGATGACCTCGCCGGTGACGACGCCCATATAGGTTTGCACCGGGCGGCCGTCGATGCCGTGGGTGGTGGTGACGATCATGTCACCGGCGGCGGGCTGGTCGCCCCAGGGGGATTCGCTCATCGGGTTGCTCCTTTCCTCTATTCGAGGCCGAGCGCCGCCTTGTAGGTTTCCAGCAGCGCCTCGGCCTCCAGGCGAACATGCTTCTCCAGCTTACGCAGGCGGACGATCTGGCGCATCGTCTTGGTGTCGTACCCGGTCGCCTTGGCTTCGGAATAAACGTCCTTGATGTCGTCGGCGATCCCGCGTTTTTCTTCCTCGAGCCGCTCGATGCGCTCGATGAAAAGGCGCAGCTGATCGGCCGCGATATTGCCCTCGCTCATTCTTGTCCCCTTTGGTGAATCGCAAAGAGCCGGCTTCTTAATGCCCGGCTTTGTTCTTCGCCACGCTTTCCTGCATGCGGGCGAGCTGCTCGGGAGTCGCCTCGCCCTGATAGCGGGCCTTCCATTCGGCAAAGGGCATGCCATAGATGGCCGCGCGCGCGGTTTCCTTGTCCATGGTGCCATCCGCTTCGGCGATCCAGTCGGCAAGGCAGTTGCGGCAGAACCCGGCCAGCCCCATCAGATCGATATTCTGAACGTCCGTGCGATGTTGCAGATGCGCAACCAGGCGGCGAAAGGCGGTTGCGGCGGTGGCGTCATCGATTATGCTGTCATGCATCGGTCATATCTCCTGTGCAGATGGCACGTGCCTGCCCGCGGGGTCGTTCGCAAGGGTTTCCGTCCGTCCGGTTCGCGCTCCGCATTTTCACCCGTACATCGAAATTCCAACATGATCCCGAGGTCCATGAGAAAGCTTGCTCCCCGTTCCCGCAAAGTCCGCATTCTGGCGACCCTTGGGCCGGCGAGCAGCGACCCGGAGACGATCCGCCGCTTGTTCATTGCCGGCGCGGATGCGTTCCGGCTGAACATGAGCCACGGTGCGCATGATGGCCATGCCGCCAATGTCCAGGCGATCCGGGCGCTGGAAAAGGAGTTTGGGCGGCCCACCACTATCCTCGCCGACCTGCAGGGGCCAAAGCTGCGGGTTGGCACGTTCGAGCGCGGGCCGGTGATATTGGAGACGGGCAAGCCGTTCGTCCTCGACCGGGATGAAAGGCCCGGCGACGCGCAGCGCGTCCACCTGCCGCATCCCGAGATATTCGCGGCGCTGCGGCCGGGCAGCCGGCTGCTCCTCGACGACGGCAAGCTGGTGCTGCGGGTGGAGACCGTCGACGACATGCGCATCGAGACGCGGGTGGAGGTCGGCGGCCTGCTGTCCGAGCGCAAGGGCGTCAACGTGCCTGACGTGGTCCTGCCGCTTGCCGCCCTCACCGACAAGGATCGGCGCGATCTCTCCTTCGCCATGGAGCAGGGCGTCGACTGGATCGCGCTCTCCTTTGTGCAGCGGCCGGAGGATCTCGCCGAGGCGCGGCGGCTGATGGGCGGCCATGGCGCGCTGATGGCCAAGATCGAGAAGCCCGCCGCGGTCGACAGGCTGGAGGAAATCTTGGAAGTCGCGGATGCCGCCATGGTCGCGCGCGGCGACCTTGGGGTCGAACTGCCGCCCCATGCGGTGCCGCCCCTGCAGAAACGGATCGTCGAGACGGCGCGCCGCCTCGGCAAGCCGGTGGTCGTCGCGACGCAGATGCTCGAATCGATGATCAAGTCGCCGACGCCAACCCGCGCCGAGGTCTCCGACGTTGCCACCGCCGTCTATGATGGCGCGGATGCCGTCATGCTTTCGGCGGAGACGGCGGCAGGCGACTGGCCGGAACAGGCAGTCGCCATGATGAACGCGATCGCCCACAGCGTCGAGCGCGACCCCGGCTATCTTGGCCGCCTGCATTATACCCAGACGAAGCCAGATCCGACCACGGCCGACGCGCTGGCTGAAGCGAGCCAGACGATCACGCAGACGGTCTCGGCCAGCGCGATCCTGTGCTTCACCTCATCGGGCAGCACGGTGCGGCGCGTGGCGCGCGAGCGGCCGGAGGCGCCGATACTCGCGCTGACGCCGCGCCAGGATACGGCCCGGCGCATCGGCCTGCTCTGGGGCGTGCACGCGGTGCGGACACGGGAGATCGGCAGTTTCGAAGAGATGATCGCCAAGGCGCGCCGCATGGCCCTGCGTCACGACTTCGCGCAGGCCGGCGACAAGATCGTGGTGCTGGCGGGCGTGCCCTTTGGCACGCCGGGCTCGACC
>DATJLC010000172.1:0-12539 GCA_035490755.1 Sphingobium sp.
GTCGTCAATGTCGGTGATGCCGTCGAAATTGATGCCCTGGACGCGGTGGGTCGACATGGTGTCCACCCATTTCGAGAGCATCGGCCATTTCTGGTCGGTCAGCCAGCCCTCGGGATAGCTCTTGTAGGTGGTGTGGGCGAAGAGAAGGCCGACCAGATCGGCGGGATCGCGCACCTCGGTGACGCCGACCTCGTTGGCGCGGTGGCCAAGGAACTTAATCGCGCCCTTGCGATGCTGGAACAGCTCGTTCGCCGCCTCGATCTGGAGTGCGGCCACTTCGGAATGGGGGATCTCGTAGCGATTCTTCTGATCGATGACGCTTTTCAGCCTGGCAACCGCGTCTCCCACAGCCTCTCTCCTTCATACTAGGCGATCTGCCTTAATGGCGCCGCCTGTGTATATTTATTTATCGAGGCGTTCAGGGCCTGGTGCAAGCACTATTTTGCCGAGCGCAGGGGCACGGCGCGCCATATCGGCAACGCAGTGCCCGCACCCGATCTTATTTGCCGGGCAGCGCCTGCAGGTCCGCATCGATCTTCGCGAGGATGGCGTCGGACAGGATGTCGCCGGCATAAGGCTGGATCGACTTAAGGGTCATGCTGCGCGCCATGGCGATCTGGGCATTGCCGGCGATCTCGGGCGCATGTTTCATCAGTATCGCCTTGGCGGCGGGATTATCGAGCAGCGTGCCGATATCCGTGTCAGCGGTGGAAAGCTTCACCGCGGCCTGCTGGGTTGCGGGTGCATTCTGCTCGGTGGCATGGGCCGCGAACGGGACGGCGGCAAGAGCAAGGAAACCGAGGACGACATTATTCCGCATGACTATCTCCATTAAGTATCGTTCTTGCTTGAACATATCCCCGCGATTTCAACGCTCATTTTCTTGGAAGTGCTTTGCAATGCCACGGACGGGGTGCATGACGGTCGCAGAGGAGCCGGAGACTGTCAAGTCAAGCGACTTAAATTAGAGGCAAAGCCATGCTGCTTCACACCTATTTCCGCAGCTCAGCCGCGTATCGTGTACGCATCGCACTCAACCTCAAGGAATTGCAGCCCGAACATGTGGCCGTCCATCTCAACCGGGATGGCGGCGAGCAGTTCAAGGAGCCGTTCCGGAGGTTGAACCCGCAGGCGCTGGTGCCCGTTCTCACCGATGGCGACCTGACGCTGGGCCAGTCGCTCGCGATCATGGAATATCTCGAGGAGCGCTTCCCCGAACCGCCCCTGCTGCCGCGTGACCTTGGCGAGCGGGCACGCGCCCGCCAGATTGCGCTGTCCATCGCCTGCGACGTCCACCCCCTCAACAATCTTCGCGTGCTGAAATATCTCAAGCACGAGATCGGCCTGTCGGAGGAGGACAGGAATAGCTGGGTGCATCATTGGATCGGCCTCGGCTTTGACGCGCTGGAGGCGCAATTGTCCGGGCAGCGTAAGGGGCCCTTCTGCGTCGGGACCCGTCCGACGATCGCCGATTGCTGCCTGGTGCCGCAGATTTTCAACGCCCGGCGTTTCGGCATGGATATGGCGCCTTATCCCACCCTTGGGGCCATCGACACCGCGTGCCAGGCCCTGCCCGCTTTCCGGGCCGCCCATCCGGCGAGGCAGCCCGATGCCGAGTGAACGCGCGCCTGTTTCAATTCGTGACGAGAACCCCTTTTAGGCTCTACTGAAACAGGAGGGGATGCTCTAGAGAGGCGGCAAACCTTCCATCCTCCAGAGCGAGCGCAAAGATGAGCATGATCGACAGGAACGGACTTTCCATCGCCAGCCCCCTCGTGGACTTCATCGAAGGTCGCGTCTTGCCGGGCCTGGGAGTGGCGCCGGAGGCATTCTGGGCCGGCGCCGCCGATATCTTCGCCCGCTTCACCGATCGCAATCGCGCCCTGCTGGCAAAGCGCGACGCCTTGCAGGCGCAGATCGACGACTGGCACGTGGCGAACCGGGGCAAGGCCATCGATCCGGCAGCCTATCAGGCCTTTTTGAAGGACATCGGATATCTGGTGCCGGAACCCGCTCCCTTCGCGGCAAGCCCGCGCAAGGTCGACACGGAACTCGCGAGCATGGCCGGCCCCCAGCTGGTGGTGCCGGTGCTCAACGCCCGCTTCCTCCTCAACGCCGCCAACGCGCGCTGGGGGAGCCTCTACGATGCGCTCTACGGGACCGACGCCATTCCCGGCAGCGCCGCCGGCAAGGGCTATGACCCGTCGCGCGGCGCGGCGGTCATCGCCTGGGCCAAGGCCTTGCTGGACGAGGCGGTTCCACTCGCCGACGGCACCTGGGCGGACTGGCAGGGCGGCGAGCCGGCGCTCCGGGATCCGGCCCAGTTCGTTGGCCGCGCCGGCCGCAATATCCTGCTGCGGAACAATGGCTTGCATATCGAACTTGTGATCGATCCTGCGCACCCGATCGGCGCCACCGATCCTGCCGGCATTGCCGACATCGTGCTGGAATCCGCGCTCTCGACCATCTGCGACTTCGAGGATTCGGTCGCGGCGGTCGATGCCGAGGACAAGGTCGCCGCTTATGCGAACTGGCTTGGCCTGATGAAAGGCGACCTGGCGGACACGTTCGAGAAGAACGGCGCCATGATGACGCGGCGCCTCAATCCGGACCGGAGCTATGTCGCGCCGGACGGGAACAGCTTCACCCTTCCCGGGCGCAGCCTGCTGCTCGTGCGCAATGTCGGGCATCTCATGACCACGCCGGCGGTCCGCCTCGCCGATGGCAGCGAGGCTTTCGAGGGCATATTGGACGGCATCGTCACCAGCCTGATCGCGCTGCATGACCTGAAGGGCGACGGCCCGCACGCCAACAGTCGCGCCGGATCGGTCTATATCGTCAAGCCCAAGATGCACGGCCCGGAAGAGTGCGCCTTCACCAACGACCTGTTCGACGCGATCGAGGACATGCTGGGCCTGGAACGCCATACGCTGAAGGTCGGCGTGATGGACGAGGAGCGGCGGACTTCGGCGAACCTGGCCGCCTGCATCCACGCCGTGCGCGACCGGATCATGTTCATTAATACCGGCTTCCTCGACCGGACGGGCGACGAGATCCACACGTCCATGCTGGCCGGCGCCATGGTGCGCAAGGGCGACATGAAGGCGGCCGACTGGATCAAGGCCTATGAGGACCGCAACGTCCAGATCGGCCTGGCGTGCGGCCTCTCCGGCAAGGCGCAGATCGGCAAGGGCATGTGGGCCATGCCGGACCGGATGGCGGACATGCTGGCCCAGAAAATCGGCCATCCCATGACGGGTGCGAGCACGGCCTGGGTCCCCTCGCCCACCGCCGCGACACTGCACGCGACGCATTATCACCGCGTCGACGTCTTCGCGCGCCAGGCCCAGCGCCGCAGCGAAGGCATCGCCAGCCTCGACGCGCTGCTCACCCTCCCGGTTTCCGCCGGCAAGAACTGGTCGGCGCAGGAGGTACGGGAGGAGCTGGACAACAATGTCCAGGGCATTCTCGGCTATGTGGTGCGCTGGATCGACCAGGGAATCGGCTGCTCCAAGGTGCCCGACATCAGCGACATCGGCCTGATGGAAGACCGCGCAACTTTGCGCATCTCCTCGCAGCATATCGCGAACTGGCTGCTCCATGGCATAGCGACGGCGGCGGAAGTCGATGCCGCGCTGCTGCGCATGGCCGCGAAGGTCGATGCCCAGAATGCCGGCGATGCCGCTTATCGGCCGATGGCGGACGATCCCGGCCGGAGCATCGCCTACCAGGCTGCCCGCGCCCTGATATTCGAAGGGGTGGAACAGCCCAACGGCTATACCGAGCCGTTGCTGCACAAATTCCGGGCACAGGCGAAACTGGCGGGCTGACAGGTCGCATTGCCTGGCTCAGCGGCGGCGAGACGTTTCTCGCTCCCTATTTCGGACAACCGGCTGGAGATTGTAGGGAATGCGGCTGAACCTGGCACCGGACACTTCGGCAAGCATCCGGAAAATGGTAGCGGAGGAGGGACTTGAACCCCCGACCCCAGGATTATGATTCCCGTGCTCTAACCAGCTGAGCTACTCCGCCCCAGGCCTTGAAAAAGCCGCTTGACCGGAATCAACCGGCCCTTGGGTCGGGGCGCTATACGCAGGCTTCTTCAGAGGGTCAATGGGTCGTAGAGCCGTTGCGCGAAAGGCGATGGTCTGGCAATGCGCGGGCAGGATCCGCACCGGCTGTGCCGGCATGTCACGGGGGAGAGACGCATATCATGAGCTATTTTGACGTCCTGATTGTCGGCGCGGGTCATGCTGGCGCGCAGGCGGCGATCGTGCTCCGTCAGCTCAAGTTCGAGGGCAGCGTCGGCATGATCGGCGACGAGCCCGAACCGCCTTATGAGCGCCCGCCGCTCTCCAAGGAATATATGGCCGGCGAAAAGCCGTTCGACCGCATCCTGATCCGTCCCGCCAGCTTCTGGGAAGAACGGGATGTCACCATGCTGCTCGGCCATCGCGTCACCGAGGTCGATCCCCAGGCGCATGAAGTGACGATGACCGACGGGACAAAGCATGGCTATGGCAAGCTGATCTGGGCCGCGGGCGGCACGCCGCGCCTGCTGGCCTGCGATGGTGCCACTGCCGAGGGCGTGTACGCGATCCGGCGGCGCAGCGACGTGGACGCCGTTATGGCGGACCTTCCTTCCGTTCGCGACGTGGTGATCATCGGCGGCGGCTATATCGGGCTCGAGGCGGCCGCCGTCATGACCAAGCTCGGCAAGCAGGTCGTGCTCCTCGAGGCGCTCGACCGGGTGCTCGCCCGTGTCGCCGGCCCCGAACTCTCCGCCTTCTACGAGGCCGAGCATCGCGCCCATGGCGTCGACCTGCGCACCAGCGCCAGGATGGACTGCATCGAGGTCAAGGACGGGCGCGCCTGCGGCGTGCGCATGGACGACGGCACGGTCCTGCCCGCCGACATGGTGATCGTCGGCATTGGCATCGTGCCGGAAACGGGACCGCTCATCGCTGCGGGCGCTTCGGGCGGCAACGGCGTCGACGTGGACGGCTTCTGCCGCACCAGCCTGCCCGACATCTATGCCGTGGGTGATTGCGCCGCCCATGCCAACAAGTTCGCCGAAGGGCAGCAGATCCGCCTGGAGTCCGTCCAGAACGCCAATGACCAGGCCAAGCTGGCGGTCCAGCACATATTGGGCGAGCCGGTGCAGGAATATGACGCCTTGCCCTGGTTCTGGTCCAACCAGTACGACCTGAAGCTCCAGACCGTCGGCCTTTCGACGGGGCATGACCAGACGATCTTGCGCGGCGATCCGGCGACGCGTTCCTTCTCGGTCGTCTATCTGCGCGGCGGCCGCGTGATCGCGCTGGATTGCGTCAACGCCGTCAAGGATTACGCCCAAGGGCGCGCCCATGTGGTGGCCGGGTCAAAGCTCGACCTGGCCCAGCTCGCCGACGCATCGATCCCGCTCAAGGAAGTCGGCCTCGCCTGACCCGCGCGCGGCCGCGTCGCTCAGGCAGCGATGCGGCCGTACTTCGTCTCCGCACGGCAACAATTGGCGCCTGATGCGCCTGTGCCTTGATCCTGGTCAAGGCGGCTATGTTCCTTTCTTCGTACTCCGGTATTGCAAATCATTATTAATAACCTTAGAGGCGCATCTGTGCGTGCCCTGGGGGGGCAATAATATCGGGAGTATGGGAATGCATTCTGGCAGGGAATTTCGGTCTTCGATGGTTGCGCTGTGCGCCGTTCTGGCATTGTCGCCGATGGCGGCGAGCGCCGAAGTTGCAGGCGATGCGCCCGGCGATTCCATCATCGTCATCGGCCGGGCCGAGGGCTATGTCGCCGCACAGACCGTCACTGCCACAAAGACCGACACGCCCCTGATCGACGTGCCGCAGAGCATCCAGGTCGTGACCCGCGACAAGCTCGATGACCAGGCCAGCTACAGCATCGCCGATGTCCTGCGCTATGTGCCGGGCACGACCATCGGCCAGGGCGAGGGCAATCGCGATCAGATCACCCTGCGCGGCCAGAACACGACCGCCGACTTCTTCCTCGATGGCGTGCGCGACGACGTCCAATATTATCGCGGCCTCTACAATATCGAGCGGGTCGAGATACTGAAGGGCCCCTATGCACTGATCTTCGGTCGCGGCGGCGGCGGCGGCATCGTCAACCGCGTGCAGAAAACCCCGGTGGCAGAATCGCAGTTCGTCGCCGGGCGTGCCAGCGTCAACACATTCGGCGCCTGGGACGTGGCCACCGACATCAACATGCCGCTGGGCGATCTGGCCGCCTTCCGGCTGAACGCCACCTATGAGGCGCTGGACAATCACCGCGATTATTATGGCGGCGAGCGGTTCGCGGTGAACCCCTATGTGGCGGCGAATCTGGGTGAAGGCTGGACGATCGGCCTGTCCTATGAATATGTGAACGACGACCGCGTGACGGATCGCGGCGTTCCGTCGATCGCCGTCCCGGGCCAGTTGAACGCCCCGCTCAGCGGCTATGACGATCGGTTCTTTGGCATTCCGGGCGTCAATCAGGCGAAGCTCGAAGCGCATATCGTCAAGGCGCGCCTCGACGGTGAGCTGACCGACGCGCTCAAGCTCAGCACGACCGTCCTCTACGGCCATTATGACAAGATCTATGTGAACGCCTTTGCCAGCAGCGCCGTCCGGGGGGACAACACGGTCCTGCTAGATGCATATTCCGATCCGACTAAGCGGGAAAATTTCCTCGCCCAGGCCAACCTCGTCTGGGACGTCGCCACCGGCCCGCTGGAGCACAAGATCCTGCTCGGTGCCGAATATGCCGATCAGATCACCGCCAACCAGCGCTTCAACCGCACATTCTCGCCCGATAATGTGTTGAGCCTGGCCAATCCGGTGTTCCCGTCCGTCACCTTCACCACACCGTCGCGCAACACGCGCTCGCATGTGACGGCCTTTTCGGCCTATGCTCAGGACCAGATCAGCATTGGCGAGCATTTCGATGTCGTGGCCGGCATTCGCTATGACCGGTTCGAGATCAAGGGCACCGATTTCATCGGCGCTCCCCGTGCGTTCGGTCGGACGGATGAAAAAGTGTCACCCCGCCTAGGCCTGATCTTCAAGCCACGGCAGAATGTCTCGATTTATGCGAGCTATAGCCGCTCCTTCCTGCCGCGCTCCGGCGACCAGTTCACGACGCTGAGCACGACCAACCAGAACCTGGCTCCGGAGGAGTTCACGAACTATGAGGTCGGCGCCAAGTGGGACATCCACCCCAAGCTGAACGCGACCGTCGCACTGTTCCAACTCGACCGCACCAATACCGCAACGCCTATTGATGCGCTAAACTCGATCATCCTTGATACCCGCACACGCGGTGTCGAGTTGGCATTGACCGGCCGCATCCTGCCGCATTGGCAGGTGAGCGGCGGCTATACCTATCAGGACGCCCATCTCGACGGGAACGACGATATCCGCGTCGCGCAGGTCCCCCGCAACCAGTTCGCACTGTGGAACCGCTATGACTTCAACCCATTCGTGGGCGCCGGCATCGGCGTCGTGCACCAGTCGAGCCAGTTCGCCGCGCTCCACAATCCCGGCGTGAGCAATGCAACGCGCCTGCCTGCCTTCACCCGCGTCGACGCCGCGCTCTTCCTGAAGGCCAACGATCGGATCGATTTCCAGGTCAATTTCGAGAACCTGTTCGACACCGACTATTTCTCTGACGCCCACAACAACAACAACATCTCGCCCGGCGCGCCGCTCAACGCCCGCCTTACGGCGCGGATCAAGCTTTGAAACCGGTCAGGGCCGCAGGCGTGCGGCCCTGACATGCCAGGCTCCGGCCCCCGCTCAGGAGGCCGGGGCTTGATGTCTCAGGCCGGATGGGCGCTGACCCAGTCGAGCACGCGCTCGGGCGCGGTTTCGCCATAGGGGTCGTTATCGAGGCCCTCGTCATTGATGCCCGGCTCCTCGAACCAGGCCTTGATGACGCCGTCGTCGACGACCATCGCATAGCGCCAGCTGCGCTCGCCGAAACCGACATGGTCCTTGCGGATCAGCATGCCCATGCGGCGGGTGAAGTCGGCCGAACCGTCCGGCAGCAGCTTGACCTTCTCCACGCCAAGCTGCTTGCCCCACTGATACATGACGAACGCGTCGTTAACGGAGATGCAATAGACCTCGTCCACCCCGGCGGCCTTGAATTCGTCATAGAGCCGCTCGAAAGCCGGGCACTGCTCGTTGGAACAGGTCGGCGTGAACGCGCCGGGCAGCGAGAAGACGACGATGCGCTTGCCCTTGAACAGATCGCCCGTGTGCACGTCCTGCCAGCGGAAGGGATTGGGCCCGCCGACGCTCTCATCGCGCACGCGGGTCTTCAGGGTGACTTCGGGAATGTGGCGTCCGATCATGTGATGCTCCATCAGCTTCGTTTGGTGTGAACGCCAGATGGAGGATCGCGGCTCATTTGGGAAATGACTTAATGCGCCCTCTGTGAACGAGAGTGTCGATCAATCAAGCCCGTTGGAAACGGATGTCATGTTCCTGCAAAGGCAGGAACCCAGGGTTGCCGGGCGCAGCGTGGGTTCCCTGGACTCCTGCTTTCGCAGGAGTACGACTCTGCTTGAACAGGGTCTACTCGATCGGACCTACATCTCCCCGCGCTGCCGCCGGATCTCGAACCATTTGCGGACATTCTCGTTCTGCTGCTCGAGCGTCTCCGAGAAAATATGCCCGCCTTTGCCGTCCGCGACGAAGAAAATCGCCTTGGTCTCCGCCGGGTTCAGCACCGCGTCGATCGACGTCCGCCCGGGATTGGCGATCGGTCCCTCCGGCAGCCCGGTCATCGCATAGGTGTTATAACCGTTCACCGCCGTGATCTCGGACCGCAAGATGCGTCGGCCGAGCGGCTTGCCACGCGTGATCGGATAGATGATAGTCGGGTCGGCCTGGAGCATGATGCCCTGGCGCAGCCGGTTGCCGTAGACTCCCGCCACGATCGGCCGTTCAGCGGCGATCGCCGTCTCCTTCTCCACGATCGAGGCGAGGATGATCGCCTGTTCGGGCGTCTTGACCACCGTCCGGCCGGAGCGTTGTGCCCAGGCCTTGGCCAGATAGTCTTTCATGGCCGCCTGCATGCGGCCCAGCACCGCCGTCCGGCTTTCGCCCTTTTGGAACGCATAGCTGTCCGGCAGCACCGATCCTTCGGCTGGCACCGCCACGGGCCCGGTCAGTTCCCGCGCCGCCAGCAGCCGCTCCTGGACGAGGATGGAGGGCATGCCCTCCGGAATGGTGATCATGTGGTGGATCACCCGACCGCTCTGCAGGATCGCCAGGATGTCGCGATTGCTGGCGCCCTTGGGGATGGCATATTCGCCGGCCTTGATCGGCGCGCTGCCGCCGAGGATGCGGGCACGGGCGACAAAGCCATCAGCGGAGCGGATCACCCCCTTGGCGCGCAGGTCGCGCGCGACCGTCCAGAGCGTGGCGCCGCTCGGCACGACCACGGTCTTCTTGGCAGCCAGCGGCCCGGGCATGAACCATCCGCCGACGAAGCTGCCCGCGACAAGCGCCAGACCCGCCAGGCCGGCGATGACGATCCACAGGCCGAGCCGGCGCATGGCAGCCCGGTCAGACCGCCGTCATCACCAGGCTGGCGTTGGTGCCGCCAAAGCCGAAGCTGTTGTTGAGCACGGCCTTGACCTTCCGCTCCTTGGCCTGGTGCGGCACCAGGTCGACACCGACGCAGTTCTCCGACGGATTGTCGAGATTGAGCGTCGGCGGCACCACCTGGTCCCGCAGCGCGAGGATGCAGAATATCGATTCGACCGCACCAGCGCCGCCCAGCAGATGGCCGATCGCCGACTTGGTCGAGGACATCGAGAGGTTGCCGATGGCATTGCCGAACAGCCGCCGGACCGCGCCCAGCTCCAGCTCGTCGCCGAGCGGGGTCGATGTGCCATGGGCGTTGATATAGTCGATGTCCGACAGCGCAAGGCCCGACTTGCGCATCGCCATCTCCATCGAGCGATAGGCGCCCGATCCTTCCGGATGCGGCGCCGTCACGTGATAGGCGTCGCCCGACAGGCCATAGCCAATCACCTCGGCATAGATCTTGGCGCCGCGCTTTTTGGCATGTTCATATTCCTCGAGCACCACGACACCGGCGCCCTCGCCCATAACGAAGCCGTCCCGGCCGACATCATAGGGCCGCGACGCCTTTTCGGGCGTGTCGTTATAGCCGGTGCTGAGCGCGCGCGCTTGGCTGAAGCCGGCGATGCCGATCGGGCAGATCGCGCCTTCCGCGCCGCCCGCCAGCATCACGTCGGCATCGTCCATGGCGATCATGCGCGCCGCGTCGCCAATGCTGTGCGCGCCGGTCGAGCAGGCCGTCACGACCGCGTGATTGGGGCCCATCAGGCCGTATTTGATGCTGACCTGGCCGGAGATCAGGTTGATAAGGCGGCCATGCACGAAATGCGGCGAGACGCGGCGCGGTCCCTTATGCTCCAGTACCAGCGATTCGCTCTCGATGCCCGGCAGGCCGCCAATGCCCGAACCGATCGAGCAGCCCGCGCGCAGGCGCTCGGCCTCGGACATTTCGGTGAGCCCGGCATCCTCCAGCGCCTGGCCTGCCGCATCGATGCCATAGACGATGAACGGATCAACCTGCCGCTGGACCTTGTGGTCGACGCGCTTGTTGGGGTCAAAACCATATTCATGGTCCGCCGGCTTCACCTCGCAGGCGATCCGGCAGGCATAATCGGTGGCGTCGAAGCGGGTGATCACCCCCGCCCCCGACCGCGCGGCGATTATGTTCCGCCAGGCCGTCTCGACGTCCGCGCCGAGCGGCGTAACCATGCCAAGACCCGTGACGACGACACGACGCATGCCTTGCTCCTAATCCTTACGCTTTACCCATCAGAAAGCGGCCCTCCGTCCGCGGGCGCACCCGGGGCTGGAGAGCCGCTGATCTGCATCAATGGCTACCGGGGCGGAGCGGCTCCTGCTGCCCGGCACCCTGGTCAACCATCTTATTGCTTGCTGTCGATATAATCGATGGCATCCTTGACGGTTCCGATCTTCTCGGCGGCGTCATCGGGAATCTCGACACCGAATTCCTCCTCGAAGGCCATGACGAGTTCGACGATGTCGAGACTGTCCGCGCCCAGATCGTCGATGAAGCTGGCGTCCTCCGTTACCTTGTCGGCTTCGACGCCGAGATGTTCGACGACGATTTTCTTTACGCGATCCGCGGTCTCACTCATGGGTGGTCCTTACAGTTGGATGAAATCTTGTTTCGCCCCTGCCCTAGAGCCAAGGCGGCATGGTTGGCAAGAGGCAAGCGCCACGGCGATCCCGTAAGCGCCGTACCGGATCAGATCATCGCCATTCCGCCGTTGACGTGCAGGGTCTGGCCGGTGACATAGCCCGCCTCGCGGCTGGCGAGATAGGCGACGGCGGCACCGATGTCCGCACCCTCGCCCATGCCCCCCGCCGGAATGCGGCCGTTGATCGCGTCCTTTTGCGCATCGTTCAGCGCGTCGGTCATGGCCGAGCGGATGAAACCAGGTGCGACGCAGTTGACGGTAATCCCGCGCGAGGCGAGCTCCTGCGCCAGGCTCTTGCTCATGCCGATGAGGCCGGCCTTGGACGCGGCGTAATTGGCCTGGCCCGGATTGCCGGTGACGCCGACCACGCTCGTGATCGAGATGATGCGGCCAAAGCGGGCCTTCATCATCGGCTTGGCGGCGGCGCGGATCAAGCGGAAGGCCGCCTCCAGGTTAACCCGCTGCACATCCGCCCATTCCTCGTCCTTCATGCGCAGGATGAGGTTGTCGCGGGTGATGCCGGCATTGTTGACGAGAATGTCGAGCTTGCCCAGCGCCTCCACGGCGGCGGGCACCAGCGCATCGACGGAAGCCGGATCGGACAGGTCGCAGGTCAGCGTGACATGGTCCCCGCCCAGCTCCGCGGCAAAATCCTTGAGCTTGGCCTCGTTGCTCCCCGACAACGCCAGACGCGCGCCCTGCGCCGCCAGCGCCCGCGCCACCGCCGACCCAATCCCCCCACTCGCGCCAGTCACCAGCGCCGTCATGCCCGTCAGATCAAACATTCGTGTCTCCACTTTCTTGATTCACGCGGAGGCGCGGAGACGCGGAGGGGGAGGAGGCGGGACGATAATCATTCACGACCCGCTTGATCCCTTCTTTCAACGTCGCACCACCAAAGTTGATAAGCAGCCCCACCGGCTGCGCCGTCAACCGCAGGTAGGTCAGCAGTTGCTTGCCGTGGGCCCTGTTCAATTGCTCGACTGACTTGATCTCGACCAAAAGTCTCTCTTCGACAAGAAGGTCAATCCGAAAGGCAGCGGGAAAACGCAAGTCCATCATAGTTGATGTCGATCGCCTTCTGGCGATCGACCTTATAGCCCGCTCGCGCCAGCTGCGCTTCCAGCAGGGCTTCATAGACACTTTCAAGCAAGCCGGGGCCGAGCTCCCGGTGTAACCGCATGGCCGCGTCGATCACATCACCGCTGATCTCGTCGATCGGCCTCACCGATTTCATCCCTTCTCCGCGTCTCCGCGT
>DATJLC010000173.1:0-3281 GCA_035490755.1 Sphingobium sp.
CCCGCCAAAGCCAGCCGCAGCGCCCGTGGCCAAGGCCAGTGCGCCCGAGGACATCAAGCCCGCGCCCCAGCCCAAGGCCGAAGCGCGAACGGAAGCGCCCGCCGCACCAGCGAAGGCTGCCGAGCCCGCCCCTGCCCCCCAGCCCCGGATCATTTCGGTCGGCCCCGGCGGCTTTCTGCGCCAGGGCCCCGGCGAGCAGCAGCAGCCGATTCCGCCCGCCCCGCCGCGCCGTCTCGTTCCCGCCAAGCCCAGCCCGGAAATGGCGGACAAGACGAGCCTGCTCGACCTCACCGAGAAGATCTGCAAGTGGCCGATCGGCCACCCCGGCGAGCCCGATTTCCACTTCTGCGGCGAGAAGGTGAACCCCGGCTTTCCCTATTGCGTGGAGCATTGCGGCCGCGCCTATCAGGCGCAGCTCCCGCGCGGCACCCGCCGCCCGCCCCCGCCTTTGCCCTTCGGCGGTCCCAGGGTTCGTTGATTTGAGATGAGCCGTGCTCCTGCGACAGCAGGAGCCCAGGTTTATCCGGCACGCCCTATTGCACTGGGCTCCTGCTTCCGCAGGAGTCCCCATCGGGCTTTGGCGAAACTTCTCGAACCTCGCCCGTATTGCGCATGGAAGTTTTCGGCAAAAATAAACCTCGGATGCGCAGCGACGCATGCGAGGTGATGCTGTTCATCCGACCGTGTGAAAGAGCCTGAGCGTTCCGGCTGTAACGGTGGTGGAACGGCTGTGCGGCGAATCTGGCATGTGCGGGCGATTGTAGGACAGGGTGGACGCGCCACGAGCGGTCTCAAGTTCGTTGCACAAGATTCGTCATGCTGAACTTGTTTCAGCATCCATGGTGCCGTTCAGATGCGGCGCTGCGTGGCGAGAAATGGACCCTGAAACAAGTTCAGGGTGACGGCCTACCCAGGTTTCGAGCCTGAATTCCGCCATTCGCGCCCTCTGCACCTCATAACCACCGCACCCGCTTGCGCGGCTGACTCGGCAGGCCCTATAGCTGTCCCATGTCCGATGATCTGTTCGCCGGGGGGCCGGCTGCTTCGTCCCAGTCCTATGACGCATCCGCCATCGAGGTACTGGAGGGCCTTGAGCCTGTGCGGCGGCGGCCGGGCATGTATATCGGCGGCACGGACGAGCGCGCGCTGCATCATCTTGCGGCGGAGGTGCTCGACAATGCGATGGACGAAGCAGTGGCGGGGCATGCCACCCGGATTGAGGTGGTGCTGGAGGCGGGCAATCGCCTGACCATCACCGACAATGGCCGGGGCATCCCGGTCGATCCGCATCCGAAATTCCCGGACAAGTCGGCGCTGGAGGTCATCATGACCACGCTCCACTCCGGCGGAAAATTCTCCGACAAGGCCTATCAGACCAGCGGCGGCCTGCACGGCGTCGGCGTCAGCGTGGTCAACGCGCTGTCGGTCGCCACGGAGGTGGAGGTCGCCCGCAACCGCGAGCTTTATCGCCAGATCTTCTCGCGCGGCCATGCGCTGGGGCCGCTGGAAAAGGTCGGCGCCGCGCCCAATCGCCGGGGCACGACCATCCGTTTCGAGCCCGACACGGAAATATTCGGCGCCCTCGCCTTCAAGCCCGCCCGCCTCCACCGCCTCGCCCGGTCCAAGGCCTATCTGTTCGCAGGCGTCGAGATACGCTGGCGCTGCGACCCGTCGCTGATCGCCGACGACACGCCCGCCGAGGCCGTGTTCCAGTTTCCCGGCGGCCTCGCCGATCACCTGCGCGAACAGGTCAATGGCCGGGAATGCGCGACCGCCGATTTCTTCAACGGCAATCATGGTTTTGCCGACAATGGCGGGCGCGTCGAATGGGCGATCGCCTGGCCGCTCTGGTCGGAGGGATCATTCAGCTGGTACTGCAACACCATCCCCACCCCGGACGGCGGCACCCATGAGCAGGGCCTGCGCGCGGCGCTCACCAAGGGCATTCGCGCGTTCGGCGATCTGGTCGGGCAGAAGAAGGCCAAGGACATCCAGGCCGAGGACATCATGACCGGCTGCGAGCTGATGCTGTCCGTCTTCATCCGCGATCCCCAGTTCCAGAGCCAGACCAAGGACCGGCTGACCTCACCTGAAGCCGCGCGCATGGTCGAGAATGCGGTGCGCGACCATTTCGACCATTTCCTCGCCGACAGCATGGAGCGCGGCAAGGCGCTGCTCGGCTATGTGCTGGAGCGCATGGACGAGCGCCTGCGCCGCCGCGCCGAAAAGGAGGTCAAGCGCAAGACCGCGACCAGCGGGCGCAAGCTGCGCCTGCCGGGCAAGCTCACCGACTGTTCGACGGACGATCCGGCCGGCACGGAGATCTTCATAGTCGAGGGTGACAGCGCGGGCGGATCGGCCAAGCAGGCGCGCGACCGCAAGACACAGGCGATCCTGCCCATTCGGGGCAAGATCCTGAACGTCGCCTCCGCCACATCCGCCAAGATCCTGGCCAATCAGGAGATCGCCGACCTGATCCAGGCGCTCGGCTGCGGCACCCGCAAGGACTGCAACCCGGACAATCTGCGCTATGAGCGCGTCGTCATCATGACCGACGCCGACGTGGACGGCGCCCACATCGCCACCCTCCTCATGACCTTCTTCTTCCAGGAGATGCCGGAGCTGGTGCGATGCGGCCATCTCTATCTGGCCCAGCCGCCGCTTTACCGGCTCGTGGCGGGCGGCAAGAGCGCCTATGCCCGCGACGATGCCCATCGCGCCGAGCTGATGGCCACGGAATTCAAGGGCAAGAAGGTGGACGTGAGCCGCTTCAAGGGCCTGGGCGAGATGAACCCGATCCAGCTGCGCGAGACGACCATGGACCCCGCGACACGCGGCCTCATCCGCATCACACTGCCGCAGGAATATGAGGAGCGCGCCGGGGTGCGCGATCTGGTCGACCGCCTGATGGGCAACAATCCGGCCCACCGCTTCGCCTTCATCCAGGCCAATGCGGCGAGCATAGAGGATGATGTCATCGACGCCTGACGCGGCCCTGAACCCGGGCTTGACCTGAAGGCGAATGCGTTCGAAGGACCATGCCAAGCCCATTCGATATAAGAATTCAGGAGCAGTCATGGCCGAAGGCAGCAATCCCCGCATACCGCACCTCCCCCGCGAGGAATGGACCGATCCCGCGCGCGAGGTCTTCTCCTTCTGGGGCGAGCCCAACAGCTGGGAGGAAGGCTCCAAGACCAACATCATGATGGTGATGGCCAATCACCCGGACCTCGGCAAGGCGTTCAACATCTGGGGCAAGCATCTGCTGATCTCCAACACCC
>DATJLC010000174.1:0-2491 GCA_035490755.1 Sphingobium sp.
CCAGTGCGGCGTGGATGGCCGCGTCATGATCGGCGCGGCTCATGCCCTTGTGCGGTAAGGCGAAGGTCGGGATGCCTTCCGCCGCCGCCAGCTTCAGCCCTGCAGCCTCCGGATTGTTCGAGGCGACCAGAGCAATCTCGAACGGGCAGTCAGCAGCCTTGGCGGCATAGAGCAAAGCCGCCATGTTGGTGCCGGTGCCGGAAATGAGGACCGCGACGCGGGTTTTCATTGCCTTCTAGTCTCCTGCCACGAAATTGGTGATGAGCCATTTGCCACGCACCGATTCCATGATGATTCTATAATCCACCGGACTACGAAGGAGCGTACGCTGAACAAAGCCTATCTTGCCCGCAGGAGTCTTGATCTTCAGCCAGCCGACGGACTCCGGCGGCTCATCACCGATCCGAAATACAATGTCCCAGTTAAGCTTAGAGAGCTTTCTCGCGCCACTGGTCGGAGCAGCCCTGACCACAATGTCGGCGCCAATCGCGACATAAGCAGCATATGCATCGTCATCCTCCTTCACGCGAAGGAACAAATAAGGCATCGATGCATATAATCTGTCCCGTGCACATCCTAGGGCCATTGCCTGGCGCAATTCATCCCAAATTGGGGATTTTGGTCCACGGTTCAAGCTCCAAGTCTCCTTGAATTCTTGGACGCCACCATCTCCCCCGTACGAATTGGTTACATCGGGCGCCATCATGGCTAAGAGCCTTGGAGTGTCTTTCCTTGCTACGACGTCCCTTAGCTCACGTATGAAGGAACGAAGTTTCGGATCGGCGGAGCATTCGTCTTTAGGCGGCAATCTCTCGGCCTGAAGCGGAACGGCAGTAGCGAGCAAGAGCCCGGCAATGAAACACCGGCTCCACTTACCCATAATACGTTGCTTCCCAGGCCTCCCGCGCGCTCCATGTCTCCGCCGAGCCGCGCACCGTGCAGCCGCGCGCGCCCGGCACGATCCGGCCGATGCGGTGTACGGTCTCGCCCGCGCCTTCCAGCGCCGCGCTGACCTCAGCAACATCGCCTTCCGCCACCACCACAACCATGCCGACCCCGCAGTTGAAGGTGCGCGCCATCTCGGCGGGTTCGATGGCGCCTTGCGCCTGGAGGAAGGCCATCAGGCGCGGCTGGGGCCAGAGGTCGGCGTCGACCTCGGCATGAAGGTCCGCCGGCAGCACGCGCGGGATGTTCTCGAGAAGGCCGCCGCCCGTGATATGCGCCAGCGCGTGCAGCTTGCCCGCGCGCACCAGCGGCAGCAACGGCTTCACATAGATGCGCGTCGGCGCCATCAGCGCGTCGATCAGCAGTTGCTCCTGATCGAACAAAGCGGGCCGGTCGAGCTTCCAGCCCTTGTCGGCGGCGAGGCGCCGCACCAGCGAATATCCGTTGGAATGGACGCCCGAGGAGCCGATGCCGAGCAGAACGTCGCCCGCCGCCACCCGGTCCGCCGTCAGCACCGAATCGCGCTCGACCGCGCCCACGCAGAAACCGGCAAGGTCATAGTCGCCGGCGTCATACATGCCCGGCATTTCCGCCGTCTCCCCGCCGATCAGCGCGCATCCGGCCTGGCGGCACCCCTCGGCTATGCCCGCGATCACCTGCTCGGCCACGCCATTGTCGAGCTTCCCGGTCGCGAAATAGTCGAGGAAGAACAACGGCTCGGCGCCCTGCACGATCAGGTCGTTGGCGCACATGGCAACAAGGTCGATGCCGACGCTGTCGTGGCGATTCGTATCGATCGCGAGCTTGAGCTTGGTGCCTACCCCGTCATTGGCCGCGACCAGCAGGGGATCGGTGTAACCCGCCGCCTTCAAGTCGAAAAAGGCGCCAAAGCCGCCAAGATCGGCATTGGCGCCCGGCCTCCGCGTCGATTTGGCCAAAGGCGCGATCGCCCGCACCAGCGCATTTCCGGCCGCGATGTCGACGCCGGCCCCGGCATAGGTATATCCATTTTTTGTCATCTGCGCGCCTTACCAAATCGGGCTTGGTTTTCCAGCCCAATGCCGCCAAAAGGGCGCCGTGACCATTTCCCTGCCCGCCATCAGGCCCATCCCCCTTGCTGGCATGCTCATCCTGGCGGTTGCCGGAGCGGCCCTCGTCGCCCAGATCGAGGGCGAGCGAGGCATCGCGCCGATCGCCAGCAGCGGGGATTTCGAGGTCGCCGACGTCCATGTCGATGTCTATGGCGCCGACGCCGACAGCGCACAGAAGGCCGGCTGGAAGCTCGCGCAGCGCCTCGCCTGGCGCAAGCTGACGCAGCAGACCCATGGCGGCGAAGGCAGCAGCCTGCCCGACGGCGCGCTTGATTCGATGGTCTCGGCGATCGAGGTCGAGAGGGAACAGATCGGCCCCAAACGCTATATCGCGACGCTGACCGTGCTGTTTGACCGCGCGCGCGCCGGCCAGGCTCTGGGCGTCAGCGGGCAGACGATGCATTCGCCGCCGCTCCTGGTCATTCCGGTGCTGACCCAGGGCGGTGTCACCTCCG
>DATJLC010000175.1:0-2101 GCA_035490755.1 Sphingobium sp.
CGCTCGATCTCCAGCCGGATCACGCGCCCGCGCCGGCGCCGCTTGATGGCGCTTCGGTAATAGCGGACGAGATCCTCGGCCTCTTCCTCCAGTTCGATGTCGCTGTCCCTAAGGATGCGGAACAGGATGCTGCCTTCGACCCTGAAACCGGGAAAGAGAATGTCCGAATAGCGCCGGATCAGCGTCTCGAGCGCGATATAGCAGCCGGCCTCGCCGGGCAGGCGGATGAACCGGGGCAGGGTGTTGGGCAGGATCACCAGCTCTTGCACCTTCTCGCCGTCGGACAGGCGCGAAAGGTCGAAGAACAGGCACAGGCCCCGGTTCGGGATGAACGGGAAGGGGTGGGCAGGGTCCAGCGCCTGCGGGGTCAGCACCGGAAAAACCTGGCCCATGAAATGCGCCCGGAGCCATTCCTCGGACGGCTGGTCAAGCCCGTCCACGTCCAGCACCCTGATGTCGACGGCCGCGAGTTGGCGGCGCAAAGCCTGCCAGACTCCCTGCTGCTCCGCCATCAGAGCATCGGATGCGGTGCCGATTGCGGCCAGCTGCTGTGCGATCGTCATGCCATCGGCCGAATGCAAATCGACATCCTGGGTGAGCTGGCCTTTCAGCCCCGCCACGCGCACCATGAAGAATTCGTCGAGATTGCCGCCGGATATCGACAGGAACCGCAGCCGCTCCAGCAGTGGATGCGCCGGATTGCTCGCCTCCTCCAGCACGCGCCGGTTGAACTGAAGCCATGACAGCTCGCGGTTGAAATAACGTTCGCCCGCGATGGACAACGGAATTGCAGGATCGGCCTCTGCCACTTGTCCTTTTCCTTCTGATACCATGGAGCTGTTGCTGCCGCTCATTCGCCGAATAGAGGAGCGATTTCCTCCATTACCTCCTTGGCCTTCAGCAGCGAAATCTTTCGTCCTGATGACAATGAATCGGCATTCAATGCGGTGATGGCGGTATCTATTGCCTGATAGCATCGCGGCAGCCGCGCGGCCAGATAGGGGGGAACGTCGGGCGCGTAGGCCGTTCCGTCCCGGGACAGGCCTTCACTGATGAGCGCTTCGATCAGCGGCTCGTCCGGGGCATGGATGCGTGCGACCCCCGCCGTCGCCAGCCGGGACCGCAGGTCTGGCAGGGCGATGGTCCAGATCGGCGGCGCCGCCGCGGCGACGAGCAGGAGCGCCCGCCCTGTCTCACGCGCTGCGTTCCAGTCATGGAACAGGGCGGCCTCGTCCACCCGGTCGGCATCGTCGATGACCTGCAAGCCCGTGGCTGCGATGGCCGCAGCGATCGTCGAGCGGCCGGAGCGGGGCGGGCCGGCCAATATCGTGCAATGGGACGGCCAGAGCTGCGGACGGCCGAGGAGGTCCAGCGCTTCCCGGTTCGCCTCGCCCGCGACAACCATGTTCTGTCCGCCCCGGCTCGTCCAATCGAGGGGTAGCGGTATCTGGATCACGGCGTCGTGTTCCCGGTCGGCGGCGGCAATGTTACATTGCGCACGATCCTGAGCGTCGTTCCGGAACCGGTCACGGTAAAGCCTCTGGCGGTGAGGGCTGCGCGCAACTGCTCGGGCGTCTGGCCGAACGTCACCTGCATGACGGAGGTGCCGCCCAAGGCAAGGCTGGTCGTCGTTGCCGCACGCACGCCGGGGATGGCGCGCATCAGCGCCTCGTTCTGGCCCACCGAGGCGACGTTTGGCGTTTCATACTGGATGAGGAAGGCCGTCTCGCCGGCGGCTGGCGTGCTCAAGGCGTCGGCTGGCACGAACTCGCTCGCGTCCACGCCTTCGCTTGCGTTGGTCAGCTCATCCGCAGCGATCGGCTCCTCAATGATGAGCGAAGGGTCAGGGCGCAATGTGCCGCTCAGAAGGGCCTGGGTATAGAGCGCGTCCATCCGCTTGACCGCCTGGGTCATCATGGCGGGAATGTCCTCGGGCGTGCGCACGCGCAAGGTAAAACCGCCGATGAAGCGGTTGTCGGGGCCATAGCGGGCGGCGAAGCGGCCGATCACCGGCCCGGCGGGCGAAAGCCGCTCGAGACGGGCGAGCGGCATGATCACGTCGGCCGCGCCGAACTGGTCGAGGATGTCGTTCCACCACGCG
>DATJLC010000176.1:0-38171 GCA_035490755.1 Sphingobium sp.
GAGGCACAGGCCGCGCGGTCCGGCGCCCATGCCGCCGCCCGCGCGACCCTGGCCGCGCTCGATGCCGAGGCTGCTGCCCTGCGCAAGGACAGCCTGCCCGTCGAAGGGTCCAGCCGCGCCATCGCCTGGGCGAGTGCCACATCGGCGTCGCGCGCGCCGGCATCGAGGATGGCGATCCGCGCGGTGAGATCGGGCATGGTCGCGTCGAGCGCCTGGATGCGCGCGGCCAACTCCTGTGCTTCCAGGGATAGCCGCTCCGACGCGGCGGCGGCGTCCCGGTCGAGTTCCGTCTCGCGCGCCTCGTCCCGGTCGAGCCGCTGGAGCTGGTCGGCAAGGTCAGCGAGGCGCCGCTCGGCGGTCTGGCGCTCGGCAATGAGCCTGTCGAGCCGGTGGCGGGCGGCGGTGACGGCATCGCGCGCCTGCTGCGCGGCGGTGCGCTCCACGGCGAGCGCGTCGATGGCCGCGCGGGCGGTCGCGGCGGCGCCAAGCTGCGCCTCCTGCGCCGCGCGCGCGCCGTCCTCCGACTGCGCCAGGGCTTCTCCCGCCTGCTTCTCCTCGGCGATGCAGATGCGGTAGCGGGCGAACATGGTCCGCGCCTCGGCCAGGGCGATGCGGTCGCTGAGGGTGCGATAGCGCTCGGCGGCGCGGGCCTGGCGCCGCAGCGCCTGGGCGCGGCTGTCCATGTCCGCCAGGATCTCGCCGAGCCGGGTGAGATTGGCCTCGGTCGCGCGCAGCTTCTGCTCGGCATCCTTGCGCCGGACATGGAGGCCGGCAATGCCAGCCGCCTCCTCCAGCATGGCGCGGCGCTCGGCGGGACGGGCTGCGATGACCGCCGCGATGCGGCCCTGGCTGACCAAAGCGGGGCTGTGGGCGCCGGTCGCGGCGTCGGCGAAAAGGAGCGCGACATCCTTGGCCCGCACGTCGCGCCCGTTGAGGCGATAGGCGCTGCCCGCGCCCCGGTCGATGCGCCGCGCGACCTCGACATCGCCGTCCTCAACCCCGGCGATCCGGCCGCTTTGGGTGTCTACACCTTCGGCGAACAGCGTCACCTCGGCGAAGTCGCGGCGCGGCCGCCGGGCGGTGCCGGCAAAGATGACATCGTCCATGGCGCCGCCGCGCAGCGTCTTTGGGCTGCCCTCGCCCATTACCCAGCGTATGGCTTCGAGGAGGTTGGACTTGCCGCAGCCATTGGGGCCGACCACGCCGGTCAGGCCGGCGGCGATAATGAGGTCGGCAGGCTCGACGAAGCTCTTGAATCCGGACAGCTTCAGGCGCGTGATCCGCACCGGATCAGCCGGCCTTGCTCATCGATGGACCCCCGGCGCGCAAGCCGTCAGACGCCGGCTTCGCGCAGCCTGGCCTCCAGGTCGGGCCAGGTCGCGACATTGTCGAGCTTGCTGCCGTTCATGATGAGGGTCGGCGTGCCCTGCACGTCATATTCCTTGACCGCCGTCTCATTGGCCTTGGCCAGCGCCTCCGCCTTGTTGATGTCGGCAAGGCAGGTGCGCGCCTGGCTTTCGGTGATGCCGCGCTGCTTGGCGAAGTCGATGAGGCCGGACAGCTCGGCAAGCTTGATGAAGCGCTGCGCGGGCGGCGCGGCCATCGCGCCCTGATAGGCCGGCTCGCCCTTGGCCTGGAGGGTCGCAAATGTCTGCGCCTGGTTGGCGAAGAGCTGGTGCGTCAGCGAGAAGAACGGCTCCTTGCCGCCGCAGCGGGCGACAAGCGCCATGGTGACGTCGAGCGGATCGCGGATGAGGTTGCGGAACTCGAAGCTCACCTTGCCGGTGTCGACCGTCCTTGCCATCGCCTCGTCGGCGGTCTTGGCGAACTCGGCGCAATGCGGACAGGTGAAGGAGGCATATTCGATGACTTTCACCGGCGCATCGGGATTGCCCCTGACAAAGCCGCCGGCCGGCGTCTCGGCCACGGTGTCCGACCAGCTCGTGCCCGCCGGCGCCGGGACGGCGGCGATCGGGGTGCCGGGGCTGGCGCCGTTCGCCGGCTTGTCCTCGCCCTTGCCACAGCCGGCGAGCGCCAGTGCCGAGCCGATCGTTGCAAGCAGAAGCGCGTTTCTCATTATGCGGCAAACTCCCTTGTCACGGCGCAGCGTTACTTCACTTGGGGGACGCGGGCAATGCGGCGTTTAGCCCAGCCCAGTCATGGACGCCGGACAGCAAGGCGCCATTGATCGCGAAGGCGGGCGTGCCCCCGATCTTGCGTACCGCCCAGGCATTCCGCGCCATGGCGGCCAAAAGCTCCGGCGTCTTCCTGTCGGCCAGGCACTTGCGCTGGAGCTGGGGCGAAAGGCCGCGCTTCGCCATGAAATCGATCAGGCCGGTCGCGGCGGCGATGTCGGCGAGCCGGGCTGCGGCATCCGTGGACGGCTTGTCGCCGCGCGCCGCTTCATAGGCTTCGACCCGTGGCAGCCAGGCCGCCTGCTGGGCGAACAGCGCCTCGTGGTCGGCGAAGAAGCGGCCTTTTCCGCCGCAGCGGGCGAGGACGGCGGCGGCGAGGTCATAGGGATCGCGGATCGCGTTGCGCAGCTCGATCTTGACGAGGCCGCGCCTGACCCGGCCGTCCCGCAGCGGCTTCGACGCCTCCGCCACGAAAAGGGCGCAGTGCGGGCAGGTGTAGCTGATATATTCGATCAGATGCGTGGGCGCCTTTGGATTGCCCTGCACGAAGGCGCCGTCCGCGGTCATCGTGATGGTCCGGGTCCAGTCCGGCACTGCGGCGCGGGCGGGGGTGAGCGCGAGCAAGGCTGCGATCAGGAGAAGCAAGTTGCGCATGGCGAAGTCCGTCAGGGCTGAAGGGTTATCCGATGCGAGGCGGATTGGCGCCGCCGGCGACACCGCTTGCCAGCGCCTCCAGCACCGCGCGCAGTTCCGGGTCGCCGATCTCGCGCAGGCCCTCGCCCATCTCGACCGGCATGGGCTTGAGCATGCGCGGCGGCGGGCGGTCGGCCGGCTCCGGGCGGTGGACCTCGCCCTGCCGGATGGCGATCTTCGCCACCGCCTGATAGCCGAAGAAGCGGTTCACCCGCGCGATGAGGTCGGGCACGACATGCTGCAATATCGGCGCATGGCCGCTGGCGACGACAAGGTGCAGCGTGCCCTCGGCCTTCTTGCCGGGCGGGAATCGAATCGATTCCGGGCATGACAAAGCGGCATGTTTCGGCCCCGCGATCTCCGTCCAGCGGGTGACGATGCTCGACTGGATGAAGCCGAATTTGCGGAACGCGGCGTTGCCGATGTCAGGCATCAGATCGGCGATGGCGCGCGGTCCCCCGACCCGTGGCCGCTCCTTTGCCGGCTCGCGCGCGGCGCGCCCTGACCTTGGCTTGGGTGCGCCGTCAATTGGGGGGGATTGGGTCATGCGCCGCTTCATGCCATAGACCCGCCATGCTCGTCGATTGCCTTTCGCCCGCGCCGGCCGCACGATTTGAGGACATTGCGGCCGAAGGCATTCCGCTGCGCCTCCTGGCCCATTATGACGCGACCGCGCGAAGCCTGCCGTGGCGGATGCCGCCGGGCAGCAATGCCGCCGATCCCTATCGAGTGTGGTTGAGCGAGATCATGCTGCAGCAGACGACGGTCGCCGCCGTCATTCCCTATTTCGAGACCTTCACCCGCCGCTGGCCAACTGTCGCCGACCTGGCGGCGGCGGCGGATGCCGATGTCATGTCGGCCTGGGCGGGGCTTGGCTATTATGCGCGGGCGCGCAACCTGATCGCCTGTGCCCGGAGCATCATGGCCGATCATGGCGGCCGCTTTCCCGACACGGAGGATGGCTTGCGCACCCTGCCCGGCATCGGCGCCTATACCGCCGCCGCCATTGCCGCGATCGCCTTTGGCCGGCGAGCGGTGGTGGTCGACGCCAATGTCGAGCGGGTCGTCGCCCGATTGTGCGCGATCGAGCGCCCGCTGCCCGCTGCCCGGCCGGACATCCGCGCCGCCGCCGACGCCGTCACGCCAGCGCTCAGGAGCGGCGATTTCGCGCAGGCCATGATGGACCTCGGCTCCGCCATCTGCACGCCGCGCGCGCCCCGCTGCGGCGAATGCCCGCTGCGGAGCTGTTGCGCGGCGCAACTGACGGACGATCCGGCCCGCTTTCCGGTCAAGGCGCCCAAGGCCGCCCGGCCGGAGCATCGCGGCACCGCCTGGTGGATCGAACGCCAAGGGGCCGTATGGCTGATCCGCAGGCCCGCGCGCGGCCTGCTGGGCGGGATGCGTGCCCTGCCCGGCTCTTCATGGGGCAAGGCGGCGGACGGCGCGCTCCCGTTCGCCGGGGACTGGCGGCGGCTGGCATCGCCGGTGCGGCATATCTTCACACATTTCGCGCTGGAACTGGACATTGCCTGTGTGACCATCGACGCTGACCCGCCGGTGGAGTTGGGCGAAGAGGGCGGCTGGTGGCCGGTCGCGCGGATCTGCGAGGCGGGCCTGCCGACCCTGTTCGCGCGCGCGGCGGCGGCGGCGATCAAAGGAGAAGATTGAAGCCATGGCGGACGGGATCAGCAGGCCGCATGTCGGCTTTGTCGGCGGCAGGCTCGACCGGGCGGATCGTCTTCGCGGCGACCATGGACTGCTCGCCGAGGCGATCGCCGACCCGGCGGCGCGCCTCCTCCTGCTCGACGGGCTGGAGCCGGTGGTGGAGGGGGACGCGCTTGCCACCGTGAAGCTGCCCAGCGGATATGACGAGGACAAGCTGGCCCTGCTTGGGATCGACGATGCGGGTCCGCTGTTCGTCGCGCTGGACGGGAGCGAGCTTCACCATGGCGCCCAACAGACGCCCGGCGTCTGGGGCGCTGCGTCCCAGCTCACCCCCGAGGCGCTGGCCCATTATGGCGCCGCGCGCAGCCTTGTCGACTGGCACGCGCGCCACGGTTTCTGCGCCCAGTGCGGCGGCGGCACGCGACCGGTGCGCGCCGGCTGGTCGCGCCGCTGCCATGGCTGCGGAGCCGAGCATTTTCCCCGTGTCGATCCGGTGGTGATCATGCTGGCCGAGTATGAAGGGCGGGTGCTAGTCGGGCGCCAGCCGCGTTTTGCGGCCGGGCGCTATTCGGCGCTGGCGGGCTTTGTCGAGGTCGGCGAGACGATCGAAGAGGCGGTTGGGCGGGAACTATGGGAAGAAGCGGGAATCCGCGCCACGCATGTGCGCTATGTGCTGAGCCAGCCCTGGCCCTTTCCCTCCTCGCTGATGATCGCCTGCATCGCCGATGTCGCCGACGACGCGCTGACGCTGGACGAGACCGAGCTTGAACATGCGATGTGGGTCGACCGCGCCGCCGTCGCCGCCGCGCTTGCGGGCCACGAGGACGCCCCCTTTGGTGCCCCGCCGCCCATGGCCGTCGCTTTTCATCTGCTGCGGCATTGGGTGGACATCGGTTCGTGACGCGTCCGCCCCCGATTGCACCGGCCGGGAGGGAGGAGTAAAGGCGTTCGTTCCCGCCTTTTCCTGATCAACGGATCGCCACACCCCCATGCTCAGTCTTGAAGAAGCCCAGGATCGCGCCTCCATGCTTGTCGCCGCCGCGCGGCGCGCTGGGGCCGATGCCGCCGACGCGGTCTATGGCTGCGACGCCTCGTCCCAGGTGTCGGTGCGGCTGGGCGCGCTGGAGGATGTGGAAAGGTCCGAATCCGAGCATGTGTCGCTGCGCGTCTTCGTCGGGCAGCGCTCCGCCTCCGTCTCCTCCTCCGACATGGCGAGCGGGACGCTGGCCTCGCTGGTCGACCGGGCGATCGCCATGGCGCGCGAGGCACCGGAGGACGCCTATGCCGGCCTCGCGCCCGAGGACCGGCTGATGCGCGAGGCGCTTCCCGCGCTCGACATCGCCGACGACGCCGAGCCCGCACCGGAACGGCTGCGCGAGAGGGCGCTGGCGGCCGAGGAAGCCGCGCGCGGCGTCGCCGGCGTCAGCAACAGCGAAGGCGCAGGCGCCGGCCATGGCCGATCGCAGGTCGCGCTCGTCACCAGCCATGGCTTTGCCGGGGCCTATGCCGGCACCAGCCATTCGACCTGGGCCAGCGTGCTCGCCGGCAGCGGCGAGACCATGCAGCGCGACCATGCCAGCCACAGCGCCCGCCACCTCGATGACCTGGAGGGGACGGACGCCATCGGCCTGCGTGCCGGGGAACGCGCCGTCGCCCGGCTCAATCCCCAGCGCGTCGAGAGCGGCCCGATGCCCGTCGTTTTCGATCCGCGCGTCGGCAACAGCCTCGTCGGCCATCTGGTCGGCGCGATCGTGGGGCCCGCCGTCACCCGCCGGTCGAGCTTTCTCCTGGAGCGTCTTGGCGAGCGTATCTTTCCCGAAGCGGTCAGCATTATCGATGATCCGCGCCGGCAGCGGGGGCTCCGGTCACGGCCCTTTGACGGCGAGGGGTTGCCGACTGCGCATACCAGGCTGATCGACCGGGGCGTTCTGACCGGCTGGCTGCTCGACAGCGCCTCGGCCCGGCAGCTCGCCCTTGCCCCCACTGGCCATGCAACGCGCGGCGGCGGGTCGCCGGGCGCGGGCACGAGCAATGTCCATCTCGCCCCGGGCTCGGCCAGCCCCGGCGACCTCATGGCCGACATCGAGCGCGGCATCTATGTCACCGAGCTGATCGGCCAGGGCGTCAACCCCGTCACCGGCGACTATAGCCGGGGCGCGGCTGGCTTCCTGATCGAGAAGGGCCACATCGGCCCGGCCGTCGCGGAAATCACCATCGCCGGCAATCTTCTCGACATGTTCGCCCATCTGGTGGCCGCGAACGACCTCGAATTCCGCTACGGCATCAACGTACCGACGCTGCGTATCGACGGGATGACCATTGCCGGGTCGTGACGTTTCGATCGATGCGCTGGCCCAGGCGACCAGCCATGCGGCCGACCTGGCCATGGCCCTGTGGGGCGGCGCGGAGGGCAGTTTCCAGCATTGGGAGAAGTCGCCGGGCGAGCCTGTGTCCGACGCCGATCTCCTGGTCGACGAGCATCTGAAGCGGACATTGGGCGCGCTGGCGCCGGATGCCGCATGGCTCTCCGAGGAGACGGCGGACACGGCAGCGCGCATGTCGGCCGAGCGGCTCTGGGTGGTCGATCCGATCGACGGCACGCGTGATTTCGTGCGCGGCCGGCCCGGCTGGTCGGTCTCGGTCGCGCTGGTCGATCGGGGAGAGGTCGTGCTCGGCGCGCTGGCCGCGCCCGCCCGGGGCGAACTCTGGCTCGCGGCCAGGGGGCATGGCGCCCGGCGCAACCGCGTGCCGATCAGCGCAAGCCGGCGCCGCCTGCTGCCCGGCGCGCGCGTGCCCGCGGATCATCTGCCCAAGGTCGATCAGGACCTGACCATGGTCGCCAAGCCCAACAGCATTGCCCTGCGCATGGCGATGGTTGCCGCGGACGAGGCCGATCTCGTCGCGACGGTGCGCTGGGGGGCGGAATGGGACATCGCCGCCGCCTCGCTGATCGCCCAGGAAGCCGGCGCGACGGTGACCGACGCGCTCGGCCAGCCGCTGCGCTTCAATCGCGAGAAACCCGTCGCCTTCGGCATGCTATGCTGCGCGCCGGGCATCCACGCCGACGCGGTGGAGCGGCTGCGCGATCGGGCGCTCGGCATTTTGCGGTCGGAAGAGACATGAACTGAACGGACGGCATCTTCGGAAAGGCCCGGAACGTTAATGGGGGCCGACATTTCTGCCGACCCCCACTCACCAGGCCGCCGGTCCTAGACGGGCCGGCCCAGCCCTGTGTCCGCTGCGTTTTCTGGATGGGCTGACGATCACTTTCGTGCGTTCTTGCCGCATCCTTTTCCCTGACCCTCGACATCGGTTCTCGCCAGTCGTTGGACTGCGCGGTAGCGGCCGGTGGTAGGGGGAGAGTTACCGTTGCCGGTATCTCTTCACCGCTTCGGACAATCATGAGTGTCTCATGCCCGGCGAGTCGTTCCAAATGCTTTTTCGCCCCGAATGTGGATAAGTTCGGCTTTTTTGTGGACAGCTGTGGATGGATCGGCCGGCCCCCGCGCCATTGCCAGTGCCATGGCCGGGGTTTATGGATTTGCGTGAGACGCAAGGCTTTGTGCGTTCAGGAGTTTCGCAATGGATCTGCTCGTTTCGACCCAATGGCTGGCCGATGAGATGGGGGCCAGCGATCTGCGGATCGTCGACGCCACCGCTTTCCTGCCGGGCAGCGGGCGCGACCCGGCGGCGGAATATGAGGCGGCCCATATTCCCAGCGCCTTGTTCCTGAACCTCGACGAACTGCGCGACACCGCCAGCGCGCTGCCCAACATGCTGCCCCCGGCGGAAAAGTTCGCCAGCCGCATGCAGGCCATTGGCCTCGGCGACGGCAGCCGCATCGTCGTTTATGACAACAGCCCCATCCGCACCGCCGCGCGGGCATGGTGGATGTTCCGGCTGTTCGGCGCCCATGGCGTCGCCATCCTCGACGGCGGCCTCCAGAAATGGCAGGCAGAGGGGCGCCCCCTGGAGAGCGGAAAGCCCGCCGTGCGCCACCGCCACTTCACCGCCTGGAAGGACGAGGGCGCGGTCAGGACCAAGGCGCAGGTAGCGGACGCGATCGCCGCCAAGAGCGCGATCATCGTCGATGCGCGCAGTTCCAGCCGCTTCACCGGCGAGGAGCCTGAGCCGCGCGCGGACATGGCCTCCGGCCACATCCCCGGCTCGCGCAATCTGCCCTATGCCCGGCTGTTCCACGCCGATGGCACCTGGAAGAGGGGCAATGAGCTGAAAGCGGTGTTCATTGATGCGGGCATCGACCTCGCCAAGCCGCTGATCACCAGCTGCGGCAGCGGCGTGACGGCGGCGGTCCTGCTGTTCGGCGCCGCTTTGCTCGGCAAGACGGACGTTTCGCTCTATGACGGCAGCTGGGCGGAATGGGGCAGCGACCCCTTGACCCCCAAGGCGACGGGAGCGGCATGAGCAAGCCCGGCGGAGAGGGCGGGAAAGAGCCGCTCGACCCGGCGACCCGCCTGGTGTCGGCCGGGCGCAGGCCGGAATGGACGCGGCTGCCCGACCAACCGGGTGCGATGGTCAGTCCGCCGGTCTGGCGCGCCTCCACCATGTTGTTCGACGATGTCGCCCACCTGCGCGCCGCCGGGGGCGACACCCACCACCGGCTTTTTTATGGGCGCAAGGGAACGCCGACCGCCTGGGCGCTGGCCGACGCGCTGACCGCGATGGAACCGGGCGCGGCGGGGACGATGCTCTATCCTTCCGGCGTCGCCGCTATCGCGGGCGCGCTGCTCGCGCTGCTCCGCCCCGGCGACCAGTTGCTGATGGTCGACAGCGCCTATGACCCGAGCCGGGGGATGTGCGAGGGACTGCTCGCCGACTTCGGGATCGAGACCGTCTATTATGATCCGCTGATCGGCGGCGGCATAGCCGATCTCATCACCGACCGCACCGCCGCGATCTTCCTGGAAAGCCCGGGCAGCCTGACCTTTGAGGTGCAGGACGTGCCGGCCATCGTTGCGGCAGCCAAGGCGCGGGATATTCCCACCCTCATCGACAACAGCTGGGCAACGCCGCTTCTGTTCCCGGCGCTGGAGATGGGCGTCGACATCGCGATCCTGGCCTGCACCAAATATATCGTCGGGCACAGCGACGTGATGATGGGATCAGTGACGGCCAACGCGCGCTGGTGGCCGCGCATTCGCGCCCGCGCCTGGGGCCTCGGGCAGGTGGTGAGCCCCGACGACGCGGCGCTGGCGCTGCGCAGCCTGCGGACTTTGGCGGTGCGGCTGGAGCGGCATCAGGCGAGCGCGCTCAGCGTGGCGCAATGGCTCGCCGCCCGGCCGGAGGTCGCGCGCGTCCTTTACCCCGCTTTGCCGGACTGCCCCGGCCACGCCCATTGGGCGCGCGATTTCCGGGGATCGAGCGGGCTTTTCTCCTTCGTGCTGGCCGGCGGCGGAGAGGCGGCGCGGGCGGCGCTGGTCGATGCGCTCCGCCTGTTCGGCATCGGCTATAGCTGGGGCGGGTTCGAAAGCCTCGCGCTGCCGGTCGATCCGGCGCGCTACCGCACCGCGCGGCCCTGGCAAGCGGAGGGACCGCTGGTGCGCCTCCATATCGGCCTGGAGGCACCGGGCGATCTTATCGCCGATCTGGAGGCAGGCCTTGCTGCCTGGCGGGCCGCACAGCCGGGCTAGCGCTGTTGCGCCGCGCAATTCCGGGTCTGATGCGCTGTTGCGCCGAAGCAACAGTGATGCGGGAAGTGATCATATTTAGAGATTATTTACTTGTGCGACGCAAAACGCCCGTGCAATTTCCCGCCTGTTGAGGGAGCGGATTGCCAGACGCGCCGGAACAGGCGTGAATAAAATAAGGCTGCGAACGCGCCATCGACGCAGGTGGAACGGTCGCATTTCATTCAAGTAAGGGGAAGTACCCATGCGTAAGTCCATTCTCGGCCTCTCGGCCGTTGCTTTTGTCGCATTCGCCGCGCCGGCCATGGCCGAAGAGGCCTCCGATGATCTCGGCCTGAAGATCACCGGCGGTGCCGCTGTGGTTTCCGATTACCGTTTCCGTGGCATTTCGCAGTCGGATGAAGACTTCGCCATTCAGGGCAACTTCACCGTGGCGCACGAAAGCGGCCTCTATGTTGGCGTTTGGGGCTCGAGCAACACGCTCCCCTCCGGCCAGGGCACCGAGATCGACGTGATCGCCGGTTTCGCTAAGGAAGTCCTGCCCGGCGTGACCGCCGACATCGGCGCGACCTACTACGTCTATCCGAACAAGCTGCAGATCCTCGCCGCCAACGAACTGATCGAGCCCTTCGTCAGCCTGTCCGGCTCTGTCGGTCCGGTCTGGGCCAAGGTCGGCTTCGCCTATGCGCCTGAGCAGGATTACTATATCGGCGTGAATGGTCAGAACACCGACGCGGCTTATGTCTGGGGTGATGCTTCGGTCAACATCCCGAACACCCCGATCAAGCTGAAGGGCCACCTCGGCTGGTCGTCGAGCAACGCGTTCCGTGGTCTCCTGACCGACGGCGTGGACAGCAGCTCCAACTACCTCGACTACAGCGTTGGTGCGGACGTCAGCTGGAAGGCTTTGACCTTCGGCGTGAGCTTCGTTGGCACCGACGTGCCGACCCGCTATGGCCGTGAAAGCCTGGTTGGCGCCGGCAACCTGCTCGCGGCGGACAACGCCCTGGTGTTCTCGGTGGGCGCTTCCTTCTAAGCGCTTCGCTGGAAGCAACAAGAAATGGGGGACGGGGCACAAGCCTCGTCCCTTTTTCGTGTCCGGGAAGGCGGGCTGACGGTGGCAGAATGAATTGGAGGCGCAGCCTGAGCGCCTTTATCGCCCGCCCAAAGCCCGCCGCAGGAAGTCCGCGTAGATGCGCGCCAGCGCGCCCAGATCCTCCACCGCGACCGCCTCGTCGAGCTTGTGCATCGTGCCGTTGTTGAGGCCGAATTCCACCACCGGGCACAGCCGGCACAGGAAGCGCGCGTCGGAGGTTCCACCGCTGGTCGACAGCTCGGTCGACAGGCCGGTCACGGCACGGATCGATTCCGAGATCATGTCCGACAGCGCCCCCGGCTCCGTCAGGAACGCCTCGCCGCTGATCTTGGCGGTGAGTGTGCCGCCCTCCGCCGCCACGATCGCGCTTATCCGCTCCACCAGCGCGTCGCCGCGATGCAGGTCGTTGAAGCGGATCGAGATGCGCGCCGTCGCCCGGCCGGGGATCATGTTGGTGGCCCCATTGCCGACATGGATGTCGGTGATCTCGATATTGCTGGGCTGGAACCAATCCGTCCCCGCGTCCAGCACCACCGCCTCGATGGCACTCAGGATGCGCAGCAGGCGCGGCACCGGATTATCGGCGAGATGGGGATAGGCGACATGGCCCTGAACCCCCTCGACCGCGATCCACATATTGACCGATCCGCGCCGGCCGATCTTGATGGTGTCGCCCAGCCGCGCCACTGACGTCGGCTCGCCCACCAGGCAGAGGTCGGGCACCAGGCCGCGCTCAGCCATATGCGCCATCAGGGCGACGGTGCCGTGGGTGGCCGCGCCCTCCTCGTCGCCGGTGATGATGAGGCTGACCGTGCCCGGCAGTTCCGCCGTCCCGGCCGCCGCCGCGACGAAGGCGGCGATCGCGCCCTTCATGTCGACCGCGCCCCGGCCATGGAGCAGGCCGCCCCGGCGCGTCGGGGTGAACGGATCGCTGCCCCAGCCATCGCCCGCAGGCACCACGTCGAGATGCCCGGCAAAGGCAACATGCGGGCCCTCGCCATTGCGCCGGACAGCCAGCAGATTCTCGACCGGCCCGTCCGGCAGGCCGCCGTCGATGAAGCGCTCGACCGTGAAGCCGATATCGGCCAACGCGCGGTGCAGCACGTCGAACACCGCGCCTGTCGCGGGCGTCACCGAAGGCGCGGCGATCAGCGCCTCGGTCAGGGCGACGGGATCCATTTGACTGCTGGTCTTTGTCATGACCTCGCGTTAGCCAATTGCGGCGTTCATGGAAAGGAGCGGCCATGCCGAAGCTTGATCTCGATGCAATCCCGCGGACGAATGCAACCGGCTATCCACCCCAATATGCGGGCGAGGTCGCGGGACGCTGGTACCGCCGCCTGTCGCCTGCTTTGGGCCTGACCGATTTCGGCGCGAGTCATGTCGTGCTGAAACCAGGCGCTTGGTCGGCCCAGCGTCACTGGCACGAGAATGAGGATGAGTTGGTCGTCATGATCGCTGGCGAGGCGGTGCTGCACGACGACAATGGCCGAACGATCCTGCGCGCGGGCGATGTGGCCGCTTTTCCAAAGAATGACGGCAATGGCCACTGCCTCGTCAATGATGGCGGCTCGGATTGCGAGTTCGTTGTGATCGGGCAGGCCGTCAACGGCCCGTGCCATTATCCGGATATCGACCTGGCCCACGCAAAAGGCAGATTTACGCGCAAGGACGGCAGTTCGTTCACTGAATAAGCGACGCCTACCTTCACGCCACCGGCTGCTCGAAGCGCTCGATCACCCAGTCCTCCGCCTGGGCGCCGCCGATCCATTCCTGCATGAAGGGATGGTTGATGATCGCCATCATATAGGGCTCGGCAAAGCGCGCGACCGGCAGGCTGTAGGTGATGAAGCGGGTGACGACGGGCGCGAACATGATGTCCGCCGCGCCGAATTCGCCGAACAGGAACTCGCCAGCCCCGCCATAACGCGCCCGCGCCTGCGCCCATAATTCCATCACCCGGTTGATGTCGGCCATCACCGCCTCGCTCGGTTTGGCGGCGGGATAGATCTGGCGGATGTTCATGCTGTGCTCGCGCCGGAGCGCGGCAAAGCTGGAATGCATCTCCGCCGCCATCGACCGGGCCATGGCGCGCGCGCTTTTGTCGGCCGGCCAGAATTTGTCGCCACCCGATGCCTCGTTCAGATATTCGATGATGGCGAGGCTGTCCCACACCACGATGTCGCCGTCCCACAGGATCGGCACCTTGCCCGACGAGGGGGCGAATTCGTCGCCCTCGCGGCGCTTGTCCCAGTCCGCGTCATAGAGCGGCACGACCAGCTCCTCGAACGGCAGGCCGGACTGCTTCATCGCCAGCCAGCCGCGCAGCGACCAGCTCGAATAGGCCTTGTTGCCGATGATCAGCTTCATCATGGGTGCCGGGCTCTCCGAATCATGCCTGCACCGCCTCTAGCACGGCGGCACGCAGTTCGGGCAGGCCCATGCCCTTCTCCGCCGATGTGGCGATGATGTCCGGATGCGCGGCGGGGCGCTTGCGTGCCTCTTCGGCGGTGGCCTGTGTCACGGCCGCAAGCTCGCTCGCCTTCACCTTGTCCGCCTTGGTGAGGACCAGGCGGTAGCTGACGGCGGCGGCGTCCAGCATCTCCATCAGATCGCGGTCGACATCCTTGATCCCGTGCCGGCTGTCGATGAGGAGCAATGTCCGCTTGAGGACCGCGCGGCCGCGCAGATAATCATTCACCAGAAAGCGCCACTGCCGCACCATGTCCTTGGGCGCGCGCGCATAACCATAGCCCGGCATGTCGACGAGGCGGAACAGCAGCGGATCGCCGATATCGAAGAAGTTGAGCTCCTGCGTGCGCCCCGGCGTGTTGGACGTGCGCGCAAGGCCGTTGCGGTTCGTCAACGCATTCAGGAGCGATGACTTGCCGACGTTGGACCGTCCGGCGAAGGCGACCTCCGTCACCACCGGATCAGGCAGGAACTTGAGCGCGGGCGCGGATTTCAGGAACGCGATCGGCCCGGCAAAGATCTTGCGTGCCGTTTCCAGGTCCGGGGATTCCGGGTCAGTCACGCGACCTCCGTTCGTCCTGAGTAGCTACTGCGCCCTTCGACTGCCTGCCAAGCAGGCGCTCAGGACAGGCCCGTCGAAGTGGCGTATCGAAGGACATTGGCTTGGCACGAGATGCTTCGATACGGGTCTTCGACAAGCTCAGCCCCTACTCAGCACGAACGGTTTAAAAAAGGACTCACCTCAGCTCGCCGGATTCGCCTTGAGGGCCGGGTGGCGGCTGTAGAGCCACTGCTGCTGGGCGATGGTGAGGATGTTGGAGGTGATCCAGTAGATCAGCAGCCCCGCCGCGAACGGCGCCATCACGAACATCATCATCCAGGGCATGATCGCGAACACCTGCTTTTGCACATCATCCATAGGCGCCGGATTGAGCCGGAACTGAAGCCACATGGTGATGCCGAGCAGAATCGCGAGCACGCCGATGCCCAGGAAGGACGGCACGCTGAACGGCAACAGCCCGAACAGGTTCAGGACATGCAGCGGATCCGGCACGGACAAGTCCTTGATCCACAGGTAAAAGGGCTGGTGACGCATTTCGATGGCCAGCATCAACACCTTGTAGAGCGCGAAGAACACCGGGATCTGGAGGAGGATGGGCAGGCACCCCGCCAGCGGATTGACCTTTTCCCGCTTGTAAAGCTCCATCATCTCCTGCTGCAGCTTGGGCTTGTCGTTCTTGTAGCGCTCCTGCAGCTCCTTCAGCTTGGGCTGCACCGCGCGCATCGCCGCCATGGAGGCGAACTGGCGCTGCGCGATCGGGAACATGATCGCGCGCACGATGAAGGTCAGGCAGATGATCGCGACGCCGAAATTGCCGATCATGCGGAACAGCCAGTCGAGCAGGTAGAAGATCGGCTTTTCGAACCAGTAGAACCAGCCCCAGTCGATGGAACGATCGAACTTGGCGATTCCGGCGTCCTGATAGCGGTCGAGCAGCTTGGTCTCCTTTGCGCCGACGAACAGGCGGGTGGTCGCGGACGCGGTCTTGCCCGGCGCCACCGACATCGGGTCCAGCGAAATATCGGCCTGGTAAAGGTCGGCGCCGCCCTTGCGGAACTCGCCCTTGAACGGCGCCTTCTGGTCAGGGACGAGCGCCGCCAGCCAGTGCAGGTCGGTAAAGCCGATCCAGCCGCCAGTGCTGGGGAAGCTGTATGTGCCAGACTTGTCCAGCTCGTCGAAGCCGACATCATAATTGGCCGCGCCGTTGAACACGCCAATGGGGCCGGTGTGAATCGTCCAGGTGTCCGGATCCTTGGAGTGGCCCCGGCGGCTGACGTAGCCATAGGGGCGCATGACCACGCCCGCATTGCCGGCATTCTCCACGGTCTGCCGGGCGGTGAGCATATAGTCGTCGTCGACGCTGAGGCGGATGCTGAAGCGCTGTCCCGCGCCATTGTCCCAGCGCAGGGTCACAGGCGTCGTCGGGGTCAGCTTCGTGCCGTCGGCGGTCCAGACGGTGTTGCCGTCGGGCGCCCGGACCCCATCGCCGGTCCAGCCAAGGCCGGCGAAATAGGCGTCCTTTGTCCCGCCCGGCGAGAACAGGCGCACGGGCGCCGAATCCTTGGCGATGGTCTGCTTGTAAGTGGGCAGGACGATGTCATCGATGCGCGCGCCCTTGAGGTTGATCGAACCCTTGAGCCTGGGCGTCTCGATCGCGACGCGCGGGGTTTCGCGCAGCACCTGCCCCCGGTCGCGGATGACCGTGGACGATTCGACGGTACGGCGGGCCGCCGGCGGCGCGACCGGCACAGTCTTGCCACCCTCGACCCTGGTGACGGGCGGATTCGCCGGGGGGAAGATATGATTGGCGATAAAGGGCCATCCGAACAGGATGGCGACCGTCAGAATGACCGCCAGCAATATGTTGCGCTTGTCTTCCGCGTGCATGTGCTTGTCTGAATCCGCTTCGATGATCGAGTGTTGCCGCGTCACGGCACCGGGTCGTAACCCGATCCGCCCCATGGATGGCAGCGCAATAGACGTTTCAAGGCCAGCCAACCACCCCTGATCGCACCATGGCGTTGAACCGCCTCTATGGCATATTCCGAACAGCTGGGCGCATAGCGGCAACTGGGCGGCAGGATGCGGCTCGGCCCCCATTGCCAGAGCCGCGCGATCAGGATGAGAAGGCGAGCGATCATGGCCGGCGCGCCTTGCGGACGGCGCGTTCGAGCGCCGTGCCAAGCTCGGCCCGAAGCGCGGCGAAGTCGCGTTCCACTCCCTCCCTGCGGCCGATCAGGACATGATCGGCGCCAGGCAGCCCGCCTTGGGGCAGAAGCTCCCGCGCCAGGGCACGAAAACGGCGCTTCATCCGGTTACGGATGACAGCGCCGCCGACTTTCTTGGAAACAGTGATGCCCAGACGCACCGCCGAATCACCATCGCGACGGTCGCGGACCAGCAGAATGAAGCCCGGCGTCGTCTGGCGCTGGCTCCGATTGGCAGCGAGATAGTCCGCGCGGCGGGTCATTCGGCCCACCGCTTGCGCGGCGGGCGGCGTTTGCGTCAGGCGCTCAGGCTCTTGCGGCCCCGCGCGCGGCGGGCACGCAGGATGTTGCGGCCGCCCGGCGTCGCCTGACGCGCGCGAAAGCCGTGCCGGCGCTTGCGGACCAGATTGCTCGGCTGAAAAGTGCGCTTCATCGGTCATTCCTCAAAAACAGGTCGAATTCGGAAAAAAGGGGCGACAAAAAAGGGCCGCACCAAGGGCGGCCGCTTGTCTGGGGGGCGCGAATAGGGAAAACTCGGCCGAATGTCAATCGGCTCACCTGATCGAAACGCATTGCCATGCGGGGCTGGTGTGCTTGACCCTCGATCGAAGAGCATCTAATCTGAACGATACGGTTTCGGACAGAATAGGCGCTGCAACGCCAGAACGCCGCCAAGAGAGGATTGCAGAATGTTGGCTGAAAAAATCATAGGCCCGCTTCCGGTGGAGATCGGGGAGATCACCACGGATTTCCTGAACACGGCGCTGTCGGAGCGCTTCCCGGGCGTGGTCATCAGCAATTTCAAGATTGACGAGGCGCATCACGGTTTCAGCACTGTCCTGCGCGTTCATCTCGAGGCGGACGAGGCCTCGCACGCCGCAGGTCTCCCGCCCACGATCATGCTGAAGGGCGGGTTTGAGGACGCCAGCCGGGCGAGGGGGCGCGACTTCACCTTCCTGTCACTGGAAATGGAGTATCACGCCTACAAGATGCTGCCGGAACTGGGGCTCAACATGCCCGAAGTGTTCTTCCAGGCCGTAGACCCGGAGCGCGCGCAGATGATCATCCTGATGGAGGACCTCATGCTGCGCAAGGTCATCTTTGGTCATGGCTTGAGACCGCACAGCCCCGAGCAGGTGAAGCGGCGCATCACCGCACTCGCCGAGTTCCACTCGAAGACCTGGGGCAGTCCGGAGCTTAATCCCGGCGGCAAATACAGCGTGCTGCCGAGCAACGGCGCAACGATGTTCGTCGACTATCTGGAGCACGCCGGATATGACCAGGCGGAGTGGGAGCGCTATATCGCCAAGCCGCGCGGCATGGCCTGCCCGGTCAAATTCCATGACCGCGACTGGCTGGTGCGCCTTATGAAATATGCCGGCAAGCTCTCCGACGAGCTGCCAAACTGCATCGTCCATGGCGATACCCATCTCGGCAATCTCTATGAAGAGGAGGACGGCACGCCCGGCTTCTTCGATTCCCTGGCGCGGCGCGAGGCGGGCATCATGGAGGTCACCTATCACATCTGCAACGCGCTCGACCCCATTGACCGGCGCAAGCATGACCGGGACCTGATCGCCCATTATCGCAGCGAACTGGCCCGCCACGGCGTCGCGGTGCCGAGCCTGGCCGACATGATGCACCAATATTCGGCTTTCCTGATCCTGAACTATGTGACCTTCATCGTGAACGAGCCCACCTACCAGACGGAGGCGTTCAACACCGCCCATGCCGTCCGGGCGGCGATCGCCATGATGGACCACAACAGCTACGATCTGGTCTGATCGAGATACATGAGGCGGTGGGATCCCGGGAACGGGGTCCACTGCTTCAGATGCCCTGGCCTGCCGCGCTGAGGCATGCCGCCAGCCCCGCCCGATAATCCGCATATCGCGGCCGCCATCCGAGCAGTCTTTTCGCCTTGCCATTCGCGACCCTGCGGCTCTCCGCGTAAAAGGCGCGGGCTTGTGGGCCAAGGCCGGCATCGTCCAGCGACAGAAGCGGCGGCGGCTCCATCCCCAGCATCGCGCAAGCCGCCTCGATTACCAGATTCTGGTGGCAAGGCCTGTCGTCGGCAAGATTGAAGACGCCCGCCGGCCCCGCAAGGCCGGCGATTACGCCCGTGACAATGTCATCGACATGGACCCGGCTGAAGACCTGATCCGGCAGGTCGATGCGATGCGCCCGTCCTTCCCGCACCCGGTCGAGTGCACTGCGCCCCGGGCCATATATGCCCGGCAGGCGAAAGACGCGCACATCGTCGCGCAGGTTCTGCCATGCTCGGTCGGCCTCGGCCCGGGCCTGCCGCCGCCCCGAGCCGATCGGCGCGCTCTCGTCCACCCACGCGCCTCTGGTATCGCCATAGACGCCGGTCGAGGACAGATAGCCGATCCAGCTCGCGTCCGCGGCCGCGATCGCCCCGCCATAGCGCATCAGCACCGGATCGGCGCCCCCGGCCGGGTCCGGCTGCACCGAGGAGAGGATATGGCTCGCATCGGCGATGGCGCGCAGCACCTCCGGGCCATCGTCGAAGTCGATCGTGCCCGCTCGTCCCGTCCCCTCGACCGACCAGCCTTCGTTGCGTAGCTGCGCCGCCAGCCGCGTTGCCGTATAACCCATTCCGAATATCAGCATGCGTGTCATGGTCATCCGTCCACGTTTCCCGGTTCCTTCCCACAATGCCGGCGGCCAAACCAGCCGGATGGATGATTTCCGCTTTGTCGTCACCTGCTTGCGCGCTTAGGATTCACGCCATGGCCGACATACAAGCACCCGCCGACTCGGACGCCGGCACAAGGACCGGACCCGCTATCATCCGCCGCGAGGACTACCGGCCGCCGGACTGGCTCGTGCCCGACATTGCCCTGGAATTCGATCTCGACCCGGAGCGGACCCGCGTCCGCGCGCGCCTCAGCGTAACCCGCAACGGCGCGCATGACCGGCCGCTCCGGCTTGACCGCGACGGCATCGCGCCCCTCAGCGTCGCGGTCGACGGCAAAACGATCGGTGCTGCCGGCTACACGTTGGAGCCTGAAGCGCTGGTCATCCCGCTCCAGGGAGAAAGCCACGTCATCGAGACCGAGACGGAAATCTCCCCCGTCACCAACACCCAGCTGATGGGACTCTATGCCTCCGGTGGCCTGCTCTGCACCCAGTGCGAGGCGCAGGGGTTCCGGCGCATCACCTTCTTCCCCGACCGGCCGGACGTGCTGTCGCGCTACGACGTCATGATGCGCGCCGACAAGACCGCCTATCCGGTGCTGCTGGCCAATGGCGATCCGGTGGAGCAGGGGGAGACCGGCGATGGCCGCCACTGGGCGCGCTGGACCGATCCCTTCCCCAAGCCCTGCTACCTGTTCGCGCTGGTCGCGGGCGATCTCGCGTGCAACGCCGACAGCTTCACCACCATGAGCGGCCGGGCGGTCAGGCTCGGCATCTGGGTCAAGGAAGCGGACCTGCCCCGCACCGCCCATGCCATGAAGGCGCTCAAGGACTCCATGGCCTGGGACGAGCGCACCTATGGCCGCGAATATGACCTCGACGTCTTCAACATCGTCGCCGTGTCCGACTTCAATTTCGGCGCGATGGAGAACAAGGGCCTCAACATCTTCAACTCGCGCTACATCCTGGCCGACCCCGAAACCGCGACCGACATGGATTATGACGCGGTCGAGGGCGTCGTTGCGCATGAATATTTCCACAACTGGTCGGGCAATCGCGTGACCTGCCGCGACTGGTTCCAGCTCTCCCTCAAGGAAGGTTTCACCGTCTATCGCGACCAGAGCTTCTCCGCCGACATGGGATCGCCGGCGGTCAAGCGGATCGAGGATGTGCGGGGCCTGCGCGCCGCCCAGTTCCCGGAGGATGCGGGTCCGCTCGCCCATCCGGTGCGGCCGGAATCCTATATGGAGATCGGCAATTTCTACACGGCGACGGTCTATAACAAGGGCGCCGAAGTCATCCGCATGATGGCGCTGATCCTAGGACCGGAGCGGTTCCGGGCGGGCTGCGACCTCTATTTCGAGCGCCATGACGGGCAGGCCGCGACCTGCGAGGATTTCGTGACTGCCATGGAGGATGCGAGCGGCATCGACCTCAAGCAGTTCCGCCTCTGGTACAGCCAGGCGGGCACGCCCCGCGTCTCCGCCGCGCTTGCCCATGATGCGGCGAGCGGCACGACGACGCTGACCCTGACGCAGACCCTGCCGCCGACACCGGGCCAGACGGACAAGGCGCCGATGGCGATCCCATTGCGCATCGCCCTGTTCGCGCCGGAAAGCGGCAAGGGGACGGAGGAGCTGGTGATGCTCGACAAGCCGAGCGTCACCCTCAGCCGCACCGGCCACGCCAGGGCGCCGCTGCTCTCGATCAACCGGGGCTTTTCCGCGCCGGTGATCGTCGAGACAAACCGCAGCAATGCCGAGCTTGCCTTCCTCTCCGCCCATGACGATGACCCGTTCGGCCGGTACGAGGCCATGCAGCAGCTGATGGTCAATGTGCTGATCGCCCATATCGCCGGCCACCCGCTCGACAGCGCGCCGGTGATCGAGGCGGTGCGGCGCACGCTTGCCGACCGCGCGCTCGACGGCGCCTTTATCGCGGAGGCGGTGAAGCTGCCCGGAGAGGCCTATCTCGGCGACCAGATGCCGGTGGTCGATCCCGACGCGATCCACGCTGCCCGCGACGCGCTGCAACGGGCGATCGGCGAGGAACTGGAGGCGCAGTGGCGCGATCTCCATGCGGGGAGCGCGCGCAACGCCTTCTCGCTGTCGGCCGACGCGAAGGCGGCGCGGCGGCTGCGCAACGTGGCGCTGCATTATGTCGTCGCATCGGGCGTGGCCGATGGGCCGGCCATCGCCTTCGCCCAGTTCGACGGCGCGGACAACATGACCGAGCGGCAATCGGCGCTGGCCACCCTCGCCAACGGCAACAGCGACGAGCGGGTGGCGGCGCTCGACATCTTCTACAACCGCTATTCGGACGATGCGCTGGTGCTCGACAAATGGTTCCAGACCCAGGCCTTCGCCTTCCATCCCGACACGGTTGAGCAGGTCGAGGAACTGGGCGGCCACAAGGACTTCACCCTCGCCAACCCCAACCGGGCACGTGCGCTCTTCGGCGCCTTCGCCGGCAATCAATGGGCGTTCAACCGCGCCGACGGCAAGGGCTATCGGATGGTCGCCGACATCATCCTGGCGCTCGACGGCATCAATCCGCAGACAGCCGCCCGCTTCGTGCCCCCGCTTGGCCGCTGGCGCCGCTTCGACGCCAGCCGCGCGCAGATGATGCAGGCCGAACTGAACCGCATCGCGGCGTGCGCGACCCTGTCCAAGGATGTGCGCGAGCAGGTGACAAAGAGCCTCGCGTAGAATCTACGTCAAGACATGGGGCTGAGCGAAGTTCAGAGGCGTGAGCGCCATCCTGTTGAGATAGTATCGTGCTCCTGCGGAAGCAGGAGCCCAGTAAGTAAGGCGTGCCGAATAACTCTGGGCTCCTGCTTTCGCAGGAGCCCATGCCCTGTTGCAACTTGATGAGGGTAATTCAGACCCCCGCATCGCCCGCTTTCAGCCAGTCCGCCACCTCATTGGCGACCATGTTCGCCGCCTTGCCGATCGCGGGCGCGACGCTGTCCTGGTCGATATTGCGGACCGGCACGCTCGCGCTGAAGCGGCGCTTGGTGATCCGGCCGGACTTGCCCATGAGCGCCGCGTCGAAGGTGACGACCGCCTGCTTGCCCTCGGCATCGATGCCGAACGCGATGAGCTCGCCCATTAGCCGCCGCCCCGGATCGGCGGAGAACTGGCCGGGGTCGAGCACCAGCATACCGCCTTTGGCCGCCACCGTTTCGGCCAGAAGCGCGCGGAACAGGTTGCGCGGCGTGTCCACCCACATCGCATCCGGCACATAGGCATAGTTGTTGCCGCTGGTGCGCACCGCCACCCGCACGGTGTTCAGTGCCTTGGGCACGTCTGGCTCGATGATCGTGACCGTGCCGTCGCTGCCTTCGGCCACGGTGCCCGGCGCGACCCTTGCCTGGCTTTCCACCGTCAGCAGGGTGCCAGGCGGCTTGGGCCCGAACTTGACGCAACCGCTCAATAGCGCCCCCAGCAGGCATGCGGTGAGGATCGGGCGGCCCATCGGGATTCTCGCGTTCATGGTCATCACTTCCTGTAATCCGGCAGCGCGGGCGAGCCGATGATCGAGCCGGCGCCCTGCTGATCGATCTTCTCGGCGACATTCTGGAGCGCCTGCGCCATGCGCCGCATGTCGCGCACGAGGAGCCCTACCTCTGGCATGGTCCGCTGTGAAAAGGCCTGAACGCCCGGCCGCGCGTCCTCGATGGTGGCGTTGAGCGCCGCCATGCTCTTCTTCGTCGCCGCGATCGTCTGGCGCAGGTCCGCGACCAGTGGCCGGCCGTCGTCCGTAAGCATGGCGTTGGTCGTGTCCGCGAGCTTTGCGATCTTTTCCGCGGCATCGCCGGCCTGCTGCACGGCAACGCGCGCCTCCGTGACCGTGGTGGCGATCTCCGGCCCCCGATCGGCCAGCGTCTGGGTCAGCCGGTCGGTATTGGCCAATATGCCGCTGATGCTGCGTTGATTCTCATCGCTCAGCGTCTCGGTCAGGCGCTCGGTCAGCGTCGTCAGTCGTTCCACCAGCTGCGGCGCGCTGTTCAAGAGCTCGCCGAGCGCGCCGGGCTTGGTCGGGATGACCGGCACCCCTTCCGGGCAGGCGGATCCGGGATCCTCCTCCGGGCAGGTAATGGGCGGAGCACCGCGTACCGCGCCATCGAGCTGGATTTCCGAAACGCCGGTGAAACCGATGCCTTGGACCGTCGCCGTGGTGCCCTGCAGGATCGGCGTGCCTTCGCCCACCGAAATCCGCACCCGCACGAAGTCGGGATCCTTGCGCCACAATTCGATGGCCTTGACCTGTCCGGAAGGAACGCCGGCATAGGACACGTTCGACCCCTTAGCGAGGCCGCCGACCGACTGCTTGAAGAAGATGTCATATTCGCGATTGTCGGCTTCGCCGATGCGCGAGAACCAAAAGGCGGCGACTATAATGGCGAGCACGAGGACCAGCGTGATACTGCCCACCAATATGTGATTGGACCGGGTTTCCATCAGGCCGGGGCCCCTTTCGCTCCTGAAGTTTTCAGCTGCACGGACCCGGCATGGGCGAGCCGTCCGCGCGGGCCGTTGAAATATTCCTGGATCCACGGATGATCCGTTGCCAGCAGCTCGTCGATGGTGCCGACCGCGATCACCCGCCGATCCGCAAGCACCGCGACCCGGTCGCATATCGCGTGCAGCGTGTCGAGGTCGTGGGTGATGAGAAAGACGGTGAGGCCAAGGGTCTGCTGAAGGTCCCGGGTCTGCTCGTCGAACGCCGCCGCGCCGATCGGGTCGAGCCCCGCCGTCGGTTCATCAAGGAACAGAAGGTCGGGATCGAGCGCCAGGGCGCGGGCCAGCCCCGCACGCTTGCGCATGCCGCCGGACAGCTCGGACGGGAATTTGGGCGCGGCATCTTCTGGCAGGCCGGTCATGCGAATCTTGTAGCCGGCGATCTCCTCGCGCAGTTCCGGCCGAATGGCTGGATAATATTCGCGCAACGGCACCTGCACATTTTCCGAGACCGTCAGCGTCGAAAACAGCGCGCCATTCTGGAACAGGACGCCCCAGCGCCGCCGGATCGCAAGCTGCGCCTCCTCGTCCGCCTCGCCGGTCATCGGCTGACCGAACACCTCGATCTCGCCGGCATCGGGCGCCTGCAGCCCGATGATCGCGCGCATCAGCACCGACTTGCCGGTGCCCGACCCGCCGACCACGCCAAGAATCTCGCCCCTGCGCACGTCAAGGTCGAGCGCGTCATGTACCACCTGTGGACCGAAGCTGGTGCGCAGGCCTCGAATCGAGATGGCGTGCTCGCCCTGGCCTTCGGTTATGTCCAGGCACTCGGCTTCGGTCATTTCCAGTCGATCCAGGTAAAAAAGACAGCGAACACGGCATCAATCACGATGACGAGGAAAATCGCCTGGACCACGGCGGCCGTCGTCCGCTGGCCGACCTCCTCGGCATTGCCCCGCACCTGCAACCCCTGGAAGCAGCCGGCGATGCCGATGATGAGCCCGAAGACCGGCGCCTTGATGAGGCCGATCCACACGTCCGTGATCGGCACCACCTCGCGCAGCCGCTGCACGAACGTCACGGGCGGAATGTCGAGTGAGATGGCGCAGAGAAAGCCGCCGCCGATGATCGCCAATATCGAGGAATAGAAGGCGAGCAGGGGCATCATGACGACCACGGCGATGATGCGCGGCATGACCAGCGCCTCCATCGGCTGCACGCCGATGGTGCGCATCGCGTCAACCTCCTCGTTGAGCTTCATCGTGCCGATCTGCGCGGCGAAGGCCGAGCCGGACCGGCCCGCGACCATGATCGCCGTCATCAGCACGCCCAGTTCCCGGAAGGTGAGACGGCCGACCAGATTGACCGTCAGCACCTCCATGCCGAACTGCTCGAGCTGGACCGATCCCTGCTGGGCGATGACGATGCCGATGAGGAAGCTCATCAGGCCGATGATGCCCAGCGCCGTCACGCCGACCGCCTCGAAACGCTGCACGACCGCGTTGATCCGAAAACGGCTGGGGTGGCGGATCAGCATCCAGCCGGTGATGATCGTCGCGCCAAGAAAGCCGAGCAGGCCGACCATGGTCTGCGCGGTCTGGACCACCGCCGTGCCAATCTCGTCGAGGATGCGCAGCAAGGGCGGCTGCTGGACGGGACGCATTTCGACCGGCAGGCCTGCCTGGGACACGGCGCCGATCAGGCGCTCCGCCCCCGGATCGGCGCCCCGGACCGGCGCGTCCAGCCGCTCGGCCGCGCGGTGCACCACCCATGCGCCCACCGTGTCGATATGCTCTATACGGGAAAGGTCGATGCACGTGACTGGACCGTCGATCGCGTCCAGCCGCTTTGGCACGTCGCCGAGGCAGGACAATGACAGGCTGCCGGTCAGCATGATCGACCGAGCGTCCCCGTCACGCTCCTCAATGAAATCGGCCCTGTGCATCGTCGGCGTGAAACTGGTCCAGTTTGCGTTGCGCGGCAAGCCGAAATGGCCCATCGCCACGATGAACGGCCCAATAGTGAGGAAGGTTGCGCGGGAAGAATGATCCGCATCGCCATTTATGACATGGATCGCACGATCACCAGGCGGGGCACCTATGCGGCCTTTCTGGTGCACATGGCGCTGGCGCTGGCGCCGTGGCGGCTGGTGCTGCTGCCTTTGGTACCGCTGGTCCTGCTCGCTTATGTGACCGGGCTGATCGCGCGCGGCCGCGCCAAGGAGGTCAACCAGGCGCTGATGATGGGACGCCGCGTGAGCCGGGAACGGATCGCGGCCCATGTCGAACGCTATGCCGACAAGGTCGTCGCCGGCAACATCCGCGCCGGCGCCCGCGCCCAGATCGAGGCGGACCGGTCGGCCGGCGCGCGGTTGGTCATGGCCTCGGCTTCCTACCGCCTCTATGTCGAGCCGATCGCGCGGCGGCTCGGCTTCGACCATGTCATCGCCACCGACCACATGACCCAGGGCGCCGACTATCTGCGCGCGCGGATCGCGGGCGAGAATTGCTATGACCAGGCCAAGCTACGGATGATCCAGGCGTGGATGACTGCCCAGGGCATCGCCCGGGCCGAGGCCGAGATCCGCGCCTATTCGGACCATGTCTCGGACGTGCCGATGCTCGCCTTCGCCAATGAAGGCGTCGCCGCCAACCCGCACCCCCCGCTGCGCAAGCTGGCCGCGGAGCGGGGGTGGAAGGTGGTGGATTGGTGAGGGTGTCTCTACAATGTACTGGAAAATCCTCCCCGGCGACGGGGAGGTGGCGCGCGCGAAGCGCGTGACGGAGGGGCTACGCGCCAGGCACGGCCCCTCCGCCCCTGCGGGGCACCTCCCCGTTCCGGGGAGGATTGTGAACCTGATTGTCGGCACGCGCGGCGAAGATCACTCCAGCCCGATCAGCGAGATCTGTCGGCCATAGCCCGGCTCCCCCAGATGGCAGGACCGGCGATAGCTGTAGAATCGCCCAGCCTGGCTGTAGGTGTCCTCGTCGAGCAGATCGACCCGGGTCACGCCCGCTGCCGCGAGCCGGGCGGCGACATAGGCGGCGATGTCGAACATCAGATGGCCCGGCCGTCCCGCGCCGAAGAAACGGCCATTGTCGGGATCCGCGTTCAAGAACGGATCTGCGAAGACCTCCGTCACCTCATAACTCGCCCGGCCGATGCAGGGTCCGATAGCGGCGACAATGCGTGAGGGCTCGGCGCCCAGCGCCCCCATCGCCGCGACGGTCCGGTCCGTCACGCCGGCAAGCGCGCCTTTCCAGCCGGCGTGGGCAGCGCCCACGACCCCCGCCTGCACATCGGCGAGCAGTACTGGCACGCAGTCAGCGGTGAGGACGCCCAGCAGGAGGCCGGGCCGGTCAGTTACGAGGGCGTCGGCGGGCGGCCGGGCATCCTCCGAGATCGCCGCCGTCACCGTCACCACGTCGGGCGAATGGACCTGCCGCGCCGTGACCAGCGCCGCGCCCGGCAGCACGGCGTCGCGGGCGAGGTCGCGATTGGCCAATATGGCGGCGCGATCGTCATCCGATCCCAGCCCAACATTCAGGCCCGCATGCAGGCCGATTGAAAGGCCGCCGCGCCGCCCAAGAAAGCCGTGAGGCACCGCGGCCAGCCCAACGCTGGCGAGCCGTTCGATGCCATGCGTCCCGCTCATGCCAGGCCTTCAGGCGTAGGCCAGGCCGGGTGACGCATGGCCACCACCTTGAACAGCCTGCCCATCGCGTCCGGGTCCGTAAGCCGCTTCATTCCCTCCACCAGCATGTCTTTCGCACCAGGATTGCGTCGCGCCAGGGCCTCCGCCCGGGCACCGATGCCCAGCCGCATCAGGAATGCCCCCTGCTCGACGATCGGGCTCGGTACCACCCCGCCCGCGCACGCCGCATTGGCAAGGGCGGCGAAGTCGACATGGGCGGTAAGGTCGCGCGCACCCGGCTCGACGAAGGGATCGGCAAAGCGATGCGCCTGCACCGCCTGAAAGGTATCGCCGATAACGAGCCCGACATGACCGTAGTCAATGGCGATCATCACGCCCCCCTGCCGTGCAATGCGTTCTGCAAGCTTCCGCATGATTGCCCCGGCCGCCGGGCAGGTCTCGTAAACCGCGCCCTGGGAAGCATCGCGCAGCGCCGGGTGGATCATCGCTACAGCGTCCTCATCCCACAGATCGGGCAGGAAGCGGTGCCCGCGCTCCACCCAGTCATTGACCAGGACACGCTCGCGCCAGCCCGCGTCGGTCTTAAGATATTGCCGGATCGGCAGAGCGTCGAAAAACTCGTTCGCGACGACCAGCAACGGCCGGTCGCCAGGCAGCGTGTCGATGACGTCATGAAAGCAGGCCTGCGGTACCGCGCGGGTCTGCGCCGCGCGTAACGCCGGGCTGGTCTCGACCAGATGCACCGGCGGGCGGCACCCCGCGCTAGCGAGCGCGCGCAAGGCATCGGCGGCGAGCGTGCCCCGGCCCGGTCCCAGCTCGACATAGGCGGCGCTTTCCCCGGCGCCCGCACGCCGGGCGATGTCGCCGAGCCACAGGCCGATCATCTCGCCGAACATCTGGCTGATCTCGGGCGCGGTGATGAAATCGCCCGCCGCCCCCAACGGATCGCGCGTCGCATAATAATGCGCATTGGCGAGGGCCATATAGTCGTGGAGGCTGATCGCTCCGGCCTCGTCTATGCGCGCGGCGATAGTCTCGCCCAAATCGGTGGCTGTGGTCGCCTCAGCTGACACTGTGCTGTCCGACGGTCGCCTCGACCCGCACCCGGCGCCCCCTGGAAGTCGCCACGAGATAGAGGCCGAGCAGCAGCATCGGGATGGTCAGCCACTGGCCCATATGGAGCCCGGTCCGCTCAGCGAAGGCCATGAGATGGACATCCGCTTCGCGATAATATTCGACGAAGAAGCGCGCCGCACCATAGCTCAGCGCGGCGATGCCGAACAGCTTACCCGGCTGGTAACGCGCCTCTGTGCGCCAGAAGAACCAGGCGAGGATCGCGAACATCAGCGGGCCTTCCAGCACCGCCTCGTAAAGCTGGCTCGGGTGGCGCGGCACCGGCCCGCCGGTCGGGAATATGATCGCCCATGGCACGTCCGTCACCTTGCCCCATAATTCCCCGTTCACGAAATTGGCGAGCCGGCCGAAGAACAGGCCGAAGGGCACGCAGCAGGCGATATAGTCGCAGACCCGGAGGAAGGAGAGGCCGTTGCTCCGTGTCATCCACCAGATGGCGACCAACACGCCCAGGACGCCGCCATGCAGCGACATGCCGCCCTCCCAAAGCTTCAAAATGTCCAGCGGGTCTCGGAACAAGTCGGGATGGTAGAAGAGCACATAGCCGATCCGCCCACCCAGGATGATGCCGAGCGTCGCGTAGAAGACCATGTCATCGGCGTGGCGCCGAGCCATCGGGGCGCCGGGCTGGGCGATCAGGCGGGTGAGGTAGAGATAGCCGAGGAGAATGCCGGCCAGATAGGCGAGGCTATACCATTTGATCGTGAAGAAGCCGAGGTCGATGGCGACAGGGTCGAGGCCGAGGCTGCTGAATTCAATGGCCTGCGGCGTCGCGGCCGCGAAGGCGATAAGGGCAGGGGTCACGCGTTCATCCTCGGGCTGACTGGATCAGTGGCCCCTCAATAGGGCAGAGCGTCGCGCGGACCAAGCCCTCCCATGCTGTCAGGGTCGAAGCGCGTGCCCGCCGGCGGGGCGGCGCAGGCGTTTGGCCGTGATCGTGGCCAGCCTGGCCTTGAGTACCTCCGGCGTGGGCGCGACGAGAAAGCCGAAGCTCACATTGCCCTCTCGCGTCTCGACGACATGGTGCAGCCGATGGGCCTGCACGATGCGCTTCATATAGGCGGACCGGGGCACATAGCGATGCTCGACCCGCCGGTGGACGATGATGTCGTGAAAGCCGAGATAGATCGCGCCATAGGCCGCGATCCCGGCACCGACCGCCACCGCCCAGCCGCCCCAATCCCACTGCACCCCGCCCAGGAGGAGCAATATGGACGGCGCGGCAAAGATCACGAAATAGAGGTCGTTGGCCTCCCAATTGCCGGTGCGGGGCCGGTGATGACTGGCATGCAGCACCCAGCCCGGTCCATGCATGACCCAGCGGTGCATGACATAGGCAAAGCCCTCCATGCCCGAGAAGGTCAGGAGGAAGAGGAGGATCAGGGCAATGATCGACACGCCCGCGCTATACGCCCGCACGCTGCGACTGTGAAGGATTGAGGACACGCCATGGACCACGGGGCCCGTCACCCTAAAGCTGTTGTCACCGATCATCACTTTGCCCCGTTTCGGATACAAGGCGGCGCGTCCCCCGGGCCTCATATCCGTGATGGACAAAGTTGCGGTGGCGCCCACTCCGTGCAGGTGGTCAAATCCATGATGACTCGACTGCGGCATCGGAGCAGCGATCATGGAGATCTGGCGAACCATTGGAAATGCAAGTGACTCGGCTCTGCCGGGCTTGATCGCGCGCGCTGCCGAGGCAGGCTGCACACTTGTTGCGCGCCAGTTCACGGCAAGCACCGATCGCGCGGTGCCGGACCACGATCCCGGCCGGCCTCTCCTCCTTTGGCAAGAGCAGGACGACGCGCGACTGCGCACACGTGCGGTCTTGGCGGGGGCGGACGACATTATTGGTCCTTGGATGGACCCGGACGAGGCGCTCGGTCGGCTGCTGCGGCTCGCCGAGTTTCACCAGCGTGCCGCCGGTCATATGGTGCTGGGCGATCTCGACATCGATCTTGTCGACCACAGCGCGCGCCGCGCGGATCAGCCGCTGGACCTGCGCGGCCGGGAATATGAGCTTCTCGTCCATCTCGCGCGCCATTGCGGCCGCGTCCAGTCCCGCGAAGCTTTGCTGCTGGCGATCTGGCGGCTTTGCTTCGACCCAGGCACCAATGTCGTTCAGGTGCACATATCACGTCTGCGGGCCAAACTGGATCGGGACTTTGCCTGGCCGATGCTGCGCACGATCAGGGGCTCCGGCTATTGCCTGCAGGCGCAAGCCTGAGCTGATAAGCGCGGCTAAGCGGTGGCCAGCGCCACCGCCTGAAGGCGACGGACAGAATCGTCCAACTTTGCCAAGATAATCCGGAAGCGATCCCGATCGGTTGGGGAAATGCATGTCTTCGAGGAAGTTCATATTGATGGCCGCGACGAGCCAGCGTACGCCGAGTTCGCGGGGATGTGCGCTGAGCTGACGGTGAAAGCCGATGCAGACGGTCTCGACTATGCGCGCATCGCCGTTGGCGCGGCATTTTTTGAAAAGGAATCTGCGTTTGACACAGGTGACCGTGGCCCTGGAGGCGGCGGCGATGCTCGGCGAATGCCCGCGCTGGCATGATGAGGAGCGGCTACTCTATTGGGTCGACATCGCGCGCAATGAATTACATCGCCTGGATCCAGCAACAGGAAAGGACGACCGTCGGACGTTCGACGCCCCGGTCGGCTGCTTTGCCTTTCGCAAGGGCGGCGGCTTGCTCCTGGGGATGAAGGACGGCCTTGCCCTCCTCGATAACTGGGGCGCGGTTCCGGTCCCGTTTGGCGACCAGGTCCTGGCAGGCAGGCCGGATTTGCGCCTGAATGATGGACGCACGGACACACAGGGCCGGTTCTGGGTGGGCAGCGTCAATACCGCGAAATCGGCCGCCGACGCCGCGCTCTACAGGTTCGAGACAGATGGCCGCGCGACCCTCGCCGAAAATGGCATGATGACCTGCAATGGTGCCGCTTTTTCGGCCGATGGACTCTGCTTTTATCATGCCGATACGCCGTCGCACCGGCTGCGCGCCTATCGCGTCAATCCTGCACAGGGCGCATTGTCGGATTGCCGGGTCCTGCACCAATTCCCGGAGGGGCACGGCCGCCCCGACGGCGGATCGTTTGATGAGGCGGGGCACTATTGGAGTGCGCTGTTCGACGGGGGGCGTGTCGTACGCCTGTCCCCAGATGGGGCGATCGTCACCAGCGTCACCCTGCCTGTATCGCGCCCGACCATGATCGCCTTCGGGGGCGACGACCGCCGCACTGCCTATGTGACGAGCGCGCGCAACGGTCTCGACGCCGATGCGCTCGGCGCCGCGCCCCTGTCCGGTGCCATCTTCAGCTTCCGCGTGGACGTGCCCGGGGTAGCCGAATGGAACTTCGGCTGATCAATAGCGCTGCTGGCGTTCGTACAGTGACTTGTAGTGCTGGATGCGGGTGACACGCAGCCCCGGCATGCCCGACCGATCGACGGCGCGCTGCCAGCTCGCGAACTCCTCGAGCGTCAGGCTATAGCGGGCGCACGCTTCGTCCACGGTCAGGAGCCCGCCGTTGACAGCGGCGACAACCTCCGCCTTGCGCCGCACAACCCATCGCGTGGTCGTCGGAGACGGAAGAGAGTCCAGCGTCAAAGGCTCACCAAGAGGGCCAACAACTTGAGCTGGGCGAATTTTCTGGTTCTCGATCATCATTCCCTCAATCGCCGGTACACCGGCCTTGTCCCGCCCTCGAACGCCGTGTCGCAGCAAAAATTTGAACCTTGGCTAAGCGCCACGGTAAACAGTCGCTTCATCATCGTGCATTCCGGACAGATATCGTGCGGTCCCTGGGTTGAACGCGCCACCTGCGCCCGCGGCCGCACCCGCTCGCCCATAGGCGGCGAAAAGGCGAACCATGCGGTCAGCCGGCGCGGTAGAGGCCGTGCCCGTCCGCATCGCCCGTGCCGTGGGCAGCACAAACTGCCTTGCCGCAAGCAGGGCAAGGAGGCGGGTCAGCTCGGGTGCGCATGTGGCCTGGCCCGGATTGGACCCGGCAAAAACATGCAATGGGGCGAGGGCATCGCGTTCTTCCATGCCCCCTTGCTAGCAGCCAAAGGATAAGCGCCCGTAAAGGCGACGCTCAGAGTATTTTAGGATTTGTTTTCAAGCATTAACCTCTTCGGCCGAGGAAGACTGGCTCCAGCGTCCGCCAAGGCCTATATGGCGGCCTCATGCAGAATCTGTTTCAGCTCGAAGCCCCGCTCTCCGGCAGGCGTATTGTCGTTGCCATGTCCGGTGGCGTCGATTCCAGTGTTGTCGCCGCGCTTGCTGCGCGCAGCGGCGCCGAAACGATCGGCGTCACGCTTCAGCTCTATGACCATGGTGCGGCGGTCGGACGCAGTGGCAGCTGCTGTGCCGGACAGGATATTCGCGACGCCCGCACTGTCGCGGACCGCATCGGCATCGCTCATTATGTGTTCGATTATGAAAGCCGCTTTCGCCAGTCGGTGATGGACGATTTCGCTGATCAGTATCTCAATGGACGCACCCCCATCCCTTGCGTGAAGTGCAACATGGGGGTGAAGTTCACCGACCTGTTCGCCCTCGCGCGGGAGCTGGGCGCCGACTGCCTGGCCACCGGCCATTATGTGCGGCGGGTGATGGGCAAGGACGGGCCGGAGATGCACCGCGCGGTCGATCCCGCCCGCGACCAGAGCTATTTCCTGTTTGCCACCGACCGCAACCAGCTCGACTATCTGCGCTTTCCCCTCGGCGGCATGGAAAAGGCGGCGGTGCGCGCGCTGGCGAGCGAGATCGGCCTGTCCGTCGCCTTGAAGCCGGACAGCCAGGACATCTGCTTCGTGCCCGATGGAGATTATGCAGGCGTCGTCCGCAAGCTCAGGCCAGAGGCGGATACGGCGGGCGAGATCGTGCATGTTGATGGGCGTGTGTTGGGCCGACACAAAGGCCTCATCCACTTCACCGTCGGCCAGCGCAAGGGGCTGGACATTGGCGGGCAGGCCGAACCGCTTTATGTGGTCCGACTGGATCCGGAGACCCGCAGGGTCGTCGCCGGCCCGCGCGCCGCGCTGGCGGTAACAAGCGCCCGGCTGACGGATCTCAACTGGATCGGGGGCACCGAACGCGATGGCCCGGTGCAGGCAAAAGTCCGCTCGATGGCGAAGCCCGTGCCGGCGCGCCTCGACGGCGATATCCTGCGCTTCGAAGCGCCTGAACTCGGCGTCGCGCCCGGTCAGGCGGCCGTGCTTTATGACGGCGAGCGTGTGCTGGGCGGCGGATGGATCGAGGAAACGGCGTGAATGGAATACCGGCTTTCCCGGCGTGAAACGCTGAGCATGCTCGCCCTGCTGGGCGCGACCGTCCCGTCCCGCGCAGTGCACGCCATGGCATCGCGGCCCTTTTCCTCCCGCAGGATCGCCATTCGGAGCCAGGGGTCTGGCCGCAACGTGATCCTGGTCCCGGGCCTTGGCAGCGGGCCAGATATCTGGAATCGCCTGATGCGCGATGTGCAAGGGTATCGCTGGCATGCCATGCATGTGCGCGGCTTTGCCGGCCTCCCCGCCGAGGACAATCGCCACGGGCCGCTCCTGGTCCCCATCGCCGATGAGATCGCCCGTTATGTGACCGAGAGCGGCCTCCGCAGGGCGGCGATGGTCGGCCACAGCATGGGCGGTCTCCTTGCCCTTTTGGTCGCGATCCGTCATCCGCAGGTCGCCGAGCGGCTAATGGTGGTCGACATGCTACCCGCTGGGGCGGCCATGGTTGGCGGCACCACCGAAGGCCTTGGTTTCCTCGCCCGCCAACTCAGAGGCTATTTCACCGCCACCGAAGCGGGCCGCCGCGCATTTGCCGCGATCCTGCGGGATGCGACGCCAGGCGGAGCGACCAGCGATCCCGACGTCATCGCCGCGGCCCTGGACGAGATCGCCGGAACCGACCTGGGCCCGAAACTGCCCTCCATCCGCACGAGCATCACTGTCGTGCCGGCAATGCCGGCCGACCGGCAGCTCGCCGCCGCCGCCCTCGATCGCGTTCGCCGCGCCTATCGCGGCGCGCCCGCGCTCCGGGTCGTGCCGGTCGGTCCGAGCGGCCACGCTGTCATGCTCGATCAACCGGTGAAATTCGCCGAAACGGTCCGGCGCTTTCTGGAACTTGGCTAACTACTGCACCGTGCCGGCGCGTCAGCCCTAAGGCACCAAAATCGTATCCCGCGCCTCCGCAAGGGTTTCCGGATAGTCGATGGTATAGTGCAAGCCCCGGCTTTCCTTGCGCCGCAGCGCCGATCGCACGATCAGCCGCGCCACCTCCAGCAGGTTGCGCAATTCGATGAGGTCGGGCGTAACCCGGAAATTGCCATAATATTCGTCAACCTCCTGAGCGAGAAGGTCGATGCGGTGCTGGGCCCGTTCCAGCCGCTTGGTCGAGCGGACGATACCGACATAGTCCCACATGAAGCGGCGGATCTCGCGCCAGTTGTGCTGGACGATGACCTCCTCGTCGCTGTCGGTGACGCGGCTTTCATCCCACGCGCGAATCGGCGGCGGCATTGGCAGCTCATCCCCGTGATTGCGGATATGGTTCGCCGCTGCCTCGCCGAACACCAGACATTCGAGCAGCGAATTGGACGCGAGCCGGTTGGCGCCATGGAGGCCCGACTGGGTCACCTCGCCCGCCGCATAGAGGCCCGGCAGGTCGGTCCGCCCGTCGAGGTCGATAACGACGCCGCCGCAGGTATAATGCTGGGCGGGCACGACCGGGATCGGCTCCCGGGTGATGTCGATGTCGAGATCGAGCAGCCGGGCATGGATGGTCGGGAAATGCTCCATGATGAATTCGGCGGGCTTGTGACTGATGTCGAGATGGACATAATCGAGACCCAGCCGCTTGATCTCATGGTCAATGGCGCGGGCGACAATGTCGCGGGGCGCCAGCTCGCCCCGCTTGTCAAACCGGTCCATGAAGCGCTTGCCGCCGCCGGGCACGCCGGGCGGCAGCTTGAGGCGCCCGCCCTCGCCCCGCATTGCCTCCGTGACGAGAAAATTCTTGACCTCGAGATTGTAGAGGCAGGTCGGGTGGAACTGGTTCATCTCCATGTTGGAGACGCGACAGCCCCCCCGCCACGCCATGGCGATGCCGTCGCCGGTGGCGCCGCGCGGTGCTGTTGAAAAAAGATAGGTGCGCCCCGCCCCGCCTGTGGCGAGAATGGTTGCCGGGGCGGTGAGCGCGTCGACCCGCTTCGTCTTCTTGTTGAAGGCATAGACGCCCCAGACATGCCCATCGCCAGAGAAACGCTCGCCATGGCGTGAGGTGATGAGGTCGATTGCGACCATGTCGGTCATCAACGTGATGTTCGGATTCGCCTCGGCCGCCGCTACTAACGCACGCTGCACCGCCGCGCCGGTGGCATCGTCGACATGCACGATGCGCCGGTGGCTGTGGCCGCCCTCGCGCGTGAGATGCCAGCGCTCGCCGAACTCGGTGCCATCGTTGAACGGCACACCCAGCCTAGCGAGCCGGTCGATCGCAGCGGGCGCGCTGGAGACGACGAATTCGACGGTGGCGCGATTGTTGAGGCCGGCACCCGCGATCATCGTATCCTCGACGTGGCTCTCGAACGTATCGCCGGCGTCGAGCACCGCCGCGATGCCGCCCTGCGCCCAGTTGGTCGACCCGCCATCGAGCGCGCCCTTGGCGAGGACGAGCACCTTCTTGTCCTGCGCCAGGTTGATGGCGGCAGTGAGCCCGGCGGCACCCGAGCCAATGATGATCACGTCGAAAAAGTGGCTGGCCATGGACTCTGTTCTTACTTGAAGTGGCGCATCAGGCCACCGCCCGCGTCAGATTGAGGAACACGTCCTCCAGGTCGGGCTCGCGCGTCGAGACGTCGACGATGCCCAGCCCCTCGGCCTGGATCGCGGCGAGTACCTGGCCGGCATTGGCGCGGTTCTTGGCGTAGGTGACGACGAGGACGCGGGGGCCGGCGCGCTCGATCTTCTCGAAGCAGTCGGACTGCGGTAATGCCAGCACATCGCGGTCAAGGGTCAGTTCTACCACCTTCTCCTGCGCCATGTTTACCAGCTCGCGGGTCGGCTTGTCGGCGATGACCCGGCCATGGTTGATGATGGCGATGCGGTCGCACAGCTCCTCGGCCTCCTCCAGATAATGGGTGGTGAGGACGATGGTGACCCCGCGTGCGTTGAGTTGACGGACATAGGACCAGAGCTGTTGCCTGAGCTCGATGTCGACGCCCGCCGTCGGCTCGTCGAGAACGAGGATCGGCGGCGCGTGGACCATCGCCTTGGCAACCATCAGCCGCCGCTTCATGCCGCCCGAAAGGGTACGCGCATAGGCATGCGCCTTGTCCTCGAGCCGCACCGCGCGCAGCAGCTCCATCGACCGGCGCTTGGCCTTGGGCACGCCATAATAGCCCGCCTGGTTCTCCAGCGTTTCAAAGGGCGTGAAGAAGGGATCGAACAATATCTCCTGGTTGACGATACCGATAGAATAGCGCGCATTGCGGGAGTCGGCATCGATGTCGAAGCCCCAGATGCGGGCCCGGCCGCTGGTCTTGCTGACGATACCGGCAAGAATGTTGATGAGCGTCGACTTGCCCGCGCCATTGGGGCCCAGCAGGCCGAATATGCCGCCCCGGGGGATCGCGAGCGAGACATTGTCGAGCGCGACCTTGCCGCCCCGGTAGGTCTTGCAGAGTCCTTCAATCTCGATGGCGGCGCCGGCAGTCATGATTCAGGCTTGTAGCGCCGTCCCGTCGCGCAATGCCAGCGCGCAATATTGCGCGGCATCCTCGAACTGGACCCGGCGCGCCCTTGCCCGGGCGAGCGCATCCGCATCCTCGCCCCATTGCCGCGCCTGCCAGTCCTCGTCGATCTGGACGGCGTCCCATAGGGTCCCGGCATCCACCGCCCCTTCGATCAGGGCCAGCGCGCCGACCAGCGTTCCCCCGAGGCTGACGATATTAGAAAGACCGGCAAGGAGCCATGGATCGAGCGCCGCAACCGCCGCGCCGAGCGCCTCGACCGTTGGGCCGGGTTGGTCGACCGGCATGATGCCATCGGTCACGGCGAAAACGACGCCATAGCGCCCCCGCGCCCAGTCGAGCAGCGGATTCCAGGCTTCTGTCTGCAGCTGGACAAGCGGGGTCGGATCGCTGGCGCGGTAACACAACAGATCGCTCGCCCCATACGCGGCAATGCCCCTGGCGAAACCGGCAGCGTCGGGCAGAACACGGTCGATTGTCGCGTTGGCAAGGCCGGTCATCGGCATGCTTGCGGGATCGATGTCATCCTCCTGCGCGCCCCATTCGGCGGCGATGGCACCCGCCAGCGCATCACCCGGAACCGCCAGCGGCGCGCGGGCGGGGGTACGGACCGGCCTGCCGTCGAGCAGGATTGATCGCATTCCGGTGACGGCGTCCACGGTCCAGCCTGCCTGCTTGTAGAAGCGCTTCATGGCCGTCTCGGGCTTGCCCAGGCCCGCAGCAGCAGGCGCGGCACCAGCATCATTTGAATGAACCCCACGGTCGCGACGATGACGCCCATGATCCGAGCCTTCTGCCCCATGACCCAAGTAAAGTTCTCCATGGCGATGGCCAGGCCGAATGCCAGGATCAGCGCCCCCGACAGGCGGAACAGGCTGATCGCGAGGAAGCGCTGGCGCGCTGCCTTCTCGCGGGCGAGGACTTCCGGCTCGGGGTGCGGCTTGTGGTCGGTCATGGCAGGCCGATATGGCGGCCCAGTTCTTCGCTGTCCATGGCGACGCTGGCGGCGCCATGGAC
>DATJLC010000177.1:0-12575 GCA_035490755.1 Sphingobium sp.
GTCGTCAATGTCGGTGATGCCGTCGAAATTGATGCCCTGGACGCGGTGGGTCGACATGGTGTCCACCCATTTCGAGAGCATCGGCCATTTCTGGTCGGTCAGCCAGCCCTCGGGATAGCTCTTGTAGGTGGTGTGGGCGAACAGGAGGCCGACCAGGTCCGAAGGATCGCGCACCTCGGTGACGCCGACCTCGTTGGCGCGGTGGCCAAGGAACTTGATCGCGCCCTTGCGATGCTGGAACAGCTCGTTCGCCGCCTCGATCTGGAGCGCGGCCACTTCCGAATGGGGGATCTCGTAGCGGTTGTCCGCATCGATCATGGATTTCAATGTATCAACTGCCGATGCCATCGGCGCTCTCCTTCAAACCTGTTCAAGCCAGCTAGCCATAATGGCGCCACCTGTGTATATTTATCTGCGGTTCCGGTTTTGGCGCAAGCGGTTTCTTGGCTAAAGGCGCTTTTGACGGAGTGATTTGGGGTGGACATGGCAAGCTTGGCGCAGAAAAGCCGGCCCGGAAGGCCGACCCGGGAGCAGTCGGAACAAAGGCATCAGGAACTGCTCGACCGGGCAATGGAGATGTTCCTGGAGCGCGGCTTCGAACATGCGACGATTCGCGACATCGCGGCCGAGGTCGGCATGACCCGCCGGACGGTCTATGCCCGTTATCCGGACAAACGCGCCCTGTTCAAAGCGATCGTCGAACATGCCGTGCAGCAGGTCATGCTGCCGGTCGAGGCGCTGCACGCGCTGGACGGCAAGGATCTGGAAGAGACGCTGACCCAAGTCGCCCGCCTGCGAATCGCCAATGTCATGACCCCCGTTGGCCTGCGCCTCCAGCGCATTCTCCACACGGAATCCTATCAGTTCCCGGAGGTGGTCAACTCGGCCTACAGCCGGATCACCCGTCCGGCCATCGAGTTCATCGCCGACTTGCTGCGCCGCAACAATGCGGCGGGCGTGACCGATGTGGAGGAGCCGGAGCGGGCCGCCTCCGCCCTGATGAACATGGTGGTCGGCGTGCCGGTCCGCATGGTCCTGCTGGGCAATTTTCTGGGGCCGGAGGAGATAGAGGATCGCATCCGCTTCTCCGTCAGGCTGTTCATGAGAGGCGTCTGCCGCCGCTGATCCGGCAGGTGGGTTCCCCAATTTTTCAATTCGTTCAAGAGGAGAGATTTTGATGGCACAGGCAGAATCCCGCGTCGCGGTGGTGACCGGCGCGAGCTCGGGCATCGGCAAGGCGACGGCAAAGGCGCTCGCCGCGCAAGGGTGGCATGTGATCGCCCATGGCCGCGATCCGGCCCGGTCGGCAGCGGCGGAAGCGGAGATCAAGGCTGCGGCCGCGCCGGGCGCGCGGGTCGATACCGTGCGCGGCGATCTGTCGCTGCTGTCCGACGCCGCGCGCATGGCCGACGAGATCGCGGCGCTGACCGACCGGGTCGATGCCCTGCTCAACAATGCCGGCGGCGTGCGAGACAAGATGATCATCACCCCGGAAGGCAATGAGGCGACCTTCGCCGGCAATCATCTCGGGCATTTCCTGCTGACCACGCGCCTGCTGCCGCAGCTGCGCAAGGCGGCCGCCAGCGCCGCGCCCGGCGCGGTGCGCATCGTGAACGTGTCGTCGCGCGGCCATATGATGTGCCCCGGCATCGACTGGGACGATCTGCAACAGACGCGCGACTGGGTGTCGGTCAATGCCTATGGTCTGGTGAAGCTGTGCAACATCCTGTTCACGCGCGAACTGGCGAAGCGGCTTGGCGGCGACGGCATCGTGGCCCACGCGATGCATCCCGGCGTGGTCGCCAGCAATTTCGGCATGGATGGCACGCCCGAGATGCGCGAGCATATGGCGAAGACGGCCACAATCTCGCCCGAGGAAGGCGCCGATACGCTGATCTGGCTGGCGACGGCGGAGGAGCCCGGCGCGGCGAACGGCCTCTATTATCACAATCGCGAGGCGATCGATCCCGCGCCGGCGGCGCTGGACGATGCCGCAGCCGCGCGTCTGTGGCAGGAAAGCGAGGCGCTGGTCGCCAAGGCTGGGTTTTGACCTCGAGTTAACTCAACCCCGTTCGTGCTGAGTGGGGACTGAGCCCTTCGACTGCCTGCCAAGGCAGGCGCTCAGGACAGGCCCGTCGAAGACCCGTATCGAAGCATCTGCGCCAAGCCAGGTCCTTCGATACGCCACTTCGACGAGCTCAGTGGCTACTCAGGACGAACGGTGAATCATCACAAAATTCTAGGCCGGCACGCCGAGCCAGTTCAGCGCTTCCTGCGTGTCCAGGAATACCCTGACGTTGGACTTCGAGGAGGAGCGGTCGGCCTGCATCTTGGCGAGCTGTGATTTCACGACGATGGCGATCGGGGCGTCGAAGGTCGAGCGCTCGCGATTGGTGTCGATAACGGCCAGGCTGGCCAGTTGCTGCACCGGCGCCTTGGACCCGTCGACCAGCACCCGCAACTGCGTATTGGTGCGCTTGGCACGTTCGATATAGGTGCCGATGCTCTCCATCAGCGCCTTGACTTCGTCCGCCGCCATCATGCCGTCCAGATCTATGGTCAGAAGGCCCTGCTCCGCGGAATAATCCAATCGCATCATGACTGGCTGAACCTCTTTATAGGTGGACCCGATTTTTTCGAACGGCCGGCGCGCAGCATCACATCCTTGCAGTTGAGGATTTCTTAACTTTGCCCAATTTTCTCTTACCTTCTCATGGTTTGACGGTAAAGCGGCGACTTCTGTACGAAACGCTCCGTTTCTGCGGGGTCGGTTCTGTCACCCATGAGGAAAGGCACAAGGAATGTCTTACGAGAGCAATGCCGAGCCGATCAAGCTGGGCTTCCTCTGCGACTTCAAGCTGCCGCCCGGCTATCCGGCAGAAAAACGCGTCGACCTGACCGGTCCGTTCGAGCTGGTGTTCCGGCAGGGGCGCGAGCGGGGCCTGATCGATCGCGCGGTCGAGATCGTCTATCGCGAGGTGGAGGGGCTGCCGAAAGGGTCCGTCAAGGCCGTGATCGATGCCTATGCATCGCTGGTCGAGGAAGGCTGCCTTGCGGTTTTCGGTCCGTTCATTTCGGACAATGCCGTGCCGGTGCGCGAGGCGATCGAGCAGCGTTTCAAGGTGCCCTCGATCAGCGTCGCCGGCGCGGACGAATGGCTTGGCGAATGGACCTTCGGCCTGCCCCAGGGCTCGTTCACCGACGAGCCGATCTTCTGGGCGCACCTGCTTGCCAAGCGCGGCATCACCAAGGTCGGCGCGCTGGTCGAGCAGTCGCTGGTCGGCGAGGGCTATATCCGTAATTTTCGCAAGGCCTGCCGGGCGGCGGGCATCCGCATCGTCGCCGAGGAAATGCTGGCCCAGACGGCGCAGGACGTGACGGAGCCCGTCCGCAGGCTGTACGACGCCCAGCCCGAGGCGCTGGTCCATTGCGGTTTCGGATTCGGCGCCGTCCATGTGAATCCGGCGCTCGCGGCGCTTGGCTGGGATCCGCCCCGGTTCATGGGCACGGCGTTCCAGAATGCCTGGATCAACCAGGCCGTCTGGGATTCGGTGGTGGGCTGGATCGGCCTCGACCAATATGACGAGGGCAATGCGGTCGGGCAGCAATTTCTCGACGACTTCCAAACAGTTTATGGGCGCCGGCCCGAATATTGCGTGCCGGTGATGAACCACGACCTGGCGACAGTGCTTCTCCATGCCTTCGCCGACGCACGGCCGCTGACGCCGCGCGGGGTGAAGGAGGCGCTGGAACGGGTGAAGATGTTGCCGGCCGCGGCGGGCGCTCCGGGCACGCGGATTTCCTTCGGCAACTGGACCCGGCGCGGCTGGATGGGGGCGGGCTATCTCGTCGCCCGGCGGCTCGATCCGGACGGGGTGACATCCTATCTGGTGGACCGCTTCAGCGAGGCGTGATTTGGGGGGTGGGCAATCCTCCCCGGCACGGGGAGGATTTTAGGCCCCGTCCGGCTTCTTGCCGCCGATGCCCTTGATGTGCCGCTCGATCCCGGCCTGATAGGCGGGGTTCAGCATCAGGGCGCTGTTGGCCATGCGCTCGACATGGCGGGCCTGGTCGCGGTCGACGTCGGCGCACAGTTCAATGGCGATCTTGGCCGCGCCCATCTGCTCGCCATTCTGCTTGGCCAGGTGGCGGCAGAAGGCCATCACATCCGCCTCGAAGCTCTCGTCCGGAAAGACCTCGTGCACCAGCCCCATGACGAGGGCGCGCTCGGCAGGCACCTTCTTGTTGGCCATGATGAGCCAGCGCGCCCAATGCGGCCCGCAGACGCGGGTCAGCCGGCTCACGCCGTTGGAGGCGGGCAGGATGCCGAACAGCCCTTCGGGAAAGGAGTAGCCGGCGCTATTGGCGGCGAGGCGAAAGTCGCAGGAGAGCGACATTTCGAGGCCGCCGCCAACGCACATGGCATGGTGCGCGGCGACAATCGGCTTTTCGATATGCTCCATCTCGTCATAGATGCGGTGCATGTTGCGGTTGCGGACGCGATGATGTTCGCGAATGCCGGTGGCGGTCCTCGGCGTGCTGTTGGGATCACCTTCGAGCAGGTCCGCGCCAGAGCAGAAATAGCGGCCGGTCGCCCGGATCAGCATGACCTTGAGCTCCGGCGTGTCCCGGAAGCGCAGCACCGCCTGTTCGAACAGCTCCATCAGTTCGTTGCTCAACGCGTTCAGCTTGTCCGGCCGGTTGAGCGTCGCGATGAGGATCGGCCCCTCGGTCGTCACCAGAAGATGCGGTTGGTCTGCCATGGTTCACTCCTGACTGTTAGGCGGGATTCTCTTGCGCTGGGCGGCCAAGTGGGAATAGTCGGTCGCATAGGGTGAATGGGCGGGCGGCCGCCTGCATGGGGAAAGGGGCTCCGGAGGAGCGGAAGCGGCAGCATTTTCCGGCTCTCCTCCCCCGGTTGCAAATTTCTCGTCCTGGCATCACAAAATAGTCTGTTGCTACTGGACGCCATCGAATTTTACCGATACTATACGGTATCGTTTAGAAAGAATGCAAGGAGGGATCATGCTCCAGGTTCAGGAAAAGGCGTCCGCCAACGCGGGTGATTTCGAAACGCTCATCGCCGGCGTTCGCAAGGTTGCGGCCGAGACCAAGGCCCGGGCCGGCGAGATCGACACGACCAGGAAATTCCCCGTCGACCTGTTCGACGAGATCGAGTCGACCGGCGCCTTCCGGATGCTCTCGCCCAAGGAATATGGCGGGCTTGAGCTGACCCTCGCCAATATGAACGAGGTCGTGTTCGAAGCCGCGCGCGGCAATGGTTCGCTGGGCTGGCTGATGATGGTGGGCACCGCCCAGTCGATCGGCAACGGCCTGTTCCCCGAAGAGACGGTCAGGAGCATCAACCGGGATTTCCCCGATGTGCGCATTCGCGGCGTGATCGCGCCCAAGGGTCAGGCCGTCCCCGTGGAGGGCGGCTACATGATCTCCGGCCAGTGGCCTTTCGCCAGCGGTGGCCCCAATCCGGATTTCGTCGCGGGCAACTGCATCATCATGGAGGGCGGCAAGCCCAAGATGAGCCCGGAGGGTGATCCCGAGATGGTGCTCGCGATGGTGCCCGCGCCTCAGGCCGAGTTCCTCGACACCTGGTACGTGCTCGGCATGCGCGGCACCGACAGCTGCGACGTCGCGATCCGCGATGTGTTCGTGCCGTCGGCGATGACCTATAATCTGCATGACATCAAGACATGCTATGACACGCCGGCCTCCCGCCTGCCGCTGCGCGTCGCGCTGTCGCTGCCCCACTGCGCGGTCGCCCTCGGCCTGGCGCAGGGCGCGCTCGACGACCTGATCGAGCTGTGCAAGACCAAGCGGTCCTCGATGAATCCGAAGATGCTGCTGGGCGACGACGTGGTGTTCCGCCATGAACTCGGCAAGCAGGTCGTGCGGCTGGAAGGCTCCAAGGGCATGCTGGACAGCGTCACCGCCAATGTCTGGAAGGCCGGCGAGGACCATCGTGCGCTGACGCCCAAGGAAGTACTTGTGTCGCGTCTGGCGGCCAATTTCATCACCGGCGAATGCGCCGAGATCGTCAACTGGGCCTATACGGTCGTGGGCAGCTCTTCCGTTTACGACGGTTCGTCGCTGCAGCGCCGTCTGCGCGACATTCACATCGCGACGCAGCATGCGTCCTGCCATGCCGATCCCTATCGCAATCTCGGCGCCGCCATGCTCGGCGTCGAGCTGACGCCACGGGAGCTGTTCTGACGATTGGGCGGACATCCGCCCAGTCATCCCAGGCAGGCATGAACAGGAGGCAGTGGTGATGAAACCGCAGCTCACGACATGGGCGCTGACGCTTTCGCCGGAGGATCCCGGCACTTGGCAGCCCACATTCGACGGCGTTGTCGCGGCGGACAGGGCGGGCGTTGATCGCGTCGCCCTGACCGGCGAGCATGTGCTCTTCGGCGAGCATCTGGAGGCATACAGCAAGCCGGAGCTGGGCGGACGCGAAGGCGCCAAGCAGGCGACGGGAGCCGATGGGCATTATATCGAGCCCATCGTCACCATGTCGATGATCGCGGCGCTGACCAAGCGGGTCCGCTTCACCACCAACATCATGCTCGCCGCCCTGCGCCGGCCGGTGGTGCTGGCCAAGATGACCTCGACCCTCGACGTCCTCTCGGGTGGCCGGCTCGACCTTGGCGTCGGCGTGGGCTGGCAGCGCGAGGAATATGAGGCGTCGGGCCTTGAGTTCGAGAAGCGCGGCCGGCTGCTCGACCACAGCCTGGAAGTCTGCCAGCTCCTCTGGCGGGAGCAGCGCGCGACCTATTCGTCGCCGGAGCTGTCCTTCGAGAATATCCACATGATGCCCAAGCCGGTCGATCCGGCGGGGGTCCCGATCTGGGTCAGCGGCACTGTCGCGCCGCCCTCCATGCGGCGGCTGGCGCGTTTCGGCGCGGGCTGGATCCCCTGGGGCGACGCGGCCCTGAGCGCCGAAGGCCTGGTCGCCGCGATCCCGCAGATGCGCGAGGCCGTGGCCAAGTTCGGCGGCGATCCCCTGAAAGTGCAGGTGGCCGGCACGCTCCCGATCGTGAACGGCAGCGACGGGCAGCCGGCGATCGGTCCGACCATGGACAAGGTTCCCGCGCTGGTCGCGGCGGGCGTCACCGACTTCCGCGCGCAATTGCCCCTGCCGCGCGACATCAATGCGGCCGAGGATTATCTGACGCCCTGGGTCCAGGCATTCCGCGCCGCCACCGCTTGACTTCCCCATTTGGATATACTGTATAGCATAAATAACAGTAGCCGCATGACAGCGGTACAAGGGAGTGGGGAGGATGAGATGGGGGTGCGCACTGGCGGCGGAATGTGGCGCAATTTGCTCAGGGCCGGCGTGGGCCTGTCGCTGATGCTGGGCGCGGTGCCGGCCAATGCAGAGACGCCGTGGCCCTCTGTGATCGGAGTCGCGGGCAAGCCGAACCTCATCATGGGCGCCGCTGACCTGCCCGCCTTCGGCTATCGGATGGACGAATTCTTCCTGTCCGGCACGGCCACATCCTACCAGCTTCCAGGCGCCGTCACCCCCGACGGCCAGTGGGACGCGACGCCTGCCGGCAGCGCGCCCTATGCGACGCGCGTCGTCGTGGTGCGGCCGGAGGATCCCGCCAAGTTCAACGGCACGGTCCTCGTCGAGTGGTTGAACGTGACGGGCGGGCAGGACACGCCGGCCGACTGGATGGTCGCCCACCGCGAGATCCTGCGCCGGGGCTATGCCTATGTCGCCCTGTCCGCGCAAAAGGTCGGGATCGAAGGTGGCGACGCGGTCATGGGCGCGGCGCGGGGCGTCAAGAAGGTCAATCCCGAGCGCTATGGCACGCTGTCCCATCCGGGCGACGCCTTTGCCTATGACATATTCTCGCAGGGCGGCGCCGCGCTCAAGGCGCCGGGCGCAAGCGGCTTGCTGGGACCGCTCGCGCCGGCGCGGGTGCTGGCCATCGGCGAGTCGCAGTCGGCGAGTTTCCTGACCACCTATCTGAACGCCGTCGACCGGCTCGCGCGGGTCTATGACGGTTTCTTCGTCCATTCGCGCTGGGGTTCCAGTTCCGCGCTTGACGGCGCGCACACGCGCAACCCGCAGTCGCCGATGCCGCAGCATGTGCGCTTTCGCAAAGACCTCCGGGTTCCCGTCCTGACGATGATCACCGAGACCGACCTCGTTGGCGCCGGCATCTCCGGCTATCACGCCTCGCGCCGGCCAGAAGACAAGCTGCTGCGGGTGTGGGAAGTCGCCGGCAGCGCCCATGCGGACAATTACATGTTCATGGGCGCCTTCATCGATTCCGGCGTGGCCGACCACGCCACGCTGGCCCCCATCTTCGTGCCCACCACGAGGTCGATCGCCGGAAAGCTCGACAAGCCGTCCAATCCCGGCATGACGCATCATTATGTCGCCCAGGCCGCGATCACCGCGCTCGACGGCTGGGTGCGGACGGGCAAGGCGCCGGCCAAGACGCAGCCGCTGGCGCTGGCGAGCGGCGGCAAGGAAGGCGTGGAGGCGAGCTTTGCGCTCGACGCCAATGGCATCGCAAAGGGCGGCGTCCGTACCCCCTGGGTCGACGTGCCGGCCATCCGAATTTCCGGCGTGGGCAATTCAGGGTCGTTCGTCGCCAAGCTCACGGGCGTAGGCGAGCGCTTCGACAAGGCCACGCTCGCGCGCCTCTATCCGGGCGGCAAGGCGGACTATCTCAAGCGCTTCGAGCAGTCGCTCGACAAGGCGATCGGCGCCGGTCACGTCCTGCGGGAGGACCGCGAGGAGATATTGGCGATCGCGGCGATCAATTTCGACACGGCGCCCTGAAAGGCGTGACTTTACGTTGCGCCGTTCGCGTTAGTCTAGTTTGCGAAATGATCGGGTCCCGCGAAAGCGGTAATCCAGAGTCGCAGGCGCGGCTTGCGTGGTTCTGGATCCCCGTTTTCGCCGGGATGACGGTAAAGTAAACGGCTGCCCCCCTCCGTCACGCGCTTCGCGCGCGCCACCTCCCCGTACCGGGGAGGATTTCGACTCAGGGCTTGTCAGAGGCCGAGGTCGAGGATCTTGCCGTCGAAATTGCCGCCCAGCTTGGCCGTCGCCTTGCTGAGCTTTTCGGGGTCGGCGCCCATCAGATAGCCGTCCAGGATGCGGTGGAAATTGCTGATCAGCCCCTCGACGTCCTTTGACAGGCGCATATATTCGAAGCCCTCGGCATGCAGGCCGATCTGCTGGACCGGGATGTTGGAATAATCCTGCCGGGGAATGGGCGGGAAGTCGCTGCTGTCATAGGGCAGCATCACCGGTTCCATGGGCGGGACCGGCTCCTCGCCTTCGGGGAAGAGGGTGAGCGACCAGAGCTCGAACAGGCAGCTTTCCGGGCCCAGCGGCCGAATCCGGTAAGAGGACATGCTGGAGAGGAACGGCAGCAGGAAATAATTGGGGTAGATGAACTCGACCGCATGGACAGGCGTGTTCATGGCGATCGCGTTGAGGTCAGGCGTCGGTTCGCCCCGCGCCCGGCCATCCTCCATGACCTTGTGGTTCAGCATGCCGTACCAGGCCATGATCGCCTGGCCCGGGTCCTCCGGCAGGTCGACGTCGAGCAGCTCGCTCGCCGACTTCACGTCCTTGGCGTGGCACATGCCGGCCATGCCTTCGCTCAGCAGTTCCATATGCTTGTATTGCGCGATGATGTTCTCGCGGGCGCTGAGGTTAGGATTGATCGGCACGCCGATGCCGCCCGTGTCCATGCCGTACATGCTGTTATAGAGCATCGGCACGGCGTTCTGGAGCTGCGGGTGGGTCTTCATAACATGATAGCCTTCCATGAAGGCTTCCATGGCGACCTTCCAGTTGGCAGGCAGCACGGTGGCGTACCACCATTCCGACCGCATCTTGTCGGCCTGATAGGCCTCGAGCCCCTCTGCGAGCGGCCCGACGCTGTCGCGCAGGGAGGGCGCGTTGTCGTCGAAATTGATGAAGGCGCAGCCGATGAACAGCTCCACCCGGCAGGGCTTCAGGGCAAGGTCGGCCTCGTCGAGCTGGTGCTCGCTGAACATGTGCCGGCCATAGACAAAGGTGTTCTTGCCTTCCGCGTTCCAGCGCCAGCCATGGAAGGGGCAGATGAAGCCCTGTACCTTGCAGTTGCCATGCCCCTTGGCCAGCTGCACGCCGCGATGGCGGCAGGCGTTGTGGAAGGCCTTCACCCCGTCCTTGGTGCGGACGATGATGACCGACTTGCCGAGGTTCGAATATTCCACCCAGTCGCCGACATTGGGAATCTGTTCCAGCCGGCAGGCCATCTGCCAGACATGGGGCCAGAGCCGCTCGCATTCGAGCTTGTAGAAGTCCTCGTCATAATAGCGCTTTGCGGCGATACGCTCCGGATCGGTCACGCGGAAGGGTACGGCTTCCATTGCCTCTTTTGCAGAATCAAGCACCAGGAACCTCTCTTTGCTACCATGTGCCGTATATCGGGCAGCGTTGCGTCCCGACATTAGCCACTAGGCCCCGTTCCTCGCAATGCCGCCGCGCCAGACATCGCCCGGGTGTTGTGGTCCTGGGTCAGCGGATGATGACGGGATATTGCACGCGCGGCGCGACCTTGTGGGTGTCGCGATAGGAGGGCGGCTGGCGTCCGCCTTCGTCCTTGATGCCATAGCGTACCGCCATCTCGGCGCCGATCACAGTCTGGCCGCTCATCTCCTGCAGTGCCGGATCATTGTAGAGCGCCCAGATGACATGCCCGGTGAACTCCGGCGTTTCCGCCACGGCCTCCAGCTTGCCATATTTGGCGGGGTCGGCGGCGATGATGCCCTTCAGCCGGTCGGTGAGGAGCGGCCCCATCCAGATCGACAGCGCGGCGACGCCCGTGTCGTGGAAGTCCACGGCCATGTCGGCCGCCAGCTTGTCCATGCCCGCCTTGTGGGCGCCATAAGCGGGGCCAAGCGCGTAATGGACCGCGCCCGACGCGGAGGTGAAGATCACCAGCCCGTGGCGGCGGGCGACCATCATCGGCGCGGCATAATAGCTTGAGACATAGCTGCTGCGCAGGCCGACATCGAGCATGTCGACCAGCGAGAGCGGCTTTTCCCAGAAAGGGCCCGGCGCGTTCAGCGCGTCCTGAAGGGCGCAGGCATTGTTGACGAGGATGTCGATGCGGCCCGCCTCGCGCGCCACCTGATCGAACAGCGCCTTGACCTCCGTGTCATCGGCATGATCGACCCGCACGGCGATGCCCTTGCCGCCGGCGGCGGTGACGGCCTGCGCGGTCTCGTAGATCGTGCCGGGGAGAGCATGGTCGCCCGCCTTTTCCGACCGGCCCGTCACGTACACGGTGCAGCCATGGCTGCCGAGTGCGATGGCGATGCCACGGCCCGCCCCCCGGCTGGCGCCGGTCACGACGGCAACGGGTGCGGAATCGGGCATGTAAGTCTCCTGCTGGGCCTGATGCTCGCAGCATTCATGCCTTGGCCGTCGCATTCGCGCAACGGGCGGCCGAGCGGGTGGCTCAACCCCGCCGGGCGGCGATCCAGATGACGTGATGCGCGCCCTTCCTGCCGCCGGTCGCGCGCACCTTGCATTCGTCGACGGCAAAGCCAGCGTTGCGCAGGCGTGCCGTGAAGGCATTGTCGGCATAGGCGGACCAGACCGCGAGCTTGCCGCCGGGCTTCAGCGCCCGGAGCGCGGCCTGCAGTCCGGCATTGCTGTACAGCCTGTCATTGCCGGCATGGATGAGGCCGTCCGGGCCATTGTCGACGTCCAGAAGGATCGCGTCCCAATATTGCGAATGGGCCGCGATCGCGGCGCGGACATCGACAATGCGCACCGTGACGCGCGGGTCGTCGAGGCACGCGCCATAGAGATGGGCAAGCGGCCCCTTGGCCCATGCGAGGATGGACGGGATCAGCTCGGCCACCACGATCGTCGCGCCCGGGCCGAGCGCATCGAGCGCGGCGCGCAGCGTGAAGCCCATGCCGAGGCCGCCGATCAGAACCCTGGGGGCGGCCTGGCCGGACAGGCCCTCGCAGCCGAGCGTCGCCAGCGCTTCCTCGGAGCCGCGCAGCCGGCTGCTCATCAGTTCGTTGCGGCCGAACAGGATGGAATAATCCTGTCCCCGGCGCATCAGGCGCAGTTCGCCGCCATCGGGCAGGGCTGCGGTGTCGACAAGTTCCAGCGGTATCAAGCGATGTCCTTCCGGCGGCCCTTCATTCGGGCGTGACGATGGGGTGGCGGCCGCGCAACTCGTCGACGGCATTCTCGACCGCCGCGATCTCCGCCACGCTGCCCGACGGCGATACCGACCAGTTGCAGTGCGGATGGGTGTCGAGGCCATAGACGCGGATGTCGCCGATCACGATGCGCCAACGCCGACGCGACCCTCCCACCGTCCGGGTGAGGGTGGACAGCAAGAGGTCATAGAGGTCGGCGGCGGTCATAGGGCGCGCCATAACAGCATTGGCGGCATTGCGCGCCTGCCGATTGGCGGGGTGCGTTTTCGAAGCGGCTCACCTGTGAGTTTCGTGTATTTAGATCGTGATGACTTCGGTTTAACCCAACCCCGTTCGTGCTGAGTAGGGAC
>DATJLC010000178.1:0-20535 GCA_035490755.1 Sphingobium sp.
ACGTGATCACGGAGGCGGCCGTCCGTGTCGAGATGCACGACAGCATGATGCACGACGGCATGATGAGCATGAAGCCGCTCGACAGCGTCGACATACCGGCCCGGGCCACCGTCCGGTTCGAGCCCGGCGGCCGTCACCTGATGCTCTGGCGCGTCAATCCCGCCGTCGCGGCGACGGGCAAGATCACCCTCACCTTCCTCTTCTCCAACGGCGATCGCATCCTCGTCGACGCGGCCGTCCAGAAGACGGGGGACGCCCCGCCGGCGCGCAAGCAGGACTGAAGGGCCCTTCGATCCTCTCCGGCACGGGGAGGTGGCACGCGCCCAGCGCGGGACGGAGGGGCTGGAAGCAGGGCGGGCGCTTATGGCGAGCAAGGCCCCTCCGCCCCTGCGGGGCACCTCCCCATTACGGGGAGGATTGTGAACCGGACTCTCAACGAACGGGTGCACCCGTAATCAGTGACGCCATGGCAAAACCGTCCCATGTCCGTTCAACCGCCGGTGATTGACCGGCAAGCGGGGATGGGCGGGTTTCCACCAGGCGGAGAGGGCCGTCATAATCCGCTCCCACCAGTCGAGCATGACCATGCCATCCTGCAACAGGGCGGCCGTCAGTTGGGGGGCGCGGGTCGCGGGCGCCATCAGCGTCTGCATCGCGCCGACATTCGCCTTGCCAAAGGCGTCGGACCTTTCTGGAATCAGCCGGCGCGGCTCCTCATAAGGCATGCTGCGCGGGTTCATGATGCCCGCCAGGCGCGTGCCGATGGCCGCATGAGAGGCCATGATCGTCTCGATCATCTCCCACGAGACGCGCCACGCGGCGAACCCGCTTCCGATAAAGCGCTCAAATTCGTTTTGACCTTGCCGCATTGGATTTCCCCTTCAGCGAAAGCTGCGGGTCAACGCCTCCATGCGGGCTTTGTATCCGGCCCCGAAAAGGACCTTATTCAGGTATCGGGTTTTCTGTTGGAAATCCGCCATTCCTCCATCGAGGGATGGTGGAGCCGAGGGGGATCGAACCCCTGACCTCTACACTGCCAGTGTAGCGCTCTCCCAGCTGAGCTACGGCCCCGATATCCTTCCGAGCGGACCGCCCGGTAGCGAGGGGCCAGCCTTTAGGTCAGCAGGCCCCTGCGTTGCAAGTATCTTTTCGCGTCTTTTCGCAATCGCCCGAACGGATCAGGCGTCGTCCTCGTCCTCGCCGTCGGACGCGTCGACGCCCAGGTCGTCGTCACCGCCCAGGTCAACGTCATTGTCGGGCGAATCGCTGTCCTCGTCGACGTCGAGATCCAGGTCCAGATCATCATCCGCCATCTTGTCGGCATTGGCGGCCACAGCGGTCTTCGGCGCCTCTTCGTAAGGAAGGGGCTGCTTGGACTTCAGCACGGACTCGGGTGCCCACGCATTGCCGCATGCGATGCAGGTGACCGGATCATCCTTGCCAAGATCATAGAACCGCGTCGCGCACTTGGGGCAGGTCCGCTTCGTTCCCCATTCGGGCTTCACCATGTGCCGCCTCTGTCCTTTCAGAAATTCAGAAAATTCGTGCAAGCGAAGGAGGCGCTCGGAGCAGCCCCGTCCGCGAAGTGTCGGGCGCCTTGCCATAGCGAACCGGCGCTGTCAAAAGCCGCCTCGATTTTTTTGGAGTCTCCGGCGACATGCGGGGCTCCCATCAGGGGGTTGTGATGACTTCGCATGGCGACAGGGCTTCGGCGCGCCCCACGCTCTCCAACGCGGCACCGCGCGGGCTCGCCGGCGCGGTGGCGGTGCCTGGCGACAAGAGCATTTCCCACCGCTCGCTGATGCTGGGCGCGCTGGCGGTCGGCGAAACCCGCATCGAGGGGCTGCTAGAGGGCGAGGATGTCCTGGCGACGGCCGGCGCCATGCGGGCAATGGGGGCGGACATTGCCCGCGACAAGGCGGGCGTCTGGCACGTCCATGGCGCGGGCGTCGGCGGGCTGATGCAGCCGGCCCAGGCGCTCGACATGGGCAATAGCGGCACCTCGACGCGCCTTCTCATGGGCCTGCTCGCCAGCCATGGCCTGACCGCGACTTTCATCGGCGACGCCTCGCTCAGCAAGCGCCCGATGGGCCGGGTGATCGAGCCGCTCTCGCTGATGGGCGCCGATTTCAACGCCGCGCCCGGCGCCAAGGGAACGCAATGCCTGCCTCTCACCATGCGCGGCCTCTCGCCCGCCGTTCCGATCAGCTACCGCCTGCCGGTCGCCTCGGCCCAGGTGAAGTCGGCGATCCTGCTCGCCGGCCTCAACACGCCCGGCATTACCCACGTCATCGAACCCGTGCCGACCCGCGACCATAGCGAACGCATGCTGCAAGGCTTCGGCGCCAAACTGACCGTGGAGAAGGATAGCGACGGCGCCAGCATCATCTCGCTGACCGGCGAGGCGGAACTGCGGCCACAGCACATCGTCGTGCCCGGTGACCCCTCGTCGGCCGCCTTCCCGATGGTCGCGGCGCTGATCGTGCCGGGATCGGACATAGTGATCCGCAATGTCGGGCTCAATCCGACCCGCGCCGGCCTTGTCGAACTGCTCAAGGCGATGGGCGGCTCGATCGACATCCTCGACCCGCGCGAAGTGGGCGGCGAGCCGGTCGGCGACCTTCATGTCCGCCACTCCATGCTCTCGGGCATCGAACCCGATCCCGCCGCAGCGCCGTCCATGATCGACGAGTTCCCGATCGCCTTCATCGCCGCCGCCTGCGCCAAGGGCCGCAGCGTCTTCCGTGGCCTCGATGAACTGCGCGTCAAGGAAAGCGACCGGATCGCCACCATGGCGACCGGATTGCGCGCCATCGGGGTCCAGGTCGCGGAAATCGAGGACGGCCTCGTCATCGACGGCACCGGCGGCGATCCCCTGCCCGGCGGCGGCCCCATCGCCACCCTGCTCGACCACCGCATCGCCATGAGCTTCGCCGTCGCCGGCCTCCACAGCCGCAATGGCGTGACGATCGACGACATGGCCCCGGTCGCGACGAGCTTTCCGGGGTTCACCGCCATGCTGGCCGAACTGGGCGCGGCATGATCATCGCCGTCGACGGTCCCACCGCGAGTGGCAAGGGTACGATCGCGCGCGCCCTCGCCGCTCATTATGGCCTGCCGCATCTCGATACCGGCCTGCTCTACCGCGCCGTCGGCCTCCACACGATCACCCATGGCGGCGATCCGGACAGCGAGGCGGACGCGCTCCAGGGCTGCGATTTTCCCGAGGAGCTGCTCGCCCATCCCGAATTGCGCACCGAGGCCGTGGGTGGCCTCGCCAGCCGGGTGTCGCGTCATCCGGCCGTGCGCGCGGCCCTGCTCGAACGGCAGCAGGCCTTTGCCCGCCAGCCCGGCGGCGCTGTGCTCGACGGGCGGGACATCGGCACCGTGATCGCGCCCGAGGCCGAGGCCAAGCTGTTCGTCACCGGCAGCCTTGCCGTGCGTGCTCAGCGGCGGCTGGACGAGATGCGCGCGCGCGGTCTGGCGGCGAGCCTCGATGACATCACCGCCGACCTTGCCGCGCGCGATTCGCGCGATGCCGGCCGGGACGCGGCGCCGCTTGCCCGCGCCGCCGATGCCGCCTTGCTAGATACCAGCGATCTCTGTATAGAGAAGGCCGTCCGAGAGGCCATCAAGCTCGTGGACGCGCAGTTGGGTCGTCACGCACAGGCGTGACAAGGGGAGGCGCCGGTGATTCCGTGCGCCCTTTTCGCTTTTCCGGACAGCGTCGTTGCGAATTGAAACCTGGAGGATGTCGCCCGCGGCATGAGGCCCGGACGGCGGTTTGGCCACGATCTTCCATGCCTCACACGCGCGAGGTTTGCGAAAATCGAAAAGACCTCCGGACACAACCGGACGGCCAGCAATGACATGAAGGAACAGTAATCCATGGCCTCTACGGCATTTCCCTCGCGCGACGATTTTGCCGCGCTTCTCAACGATTCTCTCGGCGGCGCCGACGGCGGCTTTGAAGGCCGCGTCGTCAAGGGCACCGTCACCGCCATTGAAAAGGACATGGCCGTCATCGACGTCGGCCTGAAGAGCGAAGGCCGCGTGGCGCTGCGCGAATTCGCCGCGCCCGGCCAGAAGGCCGACATCAAGGTTGGCGACGAAGTCGAGGTCTTCGTCGACCGCGTCGAGAACAGCATCGGCGAGGCCATGCTGAGCCGCGACCGCGCCCGCCGCGAAGCCGCCTGGGACAAGCTCGAGTCCGAGTTCAGTGAGAATGCCCGCGTCGAAGGCGTCATCTTTGGCCGCGTCAAGGGCGGCTTCACGGTGGACCTCGACGGCGCCGTCGCCTTCCTGCCGGGCAGCCAGGTCGATATCCGCCCCGTGCGCGACGTCACCCCGCTGATGGACATTCCCCAGCCCTTCCAGATCCTCAAGATGGACCGCCGCCGCGGCAATATCGTCGTGTCGCGCCGCGCCATCCTCGAGGAGACCCGCGCAGAACAGCGCAGCGGCCTCATCCAGAACCTGGTCGAGGGTCAGATCATCGAGGGCGTCGTCAAGAACATCACCGATTATGGTGCGTTCGTTGACCTGGGCGGCATTGACGGCCTGCTCCACGTCACCGACCTCAGCTACAAGCGCATCAACCACCCCAGCGAGATGATCAACATCGGCGACACCGTCCGTGTCCAGATCATCCGCATCAACCGCGACACGCAGCGCATCAGCCTCGGCATGAAGCAGCTCGAAAGCGATCCGTGGGAAGGCGCCAGCGCCAAATATCCGGTCGGCGCGAAGCTGTCCGGCCGCGTGACCAACATCACCGAATATGGCGCGTTCGTCGAGCTGGAAGCCGGCATCGAGGGCCTGGTCCATGTCAGCGAGATGAGCTGGACCAAGAAGAACGTCCACCCCGGCAAGATCGTCAGCACCAGCCAGGAAGTCGACGTCATCGTCCTCGAGGTCGACCAGGACAAGCGCCGGATCAGCCTCGGCCTCAAGCAGGCGCAGAACAATCCCTGGGAGAGCTTTGCCGAGCGTCACCCGGTCGGCAGCGTCGTCGAAGGCGAAGTCAAGAACGCGACCGAGTTCGGCCTGTTCATCGGCCTCGACGGCGATGTGGACGGCATGGTCCACATGTCCGACATCGCCTGGGGCATCTCCGGCGAGGACGCGCTCAACCTGCACCGCAAGGGCGAGTCGGTCCAGGCGATCGTCCTCGACATCGACGTCGAGAAGGAGCGCATCAGCCTCGGCATGAAACAGCTTGAAAAGGGTGCGCCCGGCATTGGTGGCGGCGCCTCCGGCTCGGGCGGCCTGCAGAAGAACGAGACGGTCACCGTCACCGTTCTGGAAGTGCGCGACGGCGGCCTGGAGGTTCAGGTCGGCGAAGACGGCGCGACCGGCTTCATCAAGCGCAGCGACCTTGGCCGCGATCGCGACGAGCAGCGTCCGGACCGTTTCCAGGTCGGCCAGAAGTTCGACGCCATGGTGATCGGCTTCGACCGCAGCAAGAAGCCCAACTTCTCCGTGAAGGCGCTGCAGATCGCCGAGGAGAAGCAGGCGGTGGCCCAATATGGCTCGTCCGACAGCGGCGCATCGCTCGGCGACATCCTGGGCGAGGCGCTCAAGGCCAAGAGCTGAGCCCCGGAAAACCGGCGAATCCAACCGATCATTCCGGTTCATTTTTCGGGCAAAGGGCCCCTCCGGCACGTTCGGAGGGGCTTTTTGTTTTGTTTTATATCAGCCTAACTCAGCAACTTAACATTTTGGGCTTGCCAAGCTATAAGTTGAGTCCAAATCCATAACCTGAACTAAGGCCCAAGGCGCAGGGATGATCAGGGAGGGACCATGATACGGTCTGAATTGGTGCAGAAGCTGTCCCAGGAGAATCCCGATTTGTCTGTGCAAACCATAGACAAGCTGGTGGATCTTGTTTTCAAAAATATCGTCGACTGCCTGGCCGACGGTGGCCGGGTAGAGCTGCGTGGTTTCGGCGCGTTCACCACGCGCGCCCGCGCCGCCCGCACCGGCCGTAATCCGCGCACCGGCGACGAGGTCGAGGTTCCGGCCAAGCGGGTGCCGCATTTCAAGCCGGGCAAGGAAATGCGCGAGCGCCTGAAGGTATCGCGCTGACCCCTGCCCCGCTCCTATGGGCTTGGTTTCCGGCGCGCCTCTTTCTATAGAATGCTGCGCCTGTGCGGGCGTGGCGAAATCGGTAGACGCAACGGACTTGAAACAAGACGAACGAGTGCGCGCGCGGAAACGCGCGATGTAGAACTGCTCAAATTCGGGGAAACCTTTGACATGGCAATCCCGAGCCAAGCCCGCCCCATCGGGGACGGGAAGGTGTAGAGACTAGACGGGCAGCGCCTAAACCCTGGGCCAAAACATCAGGGCATGGCGAAGGGATAGTCCAGACCACGAACATGCCTTCCAGGCGGACGGCATGGCGGCGAAAGCCGAAGCTGGTACGAAAATCCGTCGGGCTTTGCCCATGGGGGTTCAAATCCCCCCGCCCGCACCATTCCCTGCCATTCCTGTCAGTCCTCCCCTGCAAGGGGAGGGGGGCCGTTGCGCAGCAATGGTGGAGGGGCCACCGCACCGACCACGCCCCTTGGTCAGCCCTTACGGGCTGCCACCTCCCCTTTCAGGGGAGCATCATCCGCCTCCATCCCTCCCGTTCGGCGCCAGCGTCTCCAGCAGCTTGCCCAACTCGACAGGGAAGGGAAAGACGATCGTCGAGCTCCTCTCGCCGGCAATGACATTGAGCGTGCTGAGATAGCGCAGCTGCATCGCCTCAGGCTGCTGTCCGAGGATGGCCGCGGCCTCGAGCAGCTTCTGCGCCGCCTGCTGCTCACCCTCGGCATTGATGATCTTTGCCCGGCGTTCCCGCTCGGCCTCCGCCTGCCGCGCGATCGCCCGGACCATGGTCGCGTCGAGGTCGACCTGCTTGATCTCGACATTGGACACCTTGATGCCCCAGGCGGCGGTTTGGCTGTCGAGTATCTCCTGTATCTCCGCATTGAGCCTGTCGCGCTCGGCCAGCATCTCGTCCAGCTCATGCTTGCCGAGCACGGAGCGCAGCGTGGTCTGGGCGAGCTGGCTGGTCGCCATCAGGAAATCTTCGACCTGGATGATTGCGCGCTCGGCATCGATTATCCGGAAATAGACGACAGCATTGACCCGCACCGAGACATTGTCGTGGGAAATGACATCCTGCGTCGGAACGTCGAGCACCGTCGTGCGCAGGTCCGTGCGCACCATCTGCTGCACGAACGGCACGAGCAGGATCAGCCCAGGCCCCTTGACGCCAGTGAAGCGCCCCAGGGTGAACACCACGCCCCGCTCATATTCCCGCAATATCCTGATCGCCGCCGACAGGAACAGCAGGAGGAGAACGATAAGCGGCGCGTAAAAGCCGATCTGCGTCAACATTCACGCCTCCTTCGCCCGCTCGGCCGCGACCTCGATGGTCAGATCAGACAGCTTGTTTACGTAAACTATGTCACCCTTGCGCAATGGCCCGTCGCCGGTTGCCGACCAACGTTCGCCATGGACGAACACATGGCCACGGCCGTCCTTCCAGTCCTGGACAGTGCCACGGGCGCCGATCATCTCCTCCCGGCCGCTCACGATCCTGCGCCGGCGGGCGACCAAGGCGGTGCGGACGATAAGGATGATGAGGGCCGCGCTGGCCACGGTGATGCCGGCGATCACCGACCAGGAAATGCGGAATTCAGGCGTATCGGCATCAACCAGGATCGACGCGCCCAGCGCAAAGGCGACGACGCCCCCGGTGCCGAGAATGCCATGGGAGAACAGGAAGCCCTCCGCGACCAGCATGCCGATACCGAGCATGATCAGCGCCATGCCCGCATAGTTCACCGGCAACGCGGCAAAGGCGTAGAGCCCGGTCAGGAGGCAGATCGCGCCCAGCGTGCCGGGCAGGAAGGAGCCCGGGTTCATGAACTCGAAGATGAGGCCATAGATGCCGACCATCATCAGAAGGATCGCGACATTGGGATTGGTGATGGCCGCCAGCATCCGCGTTCGCCAGTCCGGTCGCACATGCGTCAGGGCGAGCCTGGCGCTGTCGATGGTCACCTGCCTGCCGGCCACGGTCACGACGCGCCCTTGCATCTGGCGCAGGAGGTCCGACAGGTCGCGCGCCACGATATCGATGACCTTCGCCCCCAGGGCCGCCGGCGCAGACAGGCTCGCGGCCTCACGCACGGCCTTCTCCGCCCAGTCCGGGTTGCGCCCCCGCAGTTCGGCAAGTGAACGGATGAAGGCGGCCGCGTCGTTCGTCGCCTTGGCCTCCATCGCACTCCCGCCCTTCTTCTGCTCCTCGCCGCCCGACGGTGACGGGATCGCACCGATCTGGACGGGCGTTGCCGCCCCGACATTGGTACCGGGCGTCATCGCGGCGATATGGCTGGCATAGAGGATGAAGGTGCCCGCACTGGCCGCCCGCGCGCCGCTGGGGCTGACATAGGTCGCCACCGGCACGGGCGAAGCAAGGATTGCGCGGATCACGTCGCGCATCGAGCTTTCCAGCCCGCCAGGTGTATCCATGCGCAGGATGACGAGCGGCGCCTTGCGATCGGCGGCATCCTCCAGCCCGCGTATCACATAATCCGCGCTCGCCGGCCCGATCGCCCCGTCGAGATGCAGCACGATGGCTGGGCTGGGGGCTGAAGCCGGTGCGGACGGCTCCGCTCCCGCCGCCGCCAATGGCACGAGCATGAGCAGGACCGCACCAATCAGCGCGGTCACATGCTGGCCCAGGCCCCTGATAACGAGCTTTGGCTGCCTATTGCGCATCGCCTGCCGTCCGATAGACGCCGCCGCCCTGTCCGGCCTGAACGGCGCCTCTCCTTGATAGCATCAAATCAGACGCGAATCAGCAAAAGCCTCGGCACCGCACAGTGAAAAGCCCGGCCGCTACCGGCCGGGCTTGTCATCTTCTCAGCTCTGCCTGACCTGAGGCCTTCAGGCCGCGTCGCCGGTCTTGCGCTGGTCGGCAAAGACCCGGACCGGATCCTTGCGCCCTTCCACCACCTCATGATCGACCACCACCTCGACCACGCCGGCCATGGACGGCAGGTCGAACATGGTGTCGAGCAGGATGGACTCGAGGATGGAGCGCAGGCCGCGCGCGCCGGTCTTGCGCTCGATCGCGCGCTTGGCGATCGCGGTCAGCGCGTCCTCGGTGAAGGTCAGCTCGACATTCTCCATCTCGAACAGCTTCTTGTACTGCTTGACCAGCGCGTTCTTCGGCTCGGAGAGGATCTGCACCAGCGCCGAGATGTCGAGATCCTCCAGGGTCGCGATGACCGGCAGACGGCCGACGAATTCGGGGATCAGGCCGAATTTCAGCAGGTCCTCCGGCTCGCTCTGCCGCAGCAGCTCGCCCGTGCGGCGTTCCTCCGGCGCGGCGACATGCGCGCCAAAGCCGATCGACTTGCCTTCCAGGCGGTCACCGATGATCTTCTCCAGCCCCGCAAAGGCGCCGCCGCAGATGAACAGGATGTTGGTCGTGTCCACCTGCAGGAATTCCTGCTGCGGATGCTTGCGCCCGCCCTGCGGCGGCACGGAGGCCGTGGTGCCCTCCATCAGCTTCAGCAGTGCTTGCTGCACGCCCTCGCCCGACACGTCGCGCGTGATCGACGGGTTCTCGGCCTTGCGGCTGATCTTGTCGATCTCGTCGATATAGACGATGCCGCGCTGCGCCTTTTCGACATTATAGTCGCTGGCCTGCAGCAGCTTCAGGATGATGTTCTCCACGTCCTCACCGACATAGCCGGCCTCGGTCAGGGTCGTGGCGTCGGCCATGGTGAAGGGCACGTCGAAGGTCTTGGCGAGCGTCTGGGCGAGCAGCGTCTTGCCGCAGCCGGTCGGGCCGACCAGCAGGATGTTGGACTTGGCCAGCTCGACATCGCCGGACTTGGTGCCGTGGTTCAGCCGCTTGTAATGATTGTGGACCGCGACCGACAGCACGCGCTTCGCCCGCTCCTGCCCGATGACATAGTCATTGAGCACGTCGCAGATTTCCTGCGGCGTCGGCACACCGCCGTCCTTGCGCCCGACAAGGCCGCCCTTGGTCTCCTCGCGGATGATGTCGTTGCACAATTCAACGCACTCATCGCAGATGAACACCGTCGGCCCGGCGATCAGCTTTCTGACCTCATGCTGGGATTTCCCGCAGAAGGAGCAGTACAGCGTGCTCTTCGAGTCGGAACCGGTAAGCTTCGTCATCCAACACCTTTCCCGGTCGGCGTGGTCCCGCGACCTGCGGGAATGCGGACCGTTGTGTCCGTGGGCATCCTAACCCGCGTCACATCTCTTTCACAAGTGGCCAATGAGAGCACAAGATCGTAAACCTTGGCTTCTTCTGCAGGCGCGCATCAGCCCTCGCTATTCCCTTCGGCGACCGCCGGCCGCTTCTCGAACACCTGGTCCACCAAGCCAAAGGCCTTGGCCTCGTCAGCCTCCAGGAAGGTGTCGCGATCCATGGCCGCCTCGATCTTCTCGAGCGGCTGCCCGGTGTAATTGACATAGAGATCGTTGAGACGGCGGCGAATTCGCAGGATTTCCTTGGCCTGGATCTCGATATCGGACGCCATGCCCTGCGCGCCGCCCGACGGCTGGTGGATCATGATGCGCGCATTGGACAGCGCGACGCGCATGCCCGGCTCACCGGCCGCGAGCAGAAAGCTGCCCATCGACGCCGCCTGGCCGATGCAGACCGTGCCCACCCGGGGCCGGATATATTGCATGGTGTCATGAATTGCCATGCCGGCCGTCACCACGCCGCCCGGCGAGTTGATGTACATGTAGATGTCCTTCTTCGGATTTTCCGACTCGAGGAACAGCAGCTGGGCGACGATCAGCGAGGCCATATGGTCCTCCACCGCGCCGGTGACGAAGATGATCCTCTCGCGCAGCAGGCGGGAGAATATGTCAAAGCTCCGTTCACCCCGGTTCGACTGCTCGATCACGATCGGAACGAGCGCGGAGAGGGGATCGGTCATGATGTCGTGCATGATGGTCTTTCGGTTGTTGCCCTTGCCCGGTCGTACATCGGATGTCTTGACGATCCCTTCAAGTGGCTTTGCCTGCCATAGCGATGTTCGCATCATCCGGCAGGGGAAATCGCCCGGGCGCCGCATAAGCAAGATAGGCCAGCCTGCGCATCTCGACCCGCCCGCGGGTCACGGTGTCCAGGATGAGGCCGCACATGATGTTGAGCACGGCAATGATCATGAGGCCGACGATCAGCATGGCGGTCGGAAAGCGCGGCACCAGCCCCGTCTCCAGATAGGTGACGATGAGCGGCAAGGCGAGCGTGCCGCCCAGAATGGCGAAAAGCGCGGCCAGCGCGCCATAGAACCACATGGGCCGCTCGACCCGGTAGAGCTGCATCATCATGCGCAGGATGCGCCAGCCGTCCCGCCAGGTGCTGAGCTTGGATTCGGAGCCTTCCGGGCGGGCGGCATAGGCCGTCACCTTCTCGCCCACCGGCATGCGCAGCTCCAGTGCGTGCACGCTCATCTCCGTCTCGATCTCGAAACCGGCGGACAGGACCGGGAAGCTCTTGACGAACCGCCGCGAAAACACGCGATATCCCGATAATATGTCCGTGAAGCTCCGGCCGAACAGCTGTTGGAGCAAGCCGGTCAGGACGCGGTTGCCGAAACGGTGGCCCCGGCGATAGGCCGCGTCCACTTCCGACACGCGGGCGCCGACGACCATGTCGAAATTCTCGGCCAGCATCATAGCCACCATGTCCGGCGCGGCCGCGGCGTCATAGGTGGCATCGCCGTCGGCCATCACATAGATGTCGGCATCCACATCGGCGAACATGCGCCGGACGACATGCCCCTTGCCCTGCTGCCGAACCCGGCGCACGACCGCCCCGGCGGCGGTAGCGACCGCGTCGGTCCCGTCGGTGCTGTTATTGTCGAAGACATAGACGATCGCCTGAGGCAGCGCCGCGCGGAACGCGGCGACCGTCTGTCCGATCGCCCTGGCCTCGTTGAAGCAGGGCAGGAGAACGGCAATGCGCGGCGAGTCAGTCTCACCCGCCAACGCATCGCCGGATCGTCCCATGGCCACGGTCGCGGCCTGGATCAGCTGGCGTCTGCCTTCTTCTTGACCGGAGCCCGCTTGGGCTTGGCCGGCGCCTCGGCATCGCCGGCTTCAGGTTCGGCCGCCTTCTTGGCCGCCGCGCGCTTGGGCTTGGCGGGCGCCTCGGCTGCGGCCTCCTTGGCCTCGGCGGGTTCAGCCTTTGCCTTGGCCTTGGCCTTCGGCTTGGCGGCCTTGGCATGATCATGGTCGTGGTCATGGCCGCAACCCGGGCCATGGACGTGCCCGTCCTCGCTCTCGATCGCCTCTTCCAGCTCGGCGCGGCTCACGGCGCGGTCGGTGATCGTCGCCTTCTCGAACAGGAAGTCGACGACCTTGTCCTCATAGAGCGGCGCGCGCAGCTGGGCGGCGGCCATCGGCTCGTTGCGGACATATTCGACGAAGCGCTCGCGGTCCTGCGGACCATATTGCTGCGCGGCCTGGGCGACGAGGCGGTTCATTTCCTGCTGGGTGACCTCGATGCCGTTGGCCTGGCCGATCTCGGATAGCAGCAGGCCGAGACGGACGCGGCGAACCGCGATGCCGCGATATTCGTCCTTGTCCTTCTCCATCTCGGCCAGGGCGGCTTCCTGGTCTTCCTCGTGGCTCGCCTCGTGCTGGAGCTGCGCCCAGATCTGGTTGAACTCGGCCTCGACCATCGTCGGCGGCACCTCGAAATCGTGCGACTCGGCGAGCTGGTCAAGCAGCTTGCGCTTCATGAAGGTGCGTGTCAGGCCGGAATGCTCCTGCTCGATCTGCATCTTGATGATCTCGCGCAGCTTCTCCAGGCTCTCGATGCCGAGCTGCTTGGCGAAGGCGTCGTCCGGCCCGCCCGCCGACTTGACCTTCACCGCCTTGATGGTGAGGTCAAAGGTCGCCGGCTTGCCGGCCAGTTCCTTGGCGCCGTAATTTTCCGGGAAGGTGACGTTGATCGTCTTTTCCTCACCCACCTTCACGCCGACCAGCTGGTCCTCGAAGCCGGGGATGAGATTGCCCGATCCGATGACCACAGGCATATCGGTGCCGGTGCCGCCGTCAAAGGCGACGCCGTCGGCCGTCTTGCCGACGAAATCCACCACGACCTGGTCGCCCTCGGCCGCCTTGTGCTTCTCGGGCGCGTCCTCGAAGGTGGGATTGCCCTCGGCGATGCGGTTCAGCGCCTCGTCGACCTGCGCATCCGTGACCTCGGCGGTCAGGCGCTCGATCGTCAGCCCCTCGATGGAGGGCGCGGGAATCTGGGGCAGCACTTCCAGCTCGACCTTGATCTCGGCATCCTTGCCAGCCGCATAATCCTCGGCCAGTTCGACGGACGGCTGCATGGCCGGGCGCAGCTGGTTCTCGCTGATGATCTGCTGGACGCCGTCGCGGATCGACTTGTCGAGCGCCTCGCGCTGGAGCGCCTCGCCATGCATCTTGCGGACGAGATTGGCGGGCACCTTGCCGGGGCGGAAGCCGGGCATGCGCATCTGCGGCGCGATGCTCTTCACCTCGGCATCGATGCGCACGTCGATGTCCTGGGCGGTGACGGTCAGGGTGTAGGCGCGCTTGAGGCCTTCGTTCAACGTCTCGACTATCTGCATTTTCTCGTATCCGAACTTTCAAGGCTGAATTTCGTGTCGCGACCACGCGGGGCCAGCAGCGCCACTGGTGCGGGCGAAGGGACTCGAACCCCCACATCTTGCGATACCAGAACCTAAATCTGGCGCGTCTACCAGTTTCGCCACGCCCGCATCGGTCGCCGGTCGGCGCGTCCTATAGCATGGCCCGGCAAAGGGCAATCCCGCTGTTGTGTGCGTTGGCGGGCAAGGATTGAACGCGCGGTCCGGGGCACGGAGGAACCCGGCGCGCCCTCTTATGTTGGTGGCAACGAGGAGACCAGCCATGGCCAGCCAACCCGACATCCCGAAGCCCGACACGATCGAGCCCCAATCACCGCCAGAGACGCCGCCAGCGGAACGGCCGGGAGAAGCGCCCTTCCAGGAACCGCCGGAGGTCAGGCCGGAGCAACCGGACTATGACCAGCCGGATCGAGGGCCGGGGGAGTTGCCACCGCCGCCGGATTGAGGGCGCGCCCCTTCAGTCCGGATGGAATATCAGCTTTTCGTCGTGGCGCCCTCCACCTTCTGCTTTACCGGCTTCAGCTTGGCCGACATCGCATCATAGCTGGCCTTGTCAGAGGGCGATAAATTTGGACGCCCCGCCATCACGCCCATCGTTACATTGCATTTGGCGTAATAGGTCTCACCCGGCTCGACTTCCAGACGAAGCGTATCCTTCGCTTCACTTGCTACCGTAAATTCGTGAATGCCTGGCTCCACCTCCACGATTGCGAACTTGCCGGGAGGCAGACTGGTCAACTTTGCACCGTTTTCATGGACAGCGCAGGAAATCGCTGCACCGAAAAGCCCCCCCTTTCGAAAGAAGATGACAGTGCCCTTACTCGGAACCGAAGGCGCGGCGACGGCTACCTCCTGCTGGGCAAAGGCGTTGGATGCCGCTCCAGTTATGGTCGCGATGCTCAACCCAGCAATCATCAGTTTCCAGTTCATGTTTCCCCCTCCCTTACCGTCAGCGCTGCTCTGCCGAAGGCGTTCCAAAATCGATATCCACTGCAAGCTTCGCATGTGCTGGGGTACCGGAGGGCACATCCACCTCGCCGCCAACGACCAGATAAACGAGCGGCCCGCCGACATAGGCCAGCGCCGCCCCTTCGGTAACGCGACTCTCGCCGGTCCTTCCGAAGCCGAAAGACCGCAACCTCATAGTCCTGCCATTCCACTCAAGCGTTCTTGCCGCGAGGATGAGCTCGCCAGCCTTGCCACCTGCCCTCGCCCGAGCGGCGTGGATGACCTCTCCGCGGCCTTCTGCGCCAGTCGGTACGATCACTTTGCCGTCGAGTGTTATGGGCTCGGCGAGCGCTATCCTAAACGTATCGCCGACATGGCTCTGCTTGCTGTTAAGGTGATCAACTATGGTGATATTCACCAAGGTACCTTGTGGAATCGTGGCAACGAGGGTGCCGCTTGCGGTCGTCCCGGACATCGCGGCCCCGGATTGCGCGTAGGCTGAACTGCAAAGGTATGAGTACGCGAAAGTAAAAGCCCATATCGTGCCCAAGCAAAAACCCGCTCTCATGAGCAAATTCAATTGCGGCCTGAGGGCTGGCCGAGCGCTGGATCGGCAGGTCGCGCCGCCAGGTCGATGACCTGATCGCGGTCATAGCCTATGACACCGGGGATCGGCTGAATTCTGCCGATTCCTAAACCAAAATAATTCGGCAGCTTGCCGACGGCGCGATAATCGGCTGAATGGATCGGCCAATCATTCAGGCGCGGATCGACATCCGCCGAGCTGGTCGCTGGAACTAGAAGCTGGCTGGACGTGACGTTACCCAGGTCGGTAATTTCGCCAGCCTTTACCGTGAACTTGACGCTGCCCATGCAAAGACATGCGCCGAACACTCCGCCCGGCAGGACGCTCATGAAACCGTAAATGCGGTATGCCCCTGGCGTCAGCGACTGAAGATAGACGGACTTCCCGTTTTCGCCCTTGGCGAACCGATTCATCGGGCCGATTGAAGCAGCCGCCATCAGATTGAACGGGGTGAAGACAAAGTTCGATTCGGTTGGTTCGATCGGCTTCACCGGCTCTTTTGCCAACCTGTTGTTTTTCTTAATGACATTATAGGAGGCGAGCAGAGACTCGTAAGATTTCATTTTGCCGGGATATTTTTTTCGTTCCTTCTCCAGCGCCTTGGCACGTAGGTCGTCATAGACAGCCTGATCCTCAGCCGTGGGTATCCGCATCAGATGCAAAGGCGTCGGCTGATCGGCACGCAGCAACACATATCCGAGCGAGGAATCGCGCACGACAGTCGGACGATCCGCAACGGGCGCCGACTTGACAAATTCCGGCGCCTTGGCGGCAAGGGGGAATGCGACAAGCATCCCGAGCACGGAACACAGAAGCGGGCGCATCATGGCTCAAGGCTCCTTTCAGCAGGCGTGGCACGGGCAGCGACAAGCGCTTGCTGCTGCAGGAGATGCCGGCGGACCTCTTCCGTCACACCGTCGAGCCCTTCCTCGAAATTGAATTTCTCCCAAAGATCCTTGGGCAGCCCGTATCGCTGATAGCCTTTGAAGCCCATGCAGGCACGCATGTTCACGCGACGCATGCGTCTTTTTTCGGCCGATCCGAAAATTGCCGCGACCATTGCATTACCGATCGCACCGCCAATCGCTCCGGCCATCGTATAGGTATAGGGGTAAGGCGCTTGGGTATACTGAATGCTTGTCGCAAGCCCGCGGGCATAGCCATCGCATTCGCTTATATCGCCATAAGCGGTAGCAACGTCCGTGCCGGCGCGATGAAAATAATAATATTTGTCAAAGTTTGCTTCATCCGCGGCGGTTACAGGACCGTACAACTTCGGCATTTCAATCTTGGCAATTTCCTCGACACCAAGAGAATGCTCGCCAAAAGGCGAGGCGCTGTCAGCCAGAATATGCCGGGCCTCTGGATTGTTTGATAACGACTGGATCGGGGCTTGCGCAAGCGCGCCGCTCGCTGTGAATGGCAGACATAGAGACAATGTCACTGCGCTGGCTATAGCCTGCCTCGCTGCTCCCGCCATTCCTCTCCCCCGTTACGACTAATGCCGTAACGATTGGCTAACCGCAAAATAGTCGAAAGGCAATCGCTTAACTTAACGCCTTCTTCAGCAATTCATTCACCACCTGCGGGTTCGCTTTCCCCTGCATGGCTTTCATCGTCTGACCCACAAAGAAACCGAACAGGGCTTCCTTGCCGCCCTTGTACTGCTCCACCTTGTCGGCATTGTCGGCCAGGACCTTCGCCACGGCCGCCTCGATCGCGCCGGTGTCGCTGGTCTGCTTGAGGCCGCGCTCCTCCACGATCCGGGCCGGCGCCTCGCCCGTCTCCAGCATGATCTCGAACACCTGCTTGGAGATGGTGCCGGAGATGGTGCCGTCCGCGACCAGCGCGATCAGCTCGGCGCCCTGCTCCGGCGTCACCGGGCTGTCGTCGAGCGTGCGGCCGAGGCGGTTCAGAGCGCCGTACAGTTCGGAGAGGAGCCAGTTGGCCGAGGCCTTGGCGACCTCGCCCTCGCTCTTCTTCTGGATGCGTGCGCCTTCGGCCAGCAGCGCCTCGAACCAGCGCGCCGTCTCCGCCTCCGCGGTCAGCACGGCGGCATTATAGCTCGACAGGCCAAGGCCATCCTCATAGCGGCGGCGCTTGGCGTCGGGCAGTTCGGGGAGCGAATGGCGGCATTCCTCCAGGAACGCGTCGTCCAGCTCCAGCGGCAGCAGGTCGGGGTCCGGGAAATAGCGATAGTCGTGCGCATCCTCCTTGGAGCGCATCGAGCGCGTCTCGTTCCTGTCCGGGTCGAACAGCCGGGTTTCCTGCACCACGGTGCCGCCGGCCTCGATCACGTCGACCTGGCGCTGCGCCTCAAGCTCGATCGTCGCCATGACAAACCGCACGGAGTTCACGTTCTTGGTCTCGGTCCGGGTGCCGAAAGGATCGCCCGGCCTCCGCACCGACACGTTGACGTCGGCGCGCATGGAGCCTTCCTCCATATTGCCGTCGCACGAGCCGACATAGCGCAGAATCGTTCTGAGCTTCCTCAGATAAGCTCCTGCTTCCGCTGGAGAACGCATGTCCGGCCGCGACACGATCTCCATCAGCGCGACGCCCGACCGGTTGAGGTCGACATAGGAGCGGGTCGGATGCTGGTCGTGCATCAGCTTGCCGGCATCCTGCTCGACATGGATGCGCTCGATGCCGATGGTCTTGACCGGGCTGTCCGGGTCCTTCTCGTCCAGCGTCACCTCGATCGCGCCCTCGCCCACCAGCGGGTGGTAGAGCTGGCTGATCTGGTAGCCCTGCGGCAGGTCGGCATAGAAATAATTCTTGCGGTCGAAGCGCGACCAGCGGTTGATCTGCGCGTTGATCGCCATGCCGGTGCGCACCGCCTGGCGGATGCACTCCCTGTTGGGCACGGGCAGCATGCCGGGCATGGCCGCGTCGACCAGGCTGACCTGGCTGTTGGGTTCCGCCCCGAAAGCGGTGGCGGCGCCGGAGAACAGCTTGGCCTTGCTGACCACCTGTGCATGGACCTCGAGGCCGACCACGACCTCCCACTCGCCGGTTGCGCCCTGGATGCGATAGCTTGATTGAGTCACGATGTTTACGTCACCTATGGGAACTGAAAGAGGCAAACGGCCTGCTAGATCTGGATCACCTTCACGCCGAGCAGGCTTTTCAATAGCTGGTAATAATAGGCACTGATGGGGGGCAGAGACAATCGCCAGCCGCTGACCCTGCTCCCGTCCGGCCTGACGCCGCAGCGGGTCCGTCCGCTGAACAGCTTGACGCCGGCCTTGGCCAGCGCCTGGTCGCGGTCTTCCCTGGGGCAGGCGACGTCGCCGTAATTGCCCTTGACCGCACCGACCTGCCGGGTGTGCAGCATCTGGACGTCGTCGATGATCACGATCTTGCCGCCGCATGCCTGCGCCTTGGCCGACATGATGAGGTCCAGACCCCATGTCGTCTTGCTGATGGTGAACATGTCGAGAAACTGGCGCAGGAACTCGCCCTTGAAAATCGGCGACATGATCTCGACGAAATTCACCTCCCGATAGAGGCATCCCTTGCGATGCAGCGTGACGTCGTGGGAGAAGAACGAACGATGGTCGAGCGCCGCCTGGCCCAGCAGGGCGCCACTCTCGTTGAACCTGTCGAAGGCATGGCTCCAACTGCCAGTCACGAGCTGAAGGTCGTCATCCGCCACCATCACCGTGCCATAGCCGTCGGTAAGGCCAGGATGCGCCCGGAAGCAGGCATCCAGCCCGGCGCCCTTGGCCCCCTTCTCGAACGACAGCGTCACCCCCTCCGGCAAAGTGCCATAGGGCTCAGCCCGGTCGCCGAAATAGCTGATGTGCAGGTCCCAGTTGCGCGCGCCCGCCTCCGCCTCGAACCAGCTCGGGTGCAGCGAGGTGTCCCCGGCGCGCATGACGATGAGATTGGGGCGCATCAGTGATCCTACGGTGCCGCCCACCTCACCACCACCGCTCCGGCCGTGCCGCAAAGCCTGCCCGCTCCTCGATCGCCAGCGCGGCGTTGAGGACGCCCTGCTCATCGAGCGGCCGGCCGATGATCTGGAGGCCGAGCGGCAGGCCCGTGCCGTCCAGCCCGGCAGGCACGGACATGGCGGGTAGCCCGGCCAGCGAGGCGGGCACGGTGAACACGTCGTTCAAGTACATGGCCAGCGGATCGGCCTGCTTTTCGCCCAGCGCGAATGCCGCCGAGGGCGCGGTCGGCGCCAGCAGCACGTCGCAAGCCTGGAACGCTTGCGCAAAGTCGCGGGCTATCAGGGCGCGGACCTTCTGCGCCTGGGTGTAATAGGCGTCGTAGAAGCCGGCCGAGAGCACATAGGTGCCGATCATGATGCGGCGCTTGACCTCGGGCCCGAAACCAGCGGCGCGGGTCGCGGCGTACATGTCCTGCAGGCCCGCCCCGTCCGGCAGCTCGCGCTTGCCGTAGCGCACGCCGTCATAGCGGGCGAGGTTGGACGACGCCTCGGCCGGCGCGATGATGTAATAGGTCGGCAGCGCATATTGGGTGTGCGGCAGCGACACCTCGACGATCTCGGCCCCCGCGTCCTTGAGGAAGGCAATGCCCTGTTCCCACAGCGCGTCGATCTCGACCGGCATGCCGTCGACCCGATATTCCCTGGGAATGCCGACCTTCTTGCCCTTGAGATCGGACGAGAGGCCCGCTTCCCATTGCGGCACGGGCAGATCGAGCGAGGTCGAATCCTTGGGATCGAACCCGGCCATCGCCTCCAGCAGGATCGCATTGTCGCGGACAGTGCGCGCCATCGGCCCGGCCTGGTCGAGCGAGCTTGCGAAGGCGACGATGCCCCAGCGCGAGCAGCGGCCATAAGTGGGCTTGATGCCGGAAATGCCGGTAAAGGCGGCGGGCTGACGGATCGATCCGCCGGTGTCGGTGCCAGTCGCCGCCGGGCACAGCCGCGCCGAAATCGCCGCCGCGCTGCCGCCGGAGGAGCCGCCCGGCGCCAGCGGGGCATTGTCGCCACCGCCGCGCCGCCACGGCGAGATGACATTGCCGAAATAGCTGGTCTCGTTGGACGAGCCCATGGCGAACTGGTCGAGGTTGAGCTTGCCCAGCATGCCCGCGCCCGCATCCCACAGCTTTTGCGAGACGGTCGACTCATAGGTCGGGGTAAAGCCCTCCAGCATGTGGCTGGCGGCGGTGGTCTGGACGCCGGCGGTGCAGAACAGGTCCTTCATGCCAATGGGCACGCCGGACAGGGGCTTCAGATTGCCGGCGCTCCGGGCTGCATCGGCCGCGTCGGCAGCAGCCAGCGCCAACTCCGGCGTCTCGACGATGAAGGCGTTGAGCGCCTTGGCC
>DATJLC010000179.1:0-6615 GCA_035490755.1 Sphingobium sp.
CACGGGGAGGTGCCCCGCAGGGGCGGAGGGGTGTCTGCACCGCAAGCGCCTGCCCGGCGAGCCCCTCCGTCACGCGCTTCGCGCGCGCCACCTCCCCGCGCCGGGGAGGATTGTCAGCTCAATAACGCCAGCCCCGCATGACATTGCCCGCATCGCACAGGATGATCTCCTTGTTGATGAAGCGGCCCTGCTTCGACGCCAGGAACACGTACAGATTGGCGATGTCCTCCGCCGTGCCGTGCAGCGGCAGCAGCTGCATGCTCTGGACGCGCTTGTAGGTCTCGTCGGTCAGACCGGCCAGGTTGGCGGGCGTTTCCATGAGGCCGGGCTCGACGGCGTTCACGCGGATGCCGTCCGACGCGAACCTGTTCGCCATGCCGCAAGTCATCGCGTTGAGTGCCGCCTTGGTCACGCCATAGACGGTCGAGGGGACGTTGGAGGCCATGGAGGACTGATTGATGATGATGCCCTTGGCCTTTGCCAGCGCGGGACGCAGCGCCTGAGCGATGATGAGGGGCATGACAGTGTTGATCGTGAGGAATTTCTGCCACGTTTCCAGGCTCAAATCCTCGAAGCCGCGGCTAGCCTCGCCATAGGCAAGGCCGGCATTGTTCACGAGCACATCGATGGCGTCGTGCTCGGCGCACATCTTCGCGCCGAATGCCTTCACATCCTCCTCGATCATCAGGTCCAGCCGGTGCCCGTCGCAGGCCACGCCAAGCGCCCGGATTTCATTGGACGTGTCGGCGAGGCCCTGCTCGTTGATATCGACGAGGATCAGGTTCGCCCCCTCCTGTGCGAAGGCCAGCGCGATCGCCCGGCCAAGACCCGCCGCGCCGCCCGTCACCAAGACCCTTTTGCCCTTCAGACCCGTATCCACCATCGTCTCCCTTCAAACCGCCGCATCCAAGGCGCGTGACTCCTAATTCAGGCCAGCGCAGCCTCTGTGCTTGCGATTTCGGCCTTGAGCCACATTGTCTCGCTCAGGTTCTGGCTGCCCGATGCCGCAAGCAGCGCCTCAAGGGCATCCTTCTTGACCGCCAGCGCATCCCTGTTGCCGGGCTCCGCGCCCAGCGCGACGTCGAGCAGGTGGATCGCCTCCAGCGGCCGCCCCGCATCGACATGGACGCGCGCCCGCGCCGCAATGGTGGACGCGCCGCCTGCCAGTTCCGCCAGGTCGGCGTCCACGCTGGATCGGGGCACGCCGTAGAGCGAGGTCGTGCTGTCATAATGGAACCAGCCGGAATGCTCCTCCCAGATCGCGCGCACGGCCCAGCTCACCTTGCCGTGAAACTCGCCGAGCTGGAGATGTTCGGGCAGCCTGATGTCGCGCATGAGGCTGTGGACGTCCTTGCCCTCGTTCATGCCCTTGATGGTCTCGTCGCGGATATAGGAGACCGCATCATACATCTTGTCCAGGCTGGCACGGATATGGTCAGCGCCGCACACTGGTTCGCCATGGCCGGTGATGAGGAGCTCGGCGCCGAGCCTGCGGACGCGGTCCAGCGAGTCGAGATAATTGACCACCAGCCGGGGCTTGTCGCCACGCGTCGTGGTCAGGTTGGGCACGGCCAGGAATACCGGCCCGAAAAGATTGCCGGTGAAGACAATCTTCTCGTTCGGCATCCACACCACCATCGAGCAGAGCGATTCCCCGCCGGGGGTCGAGATCGCCTCGAACCTGCGCCCGCCGACTTCGAATGTCTGCTGCTCCTCCACGAGGATGTCGAGCGCGACGGCAGGGCTCGGCGGCGGGTTGGTACCCTTGCGGTTGAACGCCCACAGCTTGCCCGTTCGCCGGCCGAGATAAGGGTTCAGGTCCTGGAAAAACTGCCACGTCTCTGGAAAGCGCCGCTGGGCGACGACCTTGGTCTCGGCCTCGCGAAAGGCGGGCACGCCGCCGAAATGGTCGAGATGCGCCTGCGTCAGGAAGATGTAGCGAAGCGGACCGGTCCGAAGAGGTGCGAACAGCGCCTTGTTGCCCTCCATGCTTCGGTTGAAGCCGGTGTTGACCATGACGTCGCCATCAGCCGTCTGCACCAGATAGGCGTTGGAGATATCCCGCACCATGGCGATGAAGTCATTGATCTTGACGGCTTCCGTCTGACCCTCGCCAGCCTGGACGATGGCTGCAAGGGGCGGCATTCCGGTTTTGTTGTCGCTGTTCATGGTGCTGTCTCGTCGCAGTTGATCATGACTTTGGCGGATTGGGGCGTCGCCGCGATGCGGAGCCCCTCGATAACCTGGCTCAGGGGCAGGCGATGGCTGATCATCGTCTCGATCTTCTCGCGCAGGCGGGGCAGGGCGGCGACGACCTCCGGCATTTCGGTGGGATAGCCAAGCGCGGTCGTGATCGTCATTTCCGTGGTCAGCATCATGCCGAGGTTGATCTCGACCGGCTTCATATAGGCCGCCGTGATGACCAGGCGCGACTGGAACTTGGCCATGCCGATCACGTCCATCAGCAGATTGGGCGCGCCGGCCGCGTCGATAAAGGCATCGGTACCGACCGCATCGCGGCTCAGCACGCGTCCGGGGCCGTGCAGTTCCAGCAGGCGCGCCCGCACATTCTCCCTGGACGGGTTGACGACAGCCTTGGCGCCGAGCGCCATGGCCCGTTCCAGGCGCTCATCCGCCAGATCGAAGGCGACGACATCGGTGACGCCCCGATCGACCAGCCACAGCACCATGCCGAGGCCGATGGGGCCGCAGCCGAACACCGCAACCTTGTCGCCGGGCTTCACCTCCGCGCGGTTGACGCCGTGCATGGCGACGGCCAGCGGCTCCGTCATCGCGGCAATTTCATAGGGCAGGTCGTCGGGGATCGGCAGCAGGCTGTCGCCGACGCGCGCCTGCTGCACCAGCAGCTGGTCGGTAAAGGCGCCTTCCGGGCCGCCGCTGCCGATGTTGCTCGGCGTGTTCATGGGGTTGATGACAAAGCGGTCGCCGACCGACACGTCCTTGACCGCGCTGCCGACCGAGAGCACCTCGCCCGCCGCTTCATGGCCGATCGGCGTGACGCCGCCGGGCTTGCGCATGATGCCGCCGATCTTGATGTAGCTGAGATCGCTGCCGCAGATGCCGCACGCCTTGACCTTGATGACGACATCCTCGTCGCCCGGCACCGGTGGCTCACTGGGGTCCAGCCGGACGTCGTTCACGTCGTGGATGTTCAGGACTGGCATGTTCGTTCTCCGGGCACGCGCCTACGGCCGGACCATGTATCCGCCGTCGATGGTGATCGTCTCACCGGTCATGAAGGACGAGGCATCGCTGCACAGATAGGCGCCGATGCCCTCGAAATCCTCGGGATAGCCGACGCGCTGGAGGGGAACCTGCGGGCCGAACATGCCGGCCAGCGCCTTCACATTCTCCTCGCCGCCCATCATCGGTGTCATGATGAGGCCGGGCGCCACGATATTCGCCCTGATCTTGTGCTTGCCGAACTCGATCGCCATGCAGCGGATGACCGCCGCGACGGCGGACTTGGAGGCGGCATAGTTCTGCTTGCCCGGCAGGCCCTGGAACAGCGACAGGCTGCCGCAGGCGACCAGCGAACCGCCCGGCTCGCCCGCCTCGGCCCGCGCGACCATGTGGCGGGCGCCCTCGCGCAGGGTGATGAAGGCGCCGTGCAGCGCGACATCCAGGAACTTGTGCCATTCGGCGGTCGGCATCTCGAACACCGAATTGAAGCGCGGCGCGCCGCCTGAATTGGCGAAAACGCAGTCGATGCGGCCGAAATCGGCCATCAGCTGGTCATAGCCGGCGATGATCTGTTCCTCGGAACTGACATCGACCTGATAGGTGATGACCCGGCCCGCGCCCGCCGCTTCCAGCTTCGCCTTGGCTTCGGCGTTCTTTTCGGCGTTGCGCGCCCAGATGGCGACGTCGCCGCCCTGCTTGGCGGTGCCCATTGCAAAGCCGAGTCCGATGCCGCCATTGCCGCCGGTCACAAGCGTTACCTTGCCGGTGCAGTCGAACAGGCCTTTCGCCATAGATCCCTCCCAAAACAAGCCAGAGTCAGCAGGTCTCATATTAGCACCGGACCCGGCCAGCGCTCAGAGTGTTGTGATTGCGCCGATGTGTCGAAACCGGGCCTTATTGTTGATATCGCGGGCGGGCTCGTCATATGTCGACATCCAGCCACAATGCTCATACCGAGACAAACGGCATTTCGCATTCATGCCGGAATGGGTTATGGTCAAGCTTCTGATGCGAGATCGCCGCCGGCAAGCGTTCCGCCTGGAGAGAGGTGCATGGCAACAACGATCAGTGCCAGTCGGCCGCCGGCCACAGCCACGATCGAGGCGGAATTTTCCGTGCCCATCGCCACGACGCAGATCGTCCGGTTCCATATTCCCGCGCCGGCCGATTCCATCCTCTGCCGCGACGATGTCTACTGGCTCGATCTCTGCCTGACGCCGCGTCCGGTCAATACCCGCGCATCCTATCATGACCGCTGGGGCCCGCACCGGTTCGAACGGGTTGGCGACCTGTTCCTGGTGCCGCCCGGCCAGCCCATGCATGTGAAGAACGACGCGAGCTGTTCTCAGGCGTCGATCGTGTGCCAGCTGCACGCGGAGCCGATCCGGCAATGGCTCGGCGAGGAAATCGACTGGACCGATCGCCGGCTGGAGGCGAGCCTCGACATTTCCAGCGGCACCATTCGCCACCTGTTGCGCCGCATGGCGCAGGAAGCGCGCAGCCCGGGCTTCGCCAGTGCCCTGCTGGTCGAGATGATCGCGGGCCAGCTCGCCATCGAACTCGCCCGCTATTGCGAGGCGGTCACGGATGCTCCGGTCAGCGGCGGCCTCGCCTCCTGGCGGCTGCGGCTGATTGACGAGCGGTTGCGCGACGGGCGCGCGCCGCCCACGCTGACCGAGCTTGCGGAACTGTGCAACCTGTCGGTGCGGCAGCTGACGCGCGGGTTCCGGTCCAGCCGGGGCTGCTCGATCGGCGATTATGTCGTGCAAAGCCGGATCGACAGCGCCAAGCGCCTTCTTGGCACCGACGACAGCGTCAAGGCCATTGCCTACGCCATCGGCTTCTCATCGACATCAAGCTTTTCCTATGCGTTCCGCCGTGCCACGGGCGTTACGCCGCGGCAGTTCCGCCAGCGCATGCTGCGGGTCCGGAAATAACGCGCGGACCTTGTTGGCCGAAGCTCGATACTTCGGCCCGGTCTCTACCGTGAAGGGCGTTGCGGCGGGATAGGGCCTCGAACCAAGTGCTTGCTGACCAGCAAATTACAGGAGGGCCGTCGAATGGCTAAACTCGTCGCGGATCAACTGATCGAAACCGCCCAGAAGCAAACCGGCCTCGACCGCTTTGACAGCGACAGCTTCCGCGAGGGGCTGGAGGTGCTGATCGCGGACATGAACGCCATCAGCATGACGGATGCCGGCCAGGAGCGGAACGAGGCGAGCCTGGTGAAGCTGCTGGCCGACCGGCTCAAGACGACGGATTATCTGGCGGGCCGTCCCGAACTGCTCGAGCGGCCAATCGAGCGGCCCGTTTTCGTGTTCGGCATTCCGCGCACCGGCACCACGCTGCTCAGCAACCTGCTCGCCTGCGACCCGGCGCGGCGCTCGCCCCTGACCTGGGAGATCGACGATCCGGTCCCGCCCGCGACCGGCGCGACGCTCAGGACCGACCCGCGCGCGCTGGCCCGGCTGGAGCAGGAGAAGGCGCGGCTGGCGGCCAATCCGGGTGCGGGCAAATATTATCGCAACTCGGCCGTCTATCCCAATGAGTGCATCTTCTTCATGGCGCACGACTTCAAGGCGCTGGCCCTGGAATCGCGCGGAAAGCTGCCCAATTACCGCGACTGGCTGCTCTCGACGGACATGCGCTCGGCCTATCTCTATCACAAGCGTTTCCTGCAGCTGCTGCAGGCGGACGCGCCGGGCATTTGGAACCTCAAGATGCCCTCGCACGCGCTCTGGCTCGACACGGTGCGGGAGATCTATCCCGACGCGCGGCTGGTCTGGACGCACCGCGACCCGTTCACCGCCATCGGCTCCTTCTGCAGCATCATCACGCTTGGCCACAGGGGTTTCACGGGCGATGCGGACCTTGAATGGATCGGCCAGGATTGCACCTATCAGACCAATGAGCATCTCAACCGCATCATGGATTTCCGGGAGCGGAACGGTGAGGACAGCATTGTCGACCTGCATTATGACGAACTGACCAAGAGCCCCATCGAGACCATGCGCGCGCTCTACAAGGCGATCGGCGATGATTTCACGCCGGAGGCCGAGGCGGCGATGACCCAGTGGCTGGCCGACAATCCGCAGGGCAAGTTCGGCAAGCATGAGTATAAACTCGAGCAATATGGGCTGTCTGTCGAGCAGTTGGCACCGGGCTTCGAGCGCTATCTGTCGCGCTACGACGTGGCGCGGGAAGGCTGAGATGATCGAAGGCTATCACTATCAGAACGCCTATGTAACGCGGAACATCGACAAGGCCGTGGATGCCTTTCGCAGCCGGTCCGGCGTCACCCAGGTCTCTCAGATCGAGGTGACGACCGAGGTTTGGACACCCAAAGGCAGCGGGCCGGCCACCAACCGGCTCGCCTTCATCTGGGTCGACAATATGCAATATGAGCTGATC
>DATJLC010000180.1:0-5548 GCA_035490755.1 Sphingobium sp.
GTCTCCGAGCCGGAGGGGGAACGCGCCGCCGGTGACGAAGGCGCCCCCCGCAAGGGCCGTCGCGGGCGTCGTGGTGGTCGTCGCAGGGGCGGTGCAGCCGCTGCCGAGGCTGCGGAGGCCGTCGATACCGCTGAATCGCAAGCCGTCGAAGAGGCCGGTGAGGCGCCGGTCGAATCTCTCGGTGAAGAGCCCGAAGCTGTGCCCGCGGTCGGCGAACAGGCGCCCGACGCACCGCCGCCTGCCGAGCGCAAGGCGCGCCGCCGTCCCCGCGCCCGCAAGGATGCCGTGGCCGAAACCGCCGGGGAAATCCCGGTCGAGGCGGCTGATGCGGCACCCGCAGCGGAAGAGGCACCCGCTGAGGAAGCCAAGCCCAAGCGCAAGTCCCGCCGGACCACGAAGGCGGCGGTTGCTCCCGAGGTGGCCGAAGCCGAAGCGCCGGCCAAGCCCAAGGCTCGCCGGACACGCAAGGCAGCGGCCGAAGCGGAGCCGGTCGCCGAATCGGAGGCCGCGCCGCCCGCTGCTGAAGCGGACACGGGCGTCGATGAGGCTGTTCCGGCATCCGGCAGCGAGGGCGAGGAGGCTGGCGAGCCGCGTCGCGGCTGGTGGCAGCGCACATTCGGCAACTAGGATCGATGGACCACGGGTCCCAGGTCAAGCAGAAACCAGGGTCATGATCCACCCGGTACAGTCGTGGTGAAAAGGGGGAGGCGACCGGCGTGGGTCATGACCTGTTCAGATGAACGGGCTATGGCACAACGATGGTCTTTCCCCTTTCTCTTGGCCCCCGCATGATCCGGCGCCTGGCCGCGGCGCTGCGAACGGCTGTCGCCATTCTTGCCGCTTTTGCCATCCTCGCCGCGCCAGCCCGGGCGCAGGAGGTGTTGCGCGACGCGGAGACCGAGGCGCTCTTGAACGCCGCCGCCGCGCCGCTCATCAAGGCGGCCGGGCTCGATCCCGGCAACGTCCAGATCTTTCTGATCAATGACCCCGCCATCAACGCCTTTGTCGCCGGCGGGCAGATCGTGTGGATCCACACGGGCCTCATTGCCGAGGCGGACAATATCAACCAGGTGCAGGGCGTCATCGCCCATGAGCTCGGTCATATCGAGGGTGGCCATGTCATCCGCTCCAGCGAGGGCATCAAGGCGGCGACCGGTATCACGCTCCTCAGCCTCGTGCTGGGCGCGGCGGTGATGGCGGCGGGCGGCGGCGAGGCGGGCATGGGCATTCTGGCGGCCGGACAGCAGGCCGCGATGGGCAAATATCTTGCCTTCAGCCGCACCCAGGAAAGCAGCGCGGACCTCGCCGGCGCCCGCTATCTTCATGCCGCCGGGATCAGTGGCAAGGGCACGCTGGAATTCTTCAAAAAGCTGCAGAATCTCGAGTATCGACTGGCGCCGGACCTGGCCTCCGACGCCGTCTATGGCAGTACCCACCCGCTGTCCGGCGATCGTCTGTCCACGCTGACCGAGCTTTATCGGGCCGATCCTGCCTGGAACAAGCCGACTGACCCGGCGTTGGAAGCGCGCTTCAAGAGGGTAAAGGCAAAGCTGATCGGCTTCGTCTCCGATCCGCCCGTTACGCTGCGCAAATATCCGGCGAGCGATCAGACGATCCCCGCCAATTACGCCCGCGCTTATGCTTATCACAAGGGCGCCTATCCCGATCAGGCGCTGGCCAATGCCGATGCGCTCCTGAAAAGCATTCCGGACGATCCCTATTTCCTGGAGTTGAAGGGCCAGATCTTGCTGGAATCCGGCCGCCCCGCCGAGGCGATAGAGCCGCTCCGGCGCGCGGTCGCTGGAACCGGCGGCAATCCGCTCATCGCGTCCATGCTCGGCCATGCCATCGTCGCTACCGATGACGGCCGTTATCTCGACGAGGCGGAAAAGGTGCTGCGCACATCACTGAGCCGTGACCGCGACAATCCGTTCGGCTGGTACGTGCTCGGCAATGTCTATGCCCGCAAGGGCGACACAGCCCGCGCCGCCCTCGCCAGCGCCGAACAGGCCAATCTCTCCGGCAACAGCGCCCAGGCACTGCGTCAGGCGGAGATGGCCATGGCGACCTTGAAGCCTGGCACCAACGACCATTTACGCGCGCAGGACATTGCCATGGTCTCCCGTGCGGCAATGGACAGCAAGAAGAACAAGAAGAAAAAGGAAGACACGAGCAGATGAGCAGCACAACCGGCCTTTCGGCAAGCCTGCGGGCGGGGCGATCCATATGGGCCGCGCTCGCCGCGCGGACCGGCCCACGCCCATCCGGCGGCCGGCCGTTCCTCATGCGTCTTGCCCTGGTGGCAGTAGGTGCGCTCGGTGGCGTGGCGGTAGCCGCTACCATTGGCGGATCCGCCCAGGACATGCCGGCGGCGGACCGCGCCCGGATCGAGGCGGTGGTGCGAGACTATATTCTCACCCATCCGGAGATCATTCCGGAGGCGTTGGGCAAGCTCCAGGAGAAGCGCGTCGCGGAAGTTGTTGACGAGCACCGCGCCGAACTCGAAAAGCCCTATGCTGGCGCCTGGGAAGGCGCCGCCAATGGCGACGTCACCCTCGTCGAGTTCTTCGACTATGCCTGCGGCTATTGCAAGGCATCGGTGGCCGATATCGACCGCTTATTGGCCGAGGACAAGAAGCTGCGGATTGTCTATCGCGAACTTCCGATCCTCAGTGACATGAGTGCCGCGGCCGCGCGCGTTGGTCTTCACGCGGCCGAGGCTGGACGCTATGCCGCCTTCCACCGCGGGATGTACGGCGCTGGTACGGTGGACAGGCAGTCGATCCTCGCCGCTGCCGCAAGCGCAGGCCTCGACAAGGCCAAGGTACAGGCAATCCTGGGCACGCGCACGACCTCGCCGGAAATCACCAACAACATCCGCCTTGCCCAGGCCGTCAACGCGAGCGGCACGCCGCTGTTCATCGTCGGCGATCAGGTGCTGAACGGCGCCGTCGGCTATGACGCGCTGAAGGCAGCGATCGCCAAAGCGCGGACGAAAGAGCACGGCGGCTGAGATCGCGCGCCGTCGATCCGCTCGAAGGTGGGCCTGCCGGAGATATTCCACCGCGCTGCCTGATGCGCGAATTTGGAACGATCTTGTGATCGCTGTCACGATGTCGCCAGTGTCAAGCCGTTATCACGTGTCATCGATGACGGCCGACCAGGCTGGCATTTCGTGAACCAAGGGGTACGACCATGATCAGCGACAGCGGTGTGACCGACCGGGAAAAGCATGAACTGGTGGATTTCACTCCCATAGAAGGACTGGCTGACTGCCGGGAGCTCCGAAAGCAGATCGAACGCGCCAGGCAGGCGTGCCTATCCGCTCGGCAGCTTATGCAAGGCGGTTCAGGAAGCCTGTGAAGACCTGACCAGGTCCGTCGGACGGCTGCTGTTCTAGCCGCGCGGGACTGGCTGAGCGCCCTTGAAGCCCTGTGCGACCACATACCACTCACTCGATCCCTTGCGGCTGGCTGGCGGCTTGGCGTGCTTGACCGTGCGAAAATGCTGCTTCAGCACTTTCAGCAGCGCATCGTCGGTGCCGCCCGCGAACACCTTGGCGATAAAAGCGCCGCCGTCACGCAGGGTCTCGATCGCGAACCAGGCAGCCGCCTCGACCAGTGCCATGGTGCGCAGATGGTCGGTCTGGGTGTGGCCCACCGTGTTCGCCGCCATGTCGGAGAGGACGAGGTCAGGCGCCCCGCCCAGTTCCTCCATCAGCCGTGCGGGCGCCGCGTCGTCCATGAAGTCCATCTGGAGGAGCGTCACGCCGGGGAGCGGATCGACCGGCAACAGGTCGATGCCGACGATGCGTGCGGCCGGGCAGAGCTTGCTTGCTACCTGCGACCAGCCACCCGGCGCGACGCCCAGGTCGACAATGGCGCGGGCGCCCTTCAGCAGGCCGAATTTCTCGTTCAACTCGATCAGCTTGTAGGCTGCGCGGCTGCGATAGCCATCCGCCTTGGCGCGGCGCACATAGGGGTCGTTGAGCTGGCGTTCCAGCCAGCGGGTCGATTGGGCCGTCCTTCCCCGCGCCGATCGTACCCTGACCCGCCCTTGTCCGCTGCCCCGTGTCACGCGTCGGCTTGCCGCCAGGCGTCTATCGCGGTGGAGCCGTGCATCAAGCTGCGCAATATGCCCTCCCTGATGCCCCGGTCCGCTACCGACAAGCGTTCGGCCGGCCAGATGTCGAGAATGCCCTCGAGGATGGCGCAGCCGGCGACGACGAGGTCCGCCCGCTCCGGCCCGATGCATGGCAGGGCGGCGCGCTGTTCCAGGTCCAGGTCGGATAGCCGCGCTGCAATCGTGCGCATGGTCTCGGTTGGCACGATCAGCCCGTCGATGGTCGAGCGGTCATAGCGCGGCAGGCCCAGATGCACGCTGGCGAGTGTCGTCACCGTGCCGGACGTGCCGAGCAGGCGGCAAGGCCGGGCGGTCGGCAGTCGATCCGCGAACGGCTGGAACGCCGCCGATACCTGGGTGCGCATTCGCCGATAGGCCTCGCGCCGCATGATGGCATCGCCATGCGCCATGTCGCCGATCCATTCGGCAAGCGAGACGACGCCCCAGGGTGCGCTGTGCCAGTCGACGATGCGCGGCTCGGCGTTGCTGGTGTCGACCAGCACCAGTTCGGTCGATCCGCCGCCAATGTCAAAAATAACGGCGGGCCCTTGGCCGGGTTCGAGCAGGGTGTGGCTGCCCAGGACGGCGAGCCGCGCCTCTTCGCGGGCGCTGATAATGTCGAGCTTGATGCCGGTCTCATTATAGACACGCCGAACGAATTCGTCGCCATTGGCAGCGCGGCGGCAGGCTTCGGTCGCGACGGACCGGGCGAGCGCGACATTGCGGCGGCGTAGCTTGGCCGCGCATACGGACAGGGCGGACACCGCGCGGTCAATCGCCGCCTCGCTTAATCGCCCGGTCGCGCTTACGCCCTCGCCGAGCCGGACGATGCGCGAAAAGGCGTCTATGACGGTAAAGCCCTGCGTGTCAGGCCGGGCGATCAGCAGGCGGCAATTATTGGTGCCAAGGTCGATGGCGGCATAATGGGTGCGGAGCGGACCCCGCCCTGTGGGCCTGGCCCCATTCAGGCCAATGCCATTGGGCGTGCGTGGCAGCACATCCGTGGAGTTCGACGTCGCGTCTGGCGCCGCTGGCGGCCGGGGCGCCTGTGAAGTTTCCAACCCCATCGCAAATCAACTTTTCTATTCAGCAACCGGGCGCCAAACGCGCCGGGACTTGGTCGCAGGCTAGGCGTTGCCGCCGAGGATGGCAAGCGGCGGCATTCGTCAGGTGAGAAGAGAAGCGCGGAGGTGCGACAACCACCTTGACCCCGTCCGATCGCAGGGCTAATCGGCCAGCCTCGTTGCCCCGTCGTCTAAAGGTAAGACTACGGACTCTGACTCCGTCAATCGAGGTTCGAATCCTCGCGGGGCATCCACCTCAGCGGCATTTGGCTGGCCAGTGCGCTAGGTGACCTTGGCCCGAGAGAGGGCCTCTCCGAAAGCGAGCTCCACCGGCAGCATTTGCCTTTTCCCTCAGAGGCGCC
>DATJLC010000181.1:0-11412 GCA_035490755.1 Sphingobium sp.
GCTCCATGTTGGACTGGACGAACCGGCCCGCAACGGCCGGGTCGATGTCCCAGGTCGAGTCATCGTCCTTCATCTGCCCGCACCGCGTCATGGTCACCCGGATGCCGTCCGGCATCAGCTCGGCATGGAGCGACTCGGAAAAGCGTTCCAGCCCCGCCTTGGTGCTCTGGTACATGCTCAGCATGGCAAAGGGCATGATGGCGGATTCGCTGCTGATGTTGATGATATGGGCGCCCGGTCCCATCATCGGAATGGCGGCACGGCAGCAATAGACCGGCCCAGCCATGTTGGTCGCGAGCGAGGCGGCGATCTGTTCGTCCGTCGCCTCCGTGACCAGGAAGGGCTGATAGATCGCCGCATTGTTGATGAGCACGTCGATCTTCGCGTGCCGCTCGGCAATGCTGGCGAAGGCGGCCCGCACGGAATCGGCGGAGGATACGTCGCACGCGACGCCGAAGGCGCCGTGGCCCAGCTCATCGGCGACCTTCTCCACCTTGGACAAGGTCCGGCCAAGCAGGACAAGCGTGTTGCCGTCGGCCGCGAGCCGCCGCGCCGTCGCGCGCCCCAGGCCCATGCCCGCGCCAGTAATCACTATGACCTTTGCCACGTCCTGCTCCCGGAAAAAGTAAGATTGCGAGGATCAGCGTGTGCACGACATGGCGATTTGAACAAGTGATAAGCGCATCGCGGCTGCGATCAAACGGCGCGTCACCGCCAAGCGTTGCCGTTCAGTGCGATTCCAGCAGCGGCCCGTCCTGCAGATCCTTGCCCTCCGGCCGCGGTCGCGCTGCCAAAAGGGGCAAGGGCGCGATGAGCAGCATCACCCAGAATATCATGTAGAAGCAGTCCAAATAGGAAATCATCAGCGCCTGCTTGCTAACGATGCCGTCGAGCATCAGCATCCCCGATCCGCCAAAGCTGCCGAACCGATCGGCAAGCGTGGCGAGATCAAAGCCGGGGAGACTGTAGGAGGTTATGTTCGTGGCGAGGTCGGCATGGCTGACCTGGGTGTTGCGGGCCAGGGTGGTGACGATGACCGAGATGCCGAAGGAGCCGCCCAGATTGCGGAACAGCGAGAACAGCGCCGCCCCCTCCATCCGGTGCTGCACCGGCAGCCGTGCAAAGCCCAGAAGCTGCATCGGCACGGAGACGAAGCCAAGCCCAAGCCCCTGGATCATGCTCGAGGCGATGATCGTCTCATAGGACTGGTCAATCGACCACTTTGTCATGGTCCACATCGAAAAGGCCGCGATCAGGAAACCGAAGGTGGCGACGTAGCGATAGTCCATTTTGCGGATCAGATAGTCAGTGATCCACATGGTCATGACCACACCCACGCCGCGCGGCGCCAGCAGCAGGCCCGTGTCCGTGACGCTGTAGCCATAAATGCTCTGGTACATGGTCGGCAGCAGCGCCCCGAGCGCGATGCTGGCGATGCCGATTACCACCATCAGCCCCAGCGCGGCGATGAAGTTGCGGTCCCGCAGCAGGGAGGCGTGAAAGAGCGGCGTGCGTGCCCGCATGCTGTGAATCGCGAAAATCCAGAAGCCGGATATCGCCACGGCGCACTCGATGATGATCTCCCAGGACTGGAACCAGTCCTTGTGCTCGCCCCGGTCCAGCATGAGCTGGAGCGCTGCCAGACCAAGCGCGAGCATGGAGAAGCCGAACAGGTCCAATTCCCGCCGATCGATGGGGCGCGACGGCAGCAGCCACCAAACCAGCGCCAGCGCGGGTATGCCGACAGGCAGGTTCACGAAGAAGACCCAGCGCCAGTTCAGCATGTCGGTCAGATAACCCCCGACAAAAGGACCGCTGATCGGCGCGACGACCACCACCATGCTCCAGATCGACATGGCGCGCGTCTGCTTGCTGGGCGGAGTGACATCATACATGATCGCCTGCGACATCGGCCCCATCAGCGCTGCGGAAACGCCCTGCAGGCCGCGAAAGAGGACCATTTCCGGCAGGGACGTCGCAATGCCGCACAGCATCGATGTCAGCAGGAACCCCGTACAGGCACCCAGGAACATCCGGCGCGAGCCAAATCTGTCGGAGAGCCACCCGGTGATGGGCGTGGCGATCGCGCTGGCGATGATGAAGCTGGTCAGGACCCAGCTGACCGTGTCCATCGACGCGCCGAGGCTGGTCTGCATGTGCGGCAGGGCCACATTGGCGACGGTGGCATCCAGAAACTGGCAGATGGACAGGGCTATGATCGCGGCCAGGAGCAGCCCGGCATGACGACATTCCAGCGCCGGCCGGTCGCCGACCTCGCTAATTACGGGTGTCGACGCGGACATGCGTGGAAAGACCGGCGATCAAGGGACGATCGGGCTTCTGGTCGAGCGCGATGCGCACCGGGACGCGCTGCGTCACCTTGACCCAGTTGCCGTTGGCATTCTGCGCCGGAAGGATGGCAAATTCGGAGCCGGTGCCAGCGCCAATGCTGGCGACACGGCCCCGGAGCGTCATGCCGGGATAGGCGTCCACCGTGATCTCGACCGGCTGGCCCACCCGCATGCGGGCAAGGTCGGTCTCCTTGAAATTGGCGTCCACCCAGCTGCGATCATCGACCACGATGCTGACAGCGGGCAGGCTCTGCGGCAATAATTGCCCCACCTGCAGCCGGTCGGCCTGGCTGATGATCCCGCTGACAGGCGCGCGCACCTCTGTCCTGCGCAGATTGAGCAGCGCCTGCGCCTTCTGGACGCGCCCGGCCAGCACCGCCGGGTTGACGCCCGGCGCGGCCTGGCCGGTGGCGAGATCGGCCCGCAGCTTGGCAGCCTCGGCGATCGCCTCCGCCAAGCGGCTGTTCGCTTCGGCCAGGGCATGTTCGGCCGCCTCGATATTCGCGCGGGTGGTGAAGCCGCTGCGCAGCAGTTCGGCCTGCCGCTCATAGGCCTTGCGGAAATAGGCGACCTCCTCGCGGGCGCGGTCGATGTCGACGCTCGACCCCCGCAGTTCGGTTTCCATGCTGCCGACCTTGACCTGCGCGGCGGCGATGGAGGCGTCGGCCTGGGCGGCCGCGATCCTGAAGGGCGCCGGATCGATCCGGAACAGCAGGTCCCCGGCCTTGACATGCTGGTTCTCGCGAACGGCCACCGCAATGATGGTGCCGCCCACCTCGGCGCTCACCGAAACCTTGTCCTGGTGGATATAGGCATTGTCGGTCGAGACATAATGGTCATTGGCGATGTAGTAATAGATGAGCCCCGCCGCGATCAGGAGCGGAACCGACAGCATCAGCGCGATCCTGCCTGCGCGCGACATCCACCGTGCGCGTGCCGGCTGGCGCAGCTCGGTCGCGATCCGCGGATCCCGTTCAGCCATTGGCGACCAGTGGATTGGGCGGCTTGCGCGAGAGATTCTGCCGCATCCGGTCAAGCGCGCCAACCAGGATACCGCGCTCCTCCTCGGTGAGCCCCTCCAGGGTGGCCTCCAGCATCTCGTCCGCCACCGGTCGCAGCTCATCCAGCAAGGCGTAGGCCTTGTCCGACAGGAACAGGCGCCATGCCCGCCGATCCGCAGGATCGCGGCGGCGTTCCACCAGGCCCGCCTCCTGCAGCCGGTCGATCATCCGGCACAGCGTGATCGGCTCGACTTCCAGCAGGTCGGCAAGTCCGCCCTGGTTGATGCCCTGATGCCGGGAGAGCAACGACAGCACCTGCCATTGCGGACGCGTCATGCCGAGATCCCGGGCGCGCTCATCAAAGGCGCGCCGCAGCAGCCGCGCCACATCGCTTACCAGGGTCCCGACATTCTCCATAGGCGACGTTATTATAGCATTGCTTATAATTGTCAAGGCTAGATTGTGCAGAGCAGCAAGGCACGCGCGCAGCGGACGGTTCAGAGTTAAGGGCGGAGGCGAAGCTTCTGGCCTCGCTCCGCTCGACTCAAGGCTTCGACTTCGCTCAGCCCGAACGGTGGTTCGGGGTCAAGCTCCGGCCGCTTCAGGCCGAGGCTTGCGCCGCCAGGCGTTCGGCGGCCAGCTTGCGCAGGTCGGCGGTTACGATCTTGGCGCTGCCGGTGGTCTTGAGGTCGTCCTGCGCGAAGAACAGCACCCGGCGCGGCACCTTGTAGCTGGCGAGCGAGGCCTTGGCGAAGCCCTGCACGGTCGCCTCGTCGAGGCTGACGCCATCGTGCGGCACGATGCAGGAGACGACGAGCTCGCCCAGCAGTTCGTCCGGCACGCCGACGGTCTGGCTGACCTTGACGCCCGGGCAGTTGCGGATAACCTCGTCGATCTCGATCGGGGACACATTGGCGCCGCCTGTCTTGATGATGTCGTTCAGCCGTCCTTCCCAGAACAGCCTGCCCTTTTCATCGACATAGCCGCCGTCATTGGTGCGGAAGAAGCCTTCCTCGTCAAGCGTCTGGTCGAGGGGGATGCCGATATAGCCGAGCATCAGCGTCGGCCCCTTGACGGCGATCTCGCCCCGTTCGCCGACCGGCACGATGCGGCCAGTCATCGGATCGACGATCTTGATCGTGGCGCCGGCCGTGGGCAGGCCATGGCTGTTGCCCGTGACCTCTTGCGGCGTGCAGGCGGGAAAGGTCGAGATCAGGGTGAAAGTCTCGGTATTACCATAGGCTGCCTTGTTCTCGGTCCAGTCGGTCGAGATGGTCGGGTGCTGGGCAATGGGCGTGTCGCGGTCGATATATTTGAGCGAGGACAGGTCCACCGTGCCCCAATTCGGGGCCGAGACGAGCTGCGCCCACTGGTGCGGCCAGGCGATCACCATGCTGGCCCGCTCCTTCTCCATGAGCGACAGCGCGTCGGCCGCGTCGAACCAGCGCTGGAGGATCAGCGTGCCACCCGAGGACAATGTGCCGCCGAGCGCCATGGCGAAATTGCCAGACCAGAAGAAGCCATTGGCCGACCATGTGCGCGGCGGCTCCTGAATGGCGTACCATTGCGCCCAGCGCCAGAGCTGGAGGCAGACGCCGCGATGCGCGGAGAGGATGCCCTTGGCCTTGCCGGTGGAACCGGACGAGAAGAACAGGACACCAGGATCGCTGGGGGCGACGGCGGCGGCTGCCGCCTCGACGAGCGCCGGCGAGACCGATTGGCCGCGCGCGAGAAAGCGGCTCCAGCCCTCGAGGGCGCCATGCGCCTCCTCACTGTCCACCGCCACGACATGGCGCAAATAGGGGAATTTGAGCGACGCCAGCTCGCCGGGCGCGGCGGTCGCGACCGCGGGCTCAAGCTCGGCCAGCATTGCGGCGAAGTCCTTCTTCAGCACGCTGCGCTCCAGCAGCAGCACCGAGCAGCAGGAGGCCTGAAGCACGACCTCAAGCTCGGCGGCAGTAAAGAAGGTGCTGATGGTGGTCGCGACACCGCCGGCCAGCGCGGTGCCAAACACGCCGGACAGGAACTCCAGGCGGTTGGTGGCGAGGATGCCGACCCTAGTGCCCTTGCCGACACCGCAAGCGGTCAGCGCCCGGGCGACCTCGAGCGAGCGCGCCCAGAGATCGTCATAGGTCCAGCGCTCGACCTTGTCTCCCAGATGCATCACCGCCGCCTCGCGCGGGCCGAAGCGGGCGGTCAGCGCCTTGAGGTAACCGCCCAGCGTCAGCGGTCCGATGCCAGCCTCTTCCGACAGGGGAATGCCGCGAACGAGCGACATGCCGTCAACGATTTCGACAGAACTGGGCATGGCCTCCTCTTCCCTCAGCCAGATTCAGTGTAGCGGTCATCATCCCGCGAAAAAAAGGGACCTCTGCAAAAGAAGATGGTCATTCCCGCGAAAGCGGGAATCCAGTGCCGAGAGCGCGGTTTTCCGTGACCCTGGATCCCCGCTTCCGCGGGGACGACCATTTTCTTGAAGGCAGCTCTCAGCGGTTGACGTCGACCACGACGCGGCCCCGCACCTTGCCGTCGATCAGGTCGGTTGCGACCTGGATCGCCTCGCTGAGACCGATCTCCGACGCCGCGATCAGTTCCAGCGCGGACGCGTCCAGATCCCTCGCCAGGCGGTCCCATGCCGCCATGCGCGGGCCCTTGGGCGCCATAACGCTGTCCACGCCGAGCAGCGCGACGCCGCGCAGAATGAAGGGCATGACGGTGGCCGGGAAATCGCCGCCCTGGGCAAGGCCACAGGCCGCTACCGCGCCGCGATACTTGGTCTGCGCGCAGGCATTGGCCAGGGTATTGCTGCCGACCGAGTCGACGACAGCCGCCCAGCGCTCCTTCTGCAGCGGCTTGCCCTTCTCGGACAGCTCGGCACGGTCGATGATCGTCTCGGCGCCGAGCTTCTTGAGATAGTCGCCCTCGCTCGCCTTGCCGGTCGCGGCGGCGACGGTGAAACCCGCCTTCTTGAGGAGCGCGACCGCGACGCTGCCGACGCCGCCGGTCGCGCCCGTCACCAGCACCTCGCCCTGGTCGGGCGTCACACCGTGGTTGATGAGCGCGTCGACGCACAGGGCGGCCGTGTAGCCGGCGGTGCCGATCGCCATCGCCTGCTTGGGGCTGAAGCCGGCGGGCAGCTTGATAAGCCAGTCGCTCTTGAGCCGCGCGATCTGGCCGAGGCCGCCCCAATGGCCCTCACCCACGCCCCAGCCGTTGAGGACAACGGTGTCGCCCGGCTTGAACTCGGCGCTGGCGCTTTCGCGCACCGTGCCGACCAGGTCGATGCCCGGCACCATCGGGAACTTGCGCACGACCGGGCCCCGGCCGGTGATGGCGAGGCCATCCTTGTAGTTCAGGGTGGAGTACTGGACGTCGATGGTCACGTCGCCTTCCGGCAGCTGCGCCTCGTCAACCTGGGTGACGGCTACCGTCTGGCCGGCGTCGGTCTTATCGATCACTATCGCTGAGAACATGATTTTTCCCTCACTTGATTGTATAAATTTAGCGCATCCCTGCCGCCGGCCGCGAGGCCCCGCCTTCAGTAAAAGGCCATGGCGTCGTGCAAGACAATTCCCTTTTCCGTGTCAATGATATTGGCCAAAGGGTACACATTCATCCCCCCGGCGCTGCGCCTTCACGCGCCAGCCGTTTTGCGATGTCGGGGAATTTCTCGCTCTGAAGCGACCCGTACATCGACAGCCGCAGCGTCTCACGCGCGAAACGCTGGCTGAGCGCACGCCGTTCCTCGTCATCCTTGGCATGGGAGCGCGCCCAGATCGGCCAGAGAAAGGCGCCCGAGAGCATCAGCACGGCCAGCACCTCCGCATCGACGCCAGGCTTGGCCAGGTCGGTCTGGGCGAAGCGCTGGATGGAGCCCGAATATTCCCGCCAGAAGGGATCCTGCGTCGGGTCCGGCGAGGACAGCAGCTGCAGCAGCCAGATGCGGCACAGTTCGGGATTCTCGAGGCCGAACAGCGCGATACGGTCATTCAGTTCGGCGACATCGACCTCATCGATACGGCGCTCGCCGATTGTCTCGGGATCACCGAATATGGTGCGGAAGAGCTTGTCCGCGACCCATTCCGCCGTCGCCTGAATCAGCTTTTCACGGGTTTCAAAATGCTGATAGGCCGTGCCGCGGTTGACCCCGGCGAGATGGGCGACCTCGGACAGGCTGATGGCCTCCGGTCCATATTTGGACAGAAGCGTGCGTGCGGCCTCGAGGATCGCCTCCCGCGTCGCCTCGGGATCGCGCGACCTGCGCTTGCGTGTCTCGACGAGTTCAGCCTTGCCGGCAGCCATGAGGGAGCCCATTCCTACTAATCATCATTGTTGGCTATTAGCAGCTATGGCCGGCCTGCAAAAGTGTTCTGGCACAGGATCGGCGGCTTACCCTCCGCAAGACCCGAGCGGGCACTCCCAAGCGAATTTTTCAATTGTATCATTCCGGGACCGGCGCCCCGAGGATAATCATTTATCGCTGTTCACGATTCCTCCAATCTTGCTAAGTTTTTCTTAACCATGGTCGAGTCGCATGAGTCCGGAACTCGGCAGATTTTTTGAAATGCAGAATTCAGGGAGGGCATTTTCATGAAAAAGCTTGTGGCGGGAACTGCCGCGATAGTGGGCATGACATTGGCGGCATCGCCGGCCATGGCGGTCGACGAGTTGATCGCGGCTCGCAATTATGATGGTCCGGACTATATTGCGCCCGGCATCGGCGTTGCCGCGTCCGACCTCGATGCCGAGTTGACGGCTACCAACCCCATTGGCGGCTGGTCTGGCAAGTTCGGCAGCATGAACAGCACCAATCTTGCCTCACTTACGCTGTCGAACCTGCCGACCCACAGCGGCATTTCGATAAGCTTCATCCTCGGCTTCATGGACAGCTGGGACAGCTATAATGGCGGCTGCTGCAGCCCCGATATCCTGAGCTTCTTCATCGACGGCAATCTCGTCGCCCAGATGACCTATAATAACGCGTTGGGCAGCATCAAGGATATCGACGACGCCACACTTCTGTCCGAATATGGCCAGCATGGCGCATCCAGCAATTTCTATTCCGACACGCTCATCGACCTGACCGGCGCCTCGTTCCTGAATTTCGCGCACACGGCCGACACGATCACATTCGGTATCCAGGCCGGCGGCGCTGGCTGGCAGGGCGGCAGCGATGAAAGCTGGGGCATCGACGACATCAAGGTGACGCTGCGGGGCGTCGAGCGCGGTGCCGGTCCAGTCCCCGAGCCGGGCACCTGGGCGATGATGATCGCCGGCTTTGGCGCGGTCGGCTTTGCCATGCGCCGCCGCCAGAAGGTCGCCGTCAGCTTCGCCTGACGCAATCGAAATACCACGACGAACTGGGGCGCCGGAGCAATCCGGCGCCCCTCTTTTTGCAGCGTCGCTGTCAGTCCAGATTCGGCCTGCACCAGCGTTCGGCGGTGGCGAGGTCGACGCCGCGCCGCTCGGCATAATCCGCCAGCTGATCGCGCCCGATCCGCGCCACGCCGAAATATTCGCTCTGCGGATGGCCGAAGTAGAAGCCGCTGACCGCCGCTGTCGGCAGCATGGCGAAGCTGTCGGTCAGGGTGATGTGCGCGGTGTGGTGCACGTCGAGCATGTCGAACAGCAACGTCTTCAGGCTGTGTTCCGGGCACGCGGGATAGCCGGGCGCCGGGCGGATGCCCTTATACTGCTCCCGGATCAGCGCCTCGTTGGTGAGCTGCTCGTCGGCCGCATAGCCCCAGAGGGTGGTGCGCACATGCTGGTGCAGGCGCTCGGCAAAGGCCTCGGCCAGGCGATCGGCGAGCGCCTTCAGCAAAATATCCGAATAATCATCATGATGCGCCTTGAAGTTCGCAAGATGACTCTCGATGCCATGGCCCGCCGTCACGGCAAAGCCGCCAATCCAGTCGCCATTGGGGCTGATGAAATCGGCCAGGCACATATTGGCCCGCCCTTCCCGCTTGGCGATCTGCTGGCGCAGCATGGGGAGGCGCACATGGCGCTCGTCCTCGACATGGACGATGATGTCGTCGCCCTCGCGCCGGCAGGGCCAGAAACCGGCCACGCCCTTGGCCACCAGCCATTTCTCGGCGACGATCCGGTCCAGCATCTTCTGCGCATCGGCATAGAGGCTGCGCGCGCTTTCCCCCACCACGGCGTCATCCAGGATCGCCGGGAAGTTGCCGGCCAGCTCCCAGGCGCGGAAGAAGGGCGTCCAGTCGATATATTCGCGCAGGTCCGCCAGATCCCAGTCCGGGAACGCATGCAGGCCCGGTTGCAGCGGCGCCGGCGCCTTGAGGCTCTCGTCGATCTCGAAGGCATTGGCGCGGGCATCCTCCAGGCTGACCAGCGCGCTCTGCCCCTTGCCCGCGCGCGCCTCCCGGATATGGGCATATTCGCCCGCGACCTGGGTGACGAAGGGATCGCGCTGCGTCTCCGATACCAGGGCGGTCGCGACACCGACCGCGCGGCTGGCATCGAGAACATGGACGACCGGCCCGGTATATTCCGGCTCGATGCGCAGCGCCGTATGGACCTTTGATGTGGTGGCGCCGCCGATGAGGAGCGGCATGGTCATGCCGGCCCGCTCCATCTCCTGCGCCACCGTCACCATCTCGTCCAGCGAGGGCGTGATGAGGCCGGAGAGACCGATCATGTCCGCTCCATGGTCGTTGGCGGCCTTGAGGATGTCCGTCCACGGCACCATCACGCCGAGATCGACGACCTCGAAGCCGTTGCACTGCATCACGACGCCGACGATGTTCTTGCCGATATCATGGACGTCGCCCTTGACAGTGGCCATGATGATCCGGCCCTTACCCTTTGTATTCTCGTCCTTTTCTGCTTCGATGAAGGGGAAGAGATGGGCAACCGCCTTCTTCATGACGCGCGCCGACTTCACAACCTGTGGCAGGAACATCTTGCCGGAGCCGAACAGGTCGCCGACGACGTTCATGCCGTCCATCAGCGGCCCCTCGATGACCTCGATCGGGCGGGCGGCGGCGAGCCGGGCTTCCTCCGTGTCCTCGACGACATAGGCATCTATGCCCTTGACCAGCGCATGTTCCAGCCGCTTCACGACCGGCCAGCCGCGCCATTCCTCGGCCGCCTTTTCCGCCGCTGCGTCCGTGCCCTTGTAGCTCTCGGCCAGCACGACAAGCCGTTCGCCGGCCTCCGGATCGCGGTTGAGGATGACGTCCTCGCACGCCTCGCGCAGCTTGGCGTCGATGGTATCATAGACGTCGAGCTGGCCGGCGTTGACGATCGCCATGTCCATGCCGGCCGGGATGGCGTGATAGAGGAAGATGCTGTGCATCGCCCGGCGCACCGGCTCGTTGCCACGGAAGCTGAAGGACAGGTTGGAAAGCCCGCCCGAGATATGGACATGCGGGCAGCGCGCCTTGATCTCGCGAACCGCCTCGATGAAGTCCACGGCATAGTTGTTATGCTCCTCGATCCCCGTCGCCACCGCGAAGATATTGGGATCGAAGATGATATCCTCGGGCGGAAAACCTATGCCAGTCAACAGCTTGTAGGCACGTTCGCAGATTTCGACTTTACGGTCGCGCGTGTCCGCTTGGCCGACCTCGTCAAAGGCCATGACGACGACGGCCGCGCCATAGGCCATGCACAGCCGGGCGTGATGCAGAAAGGCCTCCTCGCCCTCCTTCATGCTGATCGAGTTCACGATCGGCTTGCCGGACACGCATTTGAGACCGGCCTCGATCACCGTCCATTTGGAGGAGTCGATCATCACCGGCACGCGGCTGATGTCCGGCTCGGCGGTGATGAGCTTCAGGAACTGGGCCATCGCCGCCTCGGAATCGAGCAGCCCCTCGTCCATGTTGACGTCGATGATCTGCGCGCCGTTCTCGACCTGCTGGCGCGCGATGTCGACAGCGGCGGCATAGTCGCCGGCCATGATCAGCTTCTTGAACTTGGCCGATCCGGTGACGTTGGTGCGCTCGCCGATGTTGACGAAGCTGGCGGTGGATTGGTTGGTCATTCTCAGTTCTCTCTCCCCTCCCGCTTGCGGGAGGGGCTGGGGGAGGGCC
>DATJLC010000182.1:0-8803 GCA_035490755.1 Sphingobium sp.
ACCGGCGGCGCTCGGCTGCACGCTGGCCGCCCGGGCGCTTATCGCGACGGTGGGATAACCAGACGGCCGCAGCCCAGCCTCGCCATTTCACGGTGAAGGGAGTCGAGCCACGCGCCCTCGCGCACGACCGGGCTGACCGGGTGCACGCCCAGCGCCCAGAACTGGCGGTAATCGATCAGCGCCACATCATGCGTCCTGCATAGCTGTCCGAGCTGTCTCTTGTTCAGCATGGCGAGTGACATGATCGCCGGCCGTCCCGGACGCCCGTTCGCAAAGCGCACCAGGTCGGTCATGAAATAGCCGCCGCGAATGTCGACCAGCACCACGTCGGCCCCGCTGGCACGCATCGCGGCGATCGTGCGAGCATAGCCGCGCACATAATGTTCGGTACTGCCGAGCAGATAGGCCATGGCGGCGAGGCTCATCGCGCTCGCCCCCCAGACCAGGCGCATGGACCGCTCGCCATCGCGCGACAGCACGGTCCAGCCATAGCCCGCCAGCAGGCACAGCGCCCCGATCTGGCCGTGCATGTAGCGAAAGCCCCAGCCATAGCCCTGGTAAAGGGCGAGCGCGAAGCCGATCAGGACCATCATCAGCAACGGCAGAATGATCGGCGGATCGCGCAGCCATGCGAAGCGGCGCGGCAGCCGGGCGATAGACAGGGCGCCGAGCGGCAGCAGCAGCGCATTGTTCCAGGCGATGAGCCGGCCGATATTGAGGAGCGGCTGCCATTTGTCGAGCCGGCCGAACAGACTCGCGACCTTCGCCCCCACGCCCGGCGCGCCGCGCGCCACCCCGCCCACTGGTGGCCCGAGCAGATAGGCCAGCAGCATCGGCCAGAGCTTGGCCCAGATCAGCACGGCGGCCAGCAGCGCGGCGATCTGCGCAAGTGCGGACGGCCACTGGCGGCGCCACAGCATCCAGAGAATGACCGGCCCCGCGAATAGCGCCGGGAAATGCCATTGGTGCAGCCCCGCCGCCGCGATCAGAACGGCCGCCGCGCAGAGGTTCGCCAGGATGCCGCCGCGCAGGACCAGCGCCAGCCAAACCATGTTGAGCGCGAAATGGCTGGTCATCGCGTAAGGCGTCATCGCGGTCGCCACGAGCTGGGTCGATGTCAGCGCCATCAGCATCACGACGATGCGCGCGTCCGCCCTGTCCGGGAACAGCCGCCGCGCCACGTCCCACAGCGCCGCCAGCCCGACCGCCAGCATCGCCGGCGCGGCGAAATCGGCATCGCCCAGCAGCGCGAACAGCGCGCGTATCGCCGCATGCACGGGCAGATAGATCGACGTCCAGACGGCATCCGCGCCATAGGGGCTGTAGAATTCCGGCATCATCGCCCGGGCATAGGGCAGCCATTCGGCCGGGATCGGCCAGCCGATATGCCCATCGGCCAGATAGGCGCCGGCAAGCTCGACCATCAGCTCGTCGCGCGAGGGGCTGTAGCCGTGGAAGACCGCGTCGCGCCCCAGTCGCGCGGCGAGCACGGCGATGATGGCCGCCATGGCGATCACCCGGCCCGACGACGGCGCGAAGGGTGCGCCGCGCCTGTCCGCAGCCGGGATGAGCGCGACGAGGCCGACGCCAAGCGCGATCAACACCGGCATGTCCTGGAGCCGAAAGAGATATTCCGGCAACGGCGTCACCCGGTCGAACGCCAGATACCAGGCAAAAGTCCCGGCGCTCCAGAGCAGATAGGCAAGGCCCCCGACGAGCAACATCGGCCAGGCGCGCGGCTGGCGCATCGCGCTGCGCAGCATGTCAGTCCCCCGCGCGGAGCAGCGCGTCCCGCACGAACAGCCCGTCCATTTCAACGAGCAGCGGGAAATGCCCCTTGTTGTTCGCGAAAATGGCGCTGGGCGAAAAGCCCGCCTGCCCCAGCAGCGCGATCATCTCGCCATAGCCGGTCGCGCCCGCGTAGATGGGGCGCACCGCCAGCTCCGTCTGTACGCCCGCCATCAGGCCGAGCGCCTCGCCCGCCCCGCCGCAGACCGCACGGTCATGCCCCTGCGTGTCCATCTTGAGCAGCGGCACCCTGACACCATGACGGGCGGCCAGCTCGGACCAGAGGCCGTCCAGCTTGCGGCAGTCGACATCAACGGTGCGGGCAACGCGGTTGCGGTTCTCGAAAATGGCGTCCTGCCCCTCGGCCGGCGCATTGAGCGAACTGAACTGGTCGGCCGCCATGATGTGGAACGGCATGGTCTCGTCTCGGTCCGACAACGCGACATTGTGGCAATGCCAGCGCGGATCACCAGCGGCACGCCGTTCCAGCGCCGCAAAGACCGTCGGGTTCGGCTCGAAGGAGAGGATCGTGCCGGCAAAACCCACGTCCCGCCGCAGCATGGTCGCATATTGCCCGGCATTGGCGCCCACATCGATCACGCAATCGACGCCGAAATGCCGGATGAAGCGGCGCAGCGCGAGAATCTCGGGATATTGATGCTGCCGCCCGGTCAGCGCCAGGCGCACGGCCAGCCAGCGCAGGCCAAGTTCGCGCCGGTAGCGGGCCAGCCGGCTCACGGCCGGACACCCCGGCAGCGCGCCGCGTCGATCGCTGCCACATAGGCCGCTTCGGTCAGCGCGGCCGCCTCGTCCCAGGTTCCGAGCGTCGCGCGCGCCGCCGCAGCCGCCGCGCCGGCATCGCGCCGCGCCCCCTCGGACAGCAGCAGCCCGCGCAGCACATCGGTCAAGGCGGGCCCGTCACCCGTTGGAAATTGCCGGACGCTCCCCGCCGGAAGCCGCCCGAACATGCCGCAATCGCTCGTCACCATGGCCGCCCCATAACCGAGGGCGGACAGAAAGGCACCGCTCGAATCGATATGGCGATACGGAAACACAATGATGTCGGCCCGGCGTAGATGGGCAACGAGCCGGCCTTCCTTGAGGAAGCCGAGATCGAGGATCAGCCGGTCGCCCCGGCCCGCCGCAATCACCGCCGTCACTGGATCGTCGATTGGCATGAAGGGCTGGCCGGCGACCGCCAGATCGAAGTCGATGCCCTCGCCCCAGAGGGCCAGTGCCGCCTCGATCAGCAGGTCGAAGCCCTTGTAAGGCTTGATCGTGCCGAAAAAGAGGATGCGTGGACGGGGCGACGGCGGGACGGCGGCAAGCTCGTCAGGCCCGGCCTGTGCCAGCATCATCGGCGGATGAGGCACGATATGCACCGGCGTGCGGATGCCACGTTCCTTCAGCGCCGCCAGGGTTTCCTCGCCATGGACGATGAGCGCGTCGAACCGTTCGAGCAGGTCGAAATAGCCCCTGCCCTGCACGGCCGCCCCGGCATTGGCATCATGGAACGGCTGCGCATTGTGGACCGTGTGGACAAGGGCATGGCGCCCGCGCAGCCGCTTTAGCCAGTGCCGGTCGGCCATGGCCAGTGGCAGCCACTGCCAGTGCACCAGATCCGCGCCCGCGAACACAGCCTGCGACCCCAACAATCCGCCCAGCATATAGTCCGCCGCCTTGGCCAGCCGGCGCAAGCGCTCGGAACCGCGCACCGCCTCACCGGCGCGAAAGAAGTACGGCGCATAGTCATATCCCTGCGGCCGGATGGCATCGGTCGCGCGCATCGGCCGCCCGGCCAGCGTCACCTTATGGCCCCGCCGCGCCAGCGCCGCGCAGAGGGCATCGTCATAGCGCCCAGTGAAGAGCGACGGATCGGCCATCACCAGCTTCATGCCCGCGCGATCCCCCGCAGCATGTTGCCGTGGCGCAGGCCCAGCAGCACATGCACGAAACCATAGGCGCCCACAAAGCAGAGCGAAAAGCTGGCACCCGACCAAGGCGCGAGCAGCAAGGCGACCGGCACGCTCAAGGCGCTGCCAGCGAGGAAGGCCAGCGAGGGCGGCAACAGCCTGCCAAAGCGGCCGAGCCCATTCTGCACATAGGTCGAGACGCAGATCATCGCGAGGCCGACCAACAGCGCGGCGATGAAGAGCAGCTCCGCGCGGGTCAGCACCGCCTTGCCGTCGAACATCAGGCGCGAAATCTCCGGCCCGGCCGCCAGCAGGAGCGCACCAAGCCCCAGGGCACTGGCGAGCGCCAGCATCCTCAGCCGATCGATGACCCGGTGCACCCCATCTTGGCTACCCGCGTGATGGGCCCGGGTCAGGCGCGGCAATCCCGACTCCACCAGCGCCCGGATGGCGGATGACAGCGCGCGCGACATCTTGAACAGGAAGTCGAAGACGAGCAGCGGACGCGGATCGTGCGTCGCCAGCGCTATGCCCAGATAGGGCGCGTTATAGGCGGCGACGTCCGACACGGTGAGGGCCATGGTCGCGCCCATGTCACGCACATAGCCGCGCGCGATGCAAGCGGTGTCGGCCCGGCGGAGCAGCCACTCCCCCATCGACATGCCGATCGTCCGATGCACCGTCGCAAGGCCCGCGAACAGCGCCGCGACCGTCAGGCCGACCTGGAGGCAGACCGACAGCAGGATCGGCAGTCCCGCCAGAGCGGCCAGCAGCAGCCCCGTCGACAGAACGCGCCGGACGAAATCCATCCCCTCCCAGAGCAGATTATAGTCGAGCGCGGCGAGCGCGCGCTTGGCCAGCAACGCAATGATGTTGAGGGCGGACAATATGTAGAACGCCATGAACAGCGCCGGCCGCTCGGTCGGTATGAAGCCGCTCGCAAGGCAGATGGCAATGGCCAGACCGCCCAGTAGGACAATCGCCGTCATGAAGGCGAACAGCATGCCGATCTCGGCCGGCTGGAAAAGGCCGTCACCATCCCGCAGGCGAAAGCGCCGCAGCCGCGCATAGATGATGCCGGAAAAGCCGAAATCGGCGGAGATGGTGAAATTGGCGAAGGCGACGAGCAGCAGGAACGCCTTGAACTCGGCAAGCGGCAGCAGCCGCACGAACACGAAGGTGACGGCAAAGCCCCAGAGCATCGCGAGCAAAACATTGGCGAGCTTCACCGACGCAAGCAGTCTTGCCTGCCCTTCCAGCCGGCCGAGCAGCGACCGCCATCCGCCGGCCGTGGCCGCCCCGGCGCCGTTCAGCGGCATGCCCTGAACAGCACGTCGTCCAGCGCCATCAGCCCCACATCCTCATGGGGCAGGTCGCGCGCGGCGACGATTTCGACCGACAGGCCGGACGCCGCGATCCGGTCCGCGAAGTCGGGGCCATATTGGCGGACATGATCCCACTGGCCAAAGCGCCGCTCACGCTCGCGCGGGGGCATCGCCATGTCGCCATCCTCGGTTGGGCGATCCCACAGCGGAACGATCAGCCAGGCCTCGCCTCCCGGCCGCAGGGCGCGGGCGATATTGGCGAGAACGCGGGCATCGTCTGGCACATGCTCCATCACATGGCTGGCATAAATGCGGTCGAACCGGGCCTCCGCGTCGAGCGCCATCAGGTCGATGCGCTGCATGCCGGGCACGGCATAGCGGGCCGGGTCGATGTCGGCGGGGACATAGTCACCGGCGGCGGCGCGGAAGCGGTCGACCAGGCTCGCCTCGTTGGGCGCGCAGTGGAGCACCGCCGCCCCCTCAGGCACGGCGATCACCGAACGGTCGAGCAGATAGTGCATCAGCCGCTCGCGCGGGCTCGATCCGCAAGCCGGGCATCCCCATTCGCGCGTCTCACCATAGCGGAAGAAGCCGGAAACCGCGCCATCACAGGCAGGGCAGTGCCGGTCGGCGCGCGCCCCCATCAGGCTGCGCAGGCCCAGGCCCGCCCGCGAAAAATGCTTTCCCGCCGCCTTTGCCACGCGTTGCGTCGTGATCACGCCTTCGGCTCCGCTGCTGTCATCATGCGGCCGCTATACAGGACTGTCGGGACAATGCGACAGTCACCCGCGCGATTTCGCCGGTGCCCAGGTCGTGAAATCACGCCCGCGCATGGCAAGGGAGATGCCCCTGAGCGTTGCGAAATACGCGAGGAGAATATCCATCAGGGCCGCAAACGGTCCCCTGCGCGCGATCAGGCCGAGCCCGAGCGCGATAAGACAAGCCAGGACCAGGCCCGCCGCGACCATCGTCCCCATCGACCAAGCCAAGACGAGCGCGGCGATCGCACCGGAGACGATCCAGATGCCGCCGAACCAGCGCACCAGCTTGCGGGAGGCATATTTGAATCGATCGAGCCCCTGCATCTTCCGCAGCATGGGGCGCAGATAGCAATGGCTGTGCCAGCTGCGCGCGGCGATGCGAACCTTGCGCTTCATCTCCTCGCGCCGCTCGGCCACCATCGTCTCCCGCGCATGGACGTCCCGCGCCTTGATCAGGCGCTTGCCGGCAAACACCACGCTCATGGAAACGACCAAATCGTCCAGCACATGGTCGGGAAAGTCAGGATAGAGCGCACGGCGAATGGAGAAGATCGACCCGTCCGCGCCCATTACATTGCCGGTCCGCGATTCCCGGTCCTTCAACGCCTCCTCAAGCCGCCAGTAAAGCCCGCCCACATGCGCCGAGGCGCTGGCCCGCTCGCCTTCGTAATGGAGCGAACCCAGTACGCCGCCCACCGCCGGATCGGCATAATAGGACAGCAGCCGGGCGACCGCCGTCTCTTCGAGCTGAACATTGGCGTCGGTGAAAATCAGGATGTCGCCCCGCGCTCGAGCCGCCAGCGTCTTCATGCCCCGCGCCTTGCCGCTGCGCCCCGGTCCGTCGACCACGGTCAGGATATCGCCGGCGGTGGAGAGAAGCGGACCCGTCGCGTCGATCGAGCCATCATTGAAGGCCAGGATTTCCAGATCGGGATGACACGCCTTCAGCATGCGCAGATTGGCGATCTTGTCCGGCAGCGCGCCCGCCTCGTTATAGGCGCAGAACAGCAGCGATGCCGATGGCAGCGCCTCGCCCTCCGGCGCCCGCGAGACCGGCTTTTCCGGCAGCAGCCCGAGCAGCAGCGGATAGAGGAGGAAGGGATAGAGGACCAGCGTCACGCACAGGCCCAGCACGATCGCCGCGATCATGCGCTCGCCCTAGAAGGCATTGTCATGGGCAAGCACGCGAAGCGTTGCGGCGATGATCCTGAGATCGCGCCAGATCGACCAGTTGGTGACATATTCAAGGTCGGACTGCAGGCGATTGACGAGATCCTCGTGCCGGTCGGTCGGCCCGCGATGGCCGCGCACTTGCGCGAGGCCGGTCATGCCGGGCTTGATACAGTGTCGCGCCCAGTAACGATGGTCAACTTCCCAATAGAGGCTGTCCGCCGCCTTGGCCGCCGGGGCATGGGGCCGCGGACCCACAATGCTCATGTCGCCGCTCAGCACGTTGAAAAGCTGCGGCAGCTCGTCGATGCTGGTGCGGCGCAGGAAATCGCCGATGCGCGTGACGCGCGGGTCGTCCTTGCGGGTCAGCTGGCTCGCCGTCCTGTCGGCCAGGCCATGGTGCATGGTCCGAAACTTCCAGATCATGAAGGGTTCGGCATTGCGGCCCAGCCGCGCCTGGCGAAAGAAGATCGGCCCCCGCCCGGACAGCCGCACCGCAACCGCCGCCGCCAGCAGCAATGGCGAAAGGAGGATGATCGCCATGAAGCTGATGATGATGTCGAACAGGCGTTTCAGCAGGCGATCGCTGAACCGCAGGGGGCCGCTCGCCACGATGACGGTCGGGTGATTGTCGAACTCGCCGACTTTTGCGGGTGCGAAACGGCGCATCTCGGGCACCAGCAGCTCCGCCTTGGCGGAGAGGGAGGCAAGAGCGATCGCCCAGGCGTCCATGCGCTCGCTCGAACAGGCGACAATGACCCGCTCGGCCGGGCCTACGACGCTCGCCAGCCGCGCTGCCATGGTGGCGTCATGCCCCGTCGGATCGAGGCCATGCTCATGCGCGTCTATGACATCTGTCTGCGGTGGCGCCGACACCGGCTCGCCGTCTCTTATCAATATGGTCAGGTGGTGCACATCGCCGACAATCACCCGCGCCATGCGGTCGGTCAGCCGCCGGACCAGCGCCAGCCCCACCGCGCTCGCGACAAGGCCGGTGAGAAAGGTCAGGCGTGAGAGTTGCTCGGCAATCTTGCCGAAATAGACGAGGATGAGGAACAGCATCGCCGCCTGCGCCAGCGCCCATAGCGCCCGCCAGGCGCTCACCCGGCCGTTGCCGATCATGCGGATGCCATAGACGCCGCCATTGACCGCGAGCAGCGTATAGACCGGCGCGATCATAGCGAACATGATAAGCCCGTGCGGCTTGCCCGGCTCGCCCTCGACATGGCCAAGAACCGCCAGGTTGGCCAGGGCGAAGGCCGCCGCCAGCACGCCCGCATCGACAAGGATCGAGAGGATGTAGAGGCGCAGCCGCGCGGCTTCCCGCGAATATTGTCTTGGCCGAGTCATCCTGCGCGCGCCTATGTCCGGTGCGCCGCAGCGTCAACGCTATTTCGGCTCAGGCCGGACAATCGGCGATGATCCTTGCGATCCGTTCCGCCGCATGGCCGTCACCGAACGGATTATGGGCCCGCGCCATCGCCAGATAGGCCGCCCTGTCGTCGAGGAGCGTGGCGATTTCCGACACGATCCTGTCCCGGTCGGTGCCAACCAGCCTGGCCGTGCCCGCCGCCACGCCCTCCGGCCGCTCGGTCGTCTCGCGCATGACGAGGACAGGCTTGCCGAACGATGGCGCCTCCTCCTGCACGCCGCCGCTGTCGGTCAGCACGATCTCGCACGCTTCGAGCAGAGCCACGAAGCTCGGATAGTCGAGCGGCTCGATCATCGCGACATTGGCAAGACCGGCGAGCGCCTCGTCCATCACCCGCCTGACATTGGCATTGGGATGGACCGGAAAGATGATGGCGACGTCGGGGCGTCGCGCGACCTCGCGGATCGCCTCGGC
>DATJLC010000183.1:0-6171 GCA_035490755.1 Sphingobium sp.
GGGTGCGATCGATCAGATCGCCGCCGCCTTGGCCCAGGGCGGCCTGTCGCGCCCGTTCGTCGTCACCGACCCCTTTCTGGCGGGCAACGGCATGGCCGACCGCCTGCTCGACCTGCTCGGAACAGCGGGCATGGCCGCCCGCGTCTTTGCCGACATCCAGCCCGACCCGACGGTGGCGGTGGTGGAGGCCGCGCTGGCGGCGCTCGATGCGGGCGACCATGACTGCGTGATCGGCTTTGGCGGCGGCAGTCCGATGGACACCGCCAAGGCGGTCGCGGCGCTGGCACTCGACCGGCGGCCGATCGCGAGCATGAAGGCGCCTGCCATCACCGATATGCCGGGCCTGCCGATCATCGCCATTCCGACCACGGCGGGCACCGGGTCGGAGGCGACGCGCTTCACCATCATCACCGACGAGGTCTCGAGCGAGAAGATGCTGTGCATGGGCCTTGCCTTCCTGCCCAGCATCGCGATCGTCGATTATGAGCTGACCATGGGCAAGCCGCGGCGGCTGACCGCCGACACCGGCATCGATTCGCTCACCCATGCGATCGAGGCCTATGTGTCGAAGCGCGCCAATGCATTTTCCGACGCCATGGCACTGTCGGCCATGCGCCTGATCGCGGGCAATATCCGCCAGGCCTGCGACCATCCCGACGACCGGGCCGCGCGCGAGGCGATGATGATCGGCGCCCACCAGGCCGGCATCGCCTTCTCCAATGCCTCGGTCGCGCTGGTGCATGGCATGAGCCGCCCGATCGGCGCCTTCTTCCACGTGCCGCACGGGCTTTCCAACGCGATGCTGCTGCCGCTCGTCACCGCCTTCTCGGCGGAGGCGGCGCGCCCCCGCTACGCCGATTGCGCCCGCGCGATGGGCGTCGCCTCGGCGGAGGAAGGCGACCAGTCGGCGGTCGCGCGTCTGATCGACGAGCTGACGGCGCTCAACCTGGACCTCGGCGTGCCGAGCCCGGTCAGCTGGGGCATAGAGGAGGGCCGCTATATGAGCCTGGTGGAGACCATGGCCGCGCAGGCATTGGCATCAGGCTCGCCGGCGAACAATCCGCGCGTGCCCAGTGCCGAGGAAATCGCTGACCTGTATCGCGCTGCCTATGCTTGAGAGACGCTGGAGCGGCGCTCCATCGGGCCGCGCTGGAGTGACGCTATCACCAGCTCGTTGAGGAGGTCGGCGATCTCGTCCACAGAATATCGGACGTCCTGCGACAGCCACCAGGCCAGTATGTCGATCGTCCCGCCCGTGCCATAGACCACCGCCAGATCGCCCGGCAGTTCATGCGTGCGCTTGGAAGGTTCTACATTTAGTTCCAGCGTTCGGGCCTGGCGGACGAACTCCTCCCGCACCGTGCCCGCCGCGCCCCCGGTCAGCAGCGCCGTCCAGAGGGCGCGATGTTCATCGACATAGGCGCAGGTCGCACGCACGGCGTCCCGGCTGCCGATATCATCTAGAAGCGGCACGGTGCGGGAGAGCAACTCCCTGATCTGGCCTTCAGCCAGATTGTTCAGGAGGTCCTCCTTGGTCGCGAAATGCCGGAAGAAGGTGGCGTAGCCGACATCAGCCTTTGCCGTGATTTCCCGGATCGTGATCTGCTCAAACGGTCTTTCCTCTATCAGCGCTAACAGCGCGTTGCGAAGCGCCTTGCGCGAGCGCGCCCTGCGCGCGTCCATCGATGGTGAGAAAAGTTGGTCCATGCGTGACAACCCTCTGGCGTCCTCCGTGAAACCGCCGCCGTCATGGCAGTGTTTTCGCGAACCTGAGCCATTCTTGCAAGCGCCGATTGTTATGCAATGCAAATAAATTTATGTGCTCTTTGAAGCCGCGTCGGGGCCGATTTCGACGGTCGAGATTCCCGTGAGTGTCGATGTTGAAGCCGCAAGGGTTCGGCGTCTCTGGGCAGCGGCAAGGCACGGCAATGGCCGCGCCGGCCTCACCGCCCGCCAGTCGGAAATATCGTATAGATGCGCTCGGCAAACATCCATTTGCCCTCATAGCGGAGGCTGTCCTGATATTCACCGATGATGCTGTGGCTGGTGCCCAGCATCCTGCCGACCATCACACTGGTCGCGCTGGCCTTGGCCCCATCGATCGTGATCATCAGGTTGTGGATCATCGGGCACATGGTCACGGACGCGACATCGCCTTTGGTCAGATAGGCATGGAACGCCGCGCGGCCTTCGATCCGGCTGCGGATCACAGGGTCGACCTGGCCCGGCATCCCCTCGCGTGTCTCAAAAACACCATCCTCTGTGAACAAGGCAACGGCATCCTCGGGCCGCCCATGACGGATGGCATAGGCATAGCCATGCACGGTATCGGCGATCTGCGCCCGGCTTTCGATGCGAGCGATGCGGTCGGCCAGCCCGTCCGGCAATGTCATCTTGCTGGTCTTGATGTTTTCAGAAGCGTCACGCCATGCCCTGCAGGGCTTCCTTGCGGCCGATAAGGATGCGGCCGCCGTCGATCTTGACGGGGATGACAGGCACGCAACCCTTGTCCTCGCCCAGCGCCTCGCCGGTGATGAGGGAGATGCGCCAGTTATGGAGCGGACAGGTGACGGTCGTGTCGTGGACGATGCCCTGGCTCAACGGTCCCTGCTTGTGAGGGCACTGGTTGACCAGCGCATAGACCTCGCCATTGGCGGTACGGAAGATCGCGATCTCGCGCGCGCCGCGCACCGGCAGGGTCCGTGCCCCCAATGCGGGAAGCTGGTCCACCGAACCGATGTCGAGCCACTCAGCAGTCATAGGCCTATCCGTTGCAAATGAATTGGAGGACGCAGGTCCGCTTAACCTGCGTCCCCCCTAGGGCAAAGGACCTTATCCCGGCAAGATGCTGGTGGCGATGGACCGTCCCGCCTGCGGCAGGTCCGGCCCGATCACCTCCGGTTTTGCTTAGAGCGCGTATTCGATCTGCGCCCAGAACTTCTTGGTGTCGGCATCGCCGGCAAAGCTGGCAATGCCTTCGCGCTGATAATCGGCATATTTGATCATCGCGGTGGTGCGCTTGGTCAGCTTGAGCGAAATCGACGCGTTCCACTCATCGCCATAATGGATCGAGCCCATGTCGCTGTCGAAGCGGTGAAAGACGACGTTTGCGACGAGCGGTCCCATCTTGCCGACCTTGGGCAGGGTATAGGACAGGCCGGCATAATAGTCCTGAAGGCCGGTCTGCGGCGTCGTCAGGAACTTGTCGGCCCAGCCGTTGAACTTGTGCAGCGTCGCGTAGGGCGTCTGGAAGGCGAAGTTGCCGCCGGGGATGCCCGTTGCGGTGGGGTCGGCGCCCAGCAGTTCATAGCCGCCGGTCAGCTTGAAGCCATAGGCTTCCAGGCCGAGTTCGCCGGCAACATAGTCCGCGGTGTAGCTGACCGGATTGCCCTTGTCGTCCGATTGGCGGGCATAGCTGGCCAGATAGGACAGCTTGATGTCCTTCGACAGCGGCATGCCCCCGGCAAAGCGCGCACCATAGGTCTGGCTGGAGTTGCGCAGCAGCGCTACGACCGGCTCGTCCTGGTCCACCAGATAGGCGAAAACAGTCAGCGTACCCGGCTTGAACTTGTAGGAGACGTTGGCGAAGACATTGTCGCCCTCGATCCGGGTGGGACGGTTGGTTGCCCCGAAGCTGCCGCCGTCGATGCCCCAGATGGTCTGGACGCCCAGCGCATAGGTCAGGTCGACCTTCAGGTTCTTGACGCCGGTATATTCGATCCGGGCGGCGTCAAAGGTCTGCTCGTTCTGGCGCCAGCCGACGTTGCCGACAAAGCGCTGGTCATCCAGGTTGATGCGCTGGCGGCCGACGGTGATGGCAGTCGCCTTGGACTTGTACTGGAGTTGGATGCGGTTGAGCTCGATATTCTCCGGGTCCGCGACAATCGGGAACGTGCCCTTGCCGTTGACGCCGCTGTTGTAATCCTCGTCGATCGCCAGCGTGCCCTCGGCTTCGGCGAGGAAGGCGAAGCGGCCGGACTTGACCTCGCCGCCAGCACGCAGGCGCATCGTCACCGCTTCGGCATCACTGGCGATACCCGCCTGCTCGACATGCTCATAACGCAGCCGCGCGTCGATCAGCGGTTTGAACTTGATCCCATCGGCCTGGGCAGCAGCCGGAGCGGCGGCCAGAGTGAGACAGAAAATGGACCCGATGTAACGCATGGAATTCCCCCAATAGTCCTGAGTTTTGTCAAAATTTTTCCCAGGCATTCCTCTCTGGTTCGGTATCCGGGCGGTGTTGGCCACCGCTCCGGTTCAGGCCGCGATCGCGGCCGGATTGCGGTATCGCTCGTGCAGGAAGTGGACCACGGCGTGGCGTGCTTCCGCATATTCGGGCATGTCGATCACCTCGAGCCGGGCGCGCGGGCGCGGCAGCGCGACAGCGCGGTCCTCGCCAATGCGCGCGGCCGGGCCATTGGTCATCATCACCACCCGGTCGGCCAGCAGCACCGCCTCGTCGACATCATGGGTGATCATCAGCACCGTGTTGTTCAGTTCCGACTGGATCTCCATCACCGTGTCCTGCAGCGACGCGCGGGTCAGCGCGTCGAGCGCGCCGAACGGCTCGTCCATCAGCAGGACGCGTGGGTTCATCGCGATAGCGCGGGCGATGCCGACACGCTGTTTCATGCCGCCCGACAGCTCGCCGGGGCGCTTGGCCGCAGCATGGGTCATGTGCACCAGTTCGAGATTGTGCATCACCCAGTCGCGGCGCTCCGCCTTGGTCTTGGCGCCCGCCGTCTTGTCGACCGCGAGCCGGACATTCTCCTCGACGGTCAGCCAGGGCAGCAGCGAGTGGTCCTGGAACACCACCGAGCGGTCCGGGCCGGGCGAGTCGATGACGTCGCCGTCCAGGAAGATGACGCCGCGCGTCGGCTTGACGAGCCCGGCAACGGCGTTGAGCAAGGTCGACTTGCCGCAGCCCGAATGGCCGATGAGGGCAACGAACTGTCCTTTTTCGATGGACAGGTTGATGGTGTCGAGCGCGCAGAAGACACCGTTGCGGGTCGGAAACTCGACCGTGATGTCCTCGAGCGCGAGATAGCTGCGCTGTTTCATGTGGATATCCTTCCTGTAAGGCCAGCTCAGCTGCGGGCGACGATGCGGCCGACAAAGGCGACGATGCGGTCGAGCACAAAGCCGACGAGACCGATCCAGACGAGCGCCACGATGGTGTCGGTGAGCAGCGAGCTGTTGTAGCTGTCCCAGATGAAGAAGCCGATTCCGGTGCCGCCCTGCACCATCTCGGCCGCGACGATGGCGAGCCAGCTCATGCCGACGCCGATGCGAAGGCCGGTGAACATGTGCGGCACGGTGGCGGGCAGCATGATCTTCACGAAATACTCGACCGGGTTAAGCGACAGCACCTTGGCGACATTCCGGTACGCCACGGGAATATTCTGGACGCCCGCCGCTGTGTTGAGGATGACCGGCCAGATCGCGGTGATGAATATGAGGAAGATCGCCGAGGGCTGGGCCTGCTGGAAGATGGCAAGGCTGATCGGCAGCCAGGCCAGCGGCGGCACCGTGCGCAACACCTGGAACAAGGGATCGAGCGCGCGATAGGCGAACACGCTCTGTCCGATCAGGATGCCCAGCGCGATGCCGACGAAAGCCGACAGGCTGTAGCCGATGAGAACCCGGCTGAGGCTGGTCAGGATATGGCCGGCAATACCGACATCGCCATTCTCCTCGATGCCCCCAAGCGTCACGCCCTTGAAGGGATGGACGATCACTTCATAACTCTCGGCCCAGACCTTGAGCGGCCCGGGGAAGTTCGAATCCGCCGATCCGCAGAGCATCTGCCAGACGATCAGCAGCATGGCGATCATTAGCGCCGTCGGCAGGACCGCGCCGGCAACGGCCTGCGCCTTGATCGCGAGCGAATTGGACTTGGGCAGCGGCGCGAACTTCCGGCGCGCGATGGCTTCCTCGGGATAGGGCACGATCACCGCCGAGGTGTCGCCCGAGGCGCCAGCCGATCCTTTCGGCTGACTGGCGCGCGGGGTGTTTTGAGCAGAGACCATGATGGACTTCCTTTGTTCAGACGCGCTTGATGCCAAGGCTGGCGAGATAGGCCTTGGGATTGGCGGGATCGAAGACCTTGCCGTCGAAGAACTTCTCAGGCCCACGGCTGTCGCTCGCCGGGCCCTTGCCGCCCAGCTTGGC
>DATJLC010000184.1:0-17348 GCA_035490755.1 Sphingobium sp.
CGACAGGACTCAGGCTTAGCTCTTGCGCGATCTGCTGGTTACGTTTTTCGACGCCCGAGAAATAGGCATTGGCCAGATAGACGGCGAGTGCGCCCATCGCGAGCGCCACGACTAGGATGATCGGATTGCGATATCCGCCCATAACGACCCCCCGAGACCTTGAATATTACGAGGTGAACCCGCCGCACCGGAGTGAGCGGGTCCTCCAGTTTTTCTGCGATCAAGGAATAGCGGCCGAAACCAAGCCAGCAGCCTGTTGCATTTCGCCAGCTACGGCTCCGCCGAGTGCAACTGCGGCAACGGCAATTGCAGAACCAACAATGGCAAGAATCAGTGCATATTCAGCAGCGGCGGCGCCGCTCCGGTCGTTCCAGAAAGACTTGATCAATGTCATGACTATCTCCCATCCTCAATCGATGAACATGCATTCACATATCCATCTGAATATTCGCAGGAATGGACACTGTAAAAACGCCGCAGCTATCCACTTTTATAAGCCGATAGTCGCTGTTTCAGCTATCCATTCCCGGGAACGATTGAGTAATGACTTGGCTGACGCCCGATAGTCAAATCAATAAAGTCTGTGCAAATTCATGAACTTATCTGTTCTGGAACGTTAAGTATTATACGGTAATACTTTCGAAGTATCGGCATGACCTGAATCTCTAACCAGGATCATAGGTGTATGCCGTTGGTCTGGTGAGCCAGATTGAGTAACGTAACTCGTTGTAATAACGTCGAAACTATGTTTTCGATTCCGTAACGTACCCGCGGGATAATTCATTTAAAAAAGAACCATTTTGGATCGACTCGTCTTCGGCCCGATCCGGCGCCGGGGGAGCGCGGCAACAGCACTTACCCAAAATAGTGAGGCCTGAAGCCGTGCACCTTTAAGCTGTTTCCAAGGTTGTAATGATAGGCTTCGTGATAGAGTCTAGTTGAGGTGCCCATGGGTGTGTTTGTCACGTCTCTTCGCGCATATGCCGCCTGGGCTGGCGACGCCTTTCGCCGCCGGAGCGCGCGCCTCGTTCACGCGGCGGAGTGGCGGATCAGATCCATTGCCTTGATCTGGACTGTTCTGCTGGCTGTCGTTCTCGCGGCCCGCCTGGGAATTACGGCGACGGCGAGTGGTCCCAGCACCGGTTGGCTGGAAGCTGCGGGCCTGTACGCTCTCATTCTACTGTCCCCGCTAGCCGGGCTGATGCTGGCGATGCGGGCCTTTCCGCGCGACGCCCTACTTGCGCTACCTTCCATTCCCTTGGCCCGCGTAGGTCGCTGGACCCGGCTTCATCCGCTTGCCGCCGCCGAGCATCCGCTTTTTGGCGCGGGAGGGCTGATGGCGGGCCTGGCTATCGGCCTGCTTATCAATATCCCGATGCGCACCGCCGAGTTCCTCGCGGCAGTGCCGGCCCTGGCCGCGGTTGGTCCTGCTTGGTCTCACGCCCTTTTCGTGGTTTTCTGTCTCGACAGCATTGTCTTCAATTTGCTCTATGCCGTGGTCTTTGTGATGGCGGTTCGCCATGTCCCCTGGTTCCCACGCATGATGCTGCTCATCTGGCTGATGGACCTCACTGCACAGCTTTTGATCGCGCGCATCCTCGGAAGCTACGCGCTGCCAAGCTCAGTCGCCTCCGCACTCATCCCCGTTCTCACCGGCAACCTTCAAAAATGCCTGGTCAGCATGGTGCTTTGGCTGCCCTATCTCCTGCTATCCGAACGTGTAAACGTAACCTACCGGCGCCGGGTGCGACTTCTCGCCTAGGCTCTGCCCGGGGAACGGCGGACAGGGTGGGATTCGAACCCACGGTGAGCTTGCACCCACGGCGGTTTTCAAGACCGCTGCCTTAAACCACTCGGCCACCTGTCCTTGCGACGCTACTCCTGCGCATCCGGTCGCTAGAGCATGTGGCGCGGCAGGGGCAAGGCGAAAAATCGGACGGAAGGGGGGCGTTGGGCTTCCGTTCGCGGGCCAAGCGGTGCAGATTGGATGTCATGGGTAGCGGAAATGGCCTGGCGGCGCGAATGCGGATGGTTGCGACACTGTCGCTTGTGCTGGCAGTGGGCACGGCTGAGGCGCAGGAACCGATGACGGCTCGTCCGGCGGCTATACCGGTTGCGACGCCGGCGGTTGATACCGCTTTCCTGGCCTATCTTGCCGGTGTTCGCGGCAAGGCAATCGCACAGGGCGTTCGCGCGGTGACGATCGATACCGCCTTCGCGGGCCTGACCCCCAACCCGCGCGTTATCGCACTTGATCAGAATCAGCCGGGCGGATCGTTCGATTCGCCCATACCAAATTTCGAGCCCTACCGTCGCCAGCATGTGGATGGATCCCGAATCCGGCGGGGACGCGTGGCCTACGCCGCCAATCGCGGCCGCCTCGCCGCCATAGAGCGCGAGACCGGAGTGCCCGAATCCATCATGGTTGCGATCTACGGTCATGAGACAAATTATGGCTCTTATACGGGGGATTTCGACCTGGTCCGCTCGCTGGCGACACTGGCCTATGAAGGACGGCGCCGGGCGCTGTTCGAGCCTGAGTTGATCGCGACCCTCAAGATGCTCGACAGCGGCATAGCGCGTGGACGGCTGGTCGGCAGTTATGCGGGCGCGACCGGATATCCACAGTTCCTGCCGTCTGTTTACTTGCGAGCCGCACGCGATGGCGATGGCGACGGGCGGGCGGACATCTGGGCGAGCGAGGCGGATGCACTCGCCTCCATCGCAAACTATTTCGTGCGGGCGGGATGGCGGCGGGGCGAGCCTTGGGGCATCGCGGTCGCCGTGCCGGCAACACTGGACCGCGCGCGCATTGCGAACCACACAAATCCCCCACGTTGCCCGCGCGTGTTCGAGCGCCACAGCCAATGGCTCAGCATGGCGGAGTGGCGGGCGCTGGGTATCGTGCCAGTGGGCGGCAGGACCCTGCCGGACGGTGCGATGGCGACCTTGCTGGAGCCGGATGGGCAGGGCCGGACCGCCTATCTCCTGACCAGTAATTATCGCGCGATCCTGGATTACAACTGTTCCAACTTTTATGCCCTGTCGGTGGGGCTGCTGGCCGATGCCATAGAGAACTGAACAGCTTGAGCCGATCTGCGGTCAGCTGGACCGAAGGGCTTTGCAGAAGCGCCCGGGGTTACTAATGGGGGATGCTACCGCTTTGGTTCACTCGATCCTGGACGATCCATGAAGCATTTTTCCCTTCGCAATATTCCCTGTCTCGTTGCCCTTTCGGTGCTGCCTTCGGCGGCGGTCGCCATCGATGCGCCTGTCTATGATTCTGCAGCGCCGGTGGCCTATATGGTCGACCTGTCGTCGGGCAAGGTCCTCTACGCGCGGGACGCCGACAAGGAGATCGCGCCGGCTTCCATGGCCAAGATGATGACGACCCATGTCGCCTTCCGCTTGATAAAGCAGGGGCGGCTGAAGCTCGACGCCAAATTCACCGTGCGGCCGGAAACATGGCAGAAGTGGCATGGGCCCGCCGCCGGTTCCACAATGTTCCTGAGCCCTAACGAGCAGGTCACGGTCGAAAATCTGTTGCACGGCATTGTCACCCTGTCGGGCAATGATGCCTGCGTCGTACTGGCGGAGGGCATTGCCGGGACAGAGCCCGCTTTTGTCCAGATGATGAACGAGGAAGCCAAGCGGCTTGGCCTGATCCACAGTCGCTTCGGCAATTCAAACGGCTGGCCTGACGAGGGGGTGACTCGTGTGACCGCCCGCGACCTGGCCCAGATCGCCAAGGCGACGATCGAGGAGACGCCGGATCTCTACCGCAAGTTCTATGCCACCACCTCGTTCACCTGGGGGCGCACCATGGGCGGCGCCGTGATCACGCAGGGCAACCGCAATCCCATTCTCGGCAAGGTGGCGGGCGCTGACGGTCTCAAGACTGGTCACACGCAGGAGGCTGGCTTTGGTTTCACCGGATCGGCCGAACAGAATGGGCGTCGCCTGATCATGGTCGTGGCGGGGCTGCCGAGCTATAATGGCCGGATCGAAGAGTCCGTCCGCTTCATGGATTGGGGCTTCAAGGCGTGGCGCTCGGTCCCCCTGTTCCGAAAGGGCGCGGCGGTGGAAACGGCCGAAGTGCAGGGCGGCAATTCCCGCACAGTGTCGCTGGTCGCGCCCCAGAACCTCGCCGTTACCTTGCCGACCGCAGCATCGGGTGACGTCAAGGTCAGCGTCACCTATCAAGGACCGATCAAGGCCCCAATCGCCAAGGGCCAGCAGATTGCACAGCTACAGGTGCGTACGGCGGACGGCGACGTCCAGACCATGCCCTTGGTGGCGGCCAATGACGTCGCGGGCGCCGGCTTCTTCGGACGGCTCTGGAACGGCTTCGTGTCGTTGTTCGCCTGACCCGGCATGCGCGGCCGCTTTATCACGTTCGAAGGCGGGGAGGGCGTCGGCAAGTCGACCCAGGCGCGGGCATTACACGCGGCGCTGACGGCGCGAGGCATTGATGCCGAGTTCACCCGCGAGCCAGGCGGGAGCGAGGGGGCGGAGGCGATCCGCAAGCTGCTGCTCGACGGTAGCGAGGACAAATGGGACGCCCGCGCCGAAGCGCTGCTCTTCGCCGCCGCGCGCGCGGACCATGTCCAGCGCAAGATCCTCCCCGCTCTCGATGCCGGGCGCTGGGTCATCTGCGACCGCTTCATCGACAGCAGCCGCGCTTATCAGGGCGGTGCGGGGCTGATCGCCGATGAGAACATTTTGATGCTTCATGGCTTTGGCAGCCACGGGCTGATGCCTGACCGGACCATCCTGCTTACCATACCCGCCATGGTGGCGAGCGAGCGCGTTGCGCGACGCGATGGCATGGGGACGGATCGCATAGGCAGCCGACCGGACAACTACCATGCGGAAGTGGCCGTCGCCTTTCTGACCATCGCCCAGGCCGATCCTGCGCGAATGCGTGTGGTCGACGCCAGTGGCACGATTGAGGAGGTGGGCGCCCGGGTCCTGGCAACGCTTTCCGATTATCTGCCGTGACCGTCTGGCGGGGGCAGGATCGCGCGATCACTGATTTTCTGGGCGCGATCGAAGCGGACCGGATGCATCATGCCTGGCTGCTGGGCGGGCCCATGGGGCTCGGAAAGGGCGGTATTGCCCGGGACCTTGCCAAGGTGCTGCTTGGTGCTGGGCCAGGAGTTGAGGGGGGCGGACGCCCGCCAGTGCTGACAGCGGAGGCCCCTGTCGCGCGCTTGGTCGATGCTGGAACGCACCCTGATCTGGTCGTGCTGGAACGGCTGGTGAAGGAGCGGAAAAAGGGCGAGGAACCAAGCCTGGCCCGGAACATCACCGTCGACCAGATCAGAGGTCTTTCGCAATTCCTGCACCTTGCGCCATCCATGGCAACGCGCCGGGTAGTGCTCATCGACACTGCGGACGAGCTTGAAAGGGGGGCGGCCAACGCGCTTCTCAAGAACCTTGAGGAACCGCCGCGCGGCACCGTCTTCCTCCTCGTCAGCCATGCGCCGGGCCGCCTTCTTCCTACCATTCGATCGCGCTGCCGGTTTCTTGGTTTCCAGCCGCTGTCTGACGCAGACATGGACGCTGCCCTCGTTGAAGCAGCGCCGGAACTGGACACGGCGGCGCGGCAGGCGCTGATCCGCAGCGCAGGTGGATCACCGGGCAGAGCGCTGGCGATGCGTGATCTCGACATGCCCTCTCTGGAGACGGCACTGATCCGAATTGCCGAGACGGGCGACCCATTCAACAAGGAGCGCATCGCCCTGGCGCGTGCACTGTCGCCTCGGGCGGCCCAGGCGCGCTATGAGGCGTTCCTGGACTATGTGCCCCATTTCATAGCGCGGCTCGTTCGCGCACGGCCGGGGAGTTTAGCCGATGGGGGCGCCGATGCCTGGGCCGAGGCGGTGACGCTCGGCCGGGGTGCAATTGCCCCTTTGCAGCTCGACCCGGCTGCCACCATATTCGCGTTGTGCGGCGCCGTCGCGCGCCTGGCGCCGCTCAGGCTCTAGGCAGATTGATCCGCCTTGCTTAAGAACTCCGGCATATCCGGACTGCCCCGCGATCAGAGGAAAAGCGTTACATCATCATGCCAATGCCAGTGACGATCACCACGGCCATCAGCTACCCCAATGGGCGGCCACATATCGGCCATGCCTATGAGGCGATCGCGACCGACGCCTTTGCCCGCTTCCAGCGAATGATGGGCCGTGACGTGTTTTTTCAGACCGGCACCGATGAGCACGGCTTGAAAATGGCACAGGCAGCCCGCGCGCGCGATATTGCTCCGCAAGAGCTCGCCGACGAAATGTCATGCTATTTCAAGGAAATGGATGACAGACTCAATGTTTCTTATGATAGATTCATTCGCACGACCGAGCCGGCCCATCACCGCGCCAGCCAAGCAATATGGCAGGCGATGGCGGCCAATGACGATCTCTATCTGGATCGCTACGAAGGCTGGTACTCAGTCCGCGATGAGGCGTTCTACGATGAAAAGGAACTGACCGACGGGGAGGGGGGCCAGAAGCTCTCGCCGCAGGGGACACCGGTCGAGTGGACGGTGGAGGAAAGCTGGTTTTTCCGCCTGTCCCGATATCAGCAGCCGTTGCTTGACTTGTATGCCAGCCAGCCCGACTTCATCCGTCCCGAAAGCCGGCGCAACGAGGTGATGCGTTTTGTGGAGAGCGGCCTGTCTGACCTCAGCATCTCCCGCACGAGTTTTGACTGGGGCGTCAAGGTGCCGGGCAGCGAAGGCCATGTCATGTATGTCTGGGTCGACGCGCTTACCAATTATCTGACCGGTTGCGGCTATCCCGACGATAGGGACCGCATGAGCCGCTATTGGGCCGAAGGCGGCGATATCACGCATATCATTGGCAAGGATATCGTGCGTTTTCATGCGGTTTACTGGCCGGCTTTCCTGATGAGTGCGAAGCTGCCGCTCCCCAGGCAGGTGTTTGGCCATGGCTTTGTGCTCAACCGTGGCGAGAAGATGTCCAAGTCGGTCGGCAACGTCGCCGATCCGCTGGAACTGGCCGATCGCTTCGGCGTGGATCAGTTGCGCTATTTCCTGCTGGCCGAGGTCACCTTCGGAAATGACGGGAGCTATAGCCCGGAAGCTATTGTTTTAAAGTCCAATAGCGATCTCGCTAACAGCTTTGGCAATCTTGCCCAGCGGACCCTGAGCTTCATAGCGAAGAATTTGGAGGGACGCCTGCCATCCGGATCGCCGGCGGATGCCGACGCGGATCTTCTTCAGCTGGTCGGCAAGCACTGTTCTGTTGAAGTTCCAAGTGCATTCAATGACTTGGCGCCATCAATCGCTATCGAATCCTGGATACGCGCGGTCTTTGCCTGCAACGCCTATATCGACACGCAGGCGCCATGGGCCCTGCGCAAGACTGATCCAGCGCGGATGGAAGCGGTTCTCGCGGCACTTTATATCGCCATCGGTCAACTCGCCATCGCGATTCGACCGGTTATCCCGGCGAGCGCCGACGCGCTGCTTGACCAGATGGGCGTTCCGGCATCGGTGCGCAGCTTTGAGGGGCTGGCATCCGATTGGTATACGGACCTCATGGCATCCGGTTTCACGCTTTCCACGCCCAAGCCCTTGTTTCCGCGTCTGGAATTGGCGGAAGAGGGGGCGGGATGATCGACAGCCATTGCCATCTGAACTACAAGGGATTGGTCGAGGATCAGGCAGCCGTTGTCGCCCGCGCGCGGGCCGCGGGTGTCACCGGCATGCTCAATATCTCAACGCGAGCGCAGGAATGGGACGCGGTCATCGGCACCGCCGAACAGGCACCCGACATCTGGGCCAGCGTCGGCATTCATCCGCACGAGGCGGACGCGCATGGCGACATCGACACAGCGCGGCTGGTTGCGGCTGCGGCGCATCCCAAGGTCGTCGCGATCGGCGAAACCGGCCTTGATTATTATTACGACCACAGCGACCGGACACGTCAGCAGGCGAGCTTTCGTACCCATATCGTGGCGGCGCGGCAGACAGGGCTGCCTGTCATCGTCCACACCCGTGACGCGGAGGAGGACACGGCGCAAATTCTGCGCGAGGAGATGGAGCAGGGCGCCTTTGCCGGCGTAATTCACTGCTTCACCGCCAGCGCCGCCTTCGCCGATATCGCGCTCGATCTCGGTCTCTACATCAGCCTGTCGGGTATCGTCACCTTTCGCAATGCCACGGCACTTCAGGCGACCGCGCGCCGCATTCCCGGCGCCAGATTGCTGATAGAGACCGACGCCCCGTTTCTCGCGCCCGTTCCGCACCGGGGCAGAACCTGTGAGCCCGCCTTTGTAGCGGATACGGCGCGAATGATCGCCAGCCTGCGCGGGACAGATGTCGAGGAACTTGCCGAGCAGACCAGCCGCAATTTTTACGATCTGTTTACCAAATGTTCCAGGCGGTAGAGCAGGGGCTCCCATGCTCAAGCTGACGGTGCTGGGGTGCGGTACTTCCTCTGGCGTTCCGCGCCTTGGCCCGGATTGGGGCGACTGCGATCCCACCGAACCGCGTAACCGCCGGAGCCGGGCATCGATTGTTGTCGAGAGCCCGACAACGCGGATCCTGGTCGACACCGGACCCGACCTTCGGGAACAGCTGATCGCCGCCCGGATCACCGCCATTGACGCTGTGCTGTGGACGCACGATCATGCCGACCATTGCCACGGCCTCGATGACCTGCGCCAGCTTGCGCAGATGAGGCGCAAGCCGATAAAGGGGTATACGAACCGCCAAACCCTGAGCCTGCTTCAGAAGCGCTTTACATATGCCTTTGAAGGACGGGAATATTACCCGCCGATCATAACGGCGTCAGTGCTGCCCGACCGCGGCTCTACGATCGGGGACATTGCCGTTACCTATGTCGATCAACCCCATGGCGACATTTACTCGCTCGGTTTTCGCTTCGACCATGATAGCAATTCCGTTGGGTACTCTACTGATTTTCATGAATTTACCGAGGAGATGCTGGAAACATTTTCTGGCATCGATGTCTGGGTGGTCGATGCCTTGCGCGAACAGCCGCACCCGACCCATGCGCATCTGAGCCTCACACTCCAGGCCATTGCCAGGGCGAGACCTCGGCGGTCGGTCCTGACGCACATGGATACCAGCATGGATTATGCCGCACTCGCCAGCCGATTGCCGCCCGGGGTTGAGCCGGGCTTTGATGGGCTTACCATTTCCGTGGGACAGTCAAGCCGGCAAGGTTCGGTGACATTCGATGAATGAAGCCAGCGACCAGGCCGCACAGGCGATCTTCCTGATCCTTGTCATCAGCATGGTCGCAAGCGGTCTACTGGCGCGGCGCCTGCCACTGTTGCGCCTAATGACCTGGGCTGTTGCCTGGGCCATCGTGATTTTCATCGGCTTTCTGCTGTTTCGTGCCGTGGAGCCGCAGATCACTCAATGGCAACAGAGCCGACGCGGTGGCGAAATCATCATTGCACCAGACAACGGAACATCCGGGACGGGATCCACGTCCGGGCTGGTGCAGGGCAATGTCATAAGAATCCCCATGAGCGGCGACGGGCATTACTGGGTCGATGCGAAGCTCAGCGGACAAAATGTCCGGTTCCTCATCGATAGCGGCGCAAGCATCACGGCGATCAGCCAGCAAAGCGCGAGCACATTGCCATTGCTGCCTGACCCGGGCACCAGCATGGCAGTCGTACAGACGGCGAACGGCCCGGTGAACGCACAGCGCGCGATCATAGCCGATATGGAAATCGGACCAATCCGTGCCAGCCATCTGCCGGTTCTCGTATCGCCGGCGTTCGGAACGATGAATGTGCTGGGCATGAACTTTCTTGGAAAGCTGAAGAGCTGGCGGGTTGAGAATGGAGTGATGATCCTTGAAGCCAAATGATCGATGCGGCGCCCTCTGTGGCCCTTACCTCAGTTTAACATAATATATATTATCGGATTAACAGATGAGCGAAATTGATGGGTGCCGTCCCGATATCACCCCCCTTTCCGACATCATGGCGCGACTGCGGGACCGCGAGGCCGGCTGTTCATGGGATGTCGCACAGGATTTTACGAGCATCGCTCCGTACACGATCGAAGAAGCCTATGAGGTTGCCGACGCGATTGCACGCGAGGACATGGCAGCCCTGCGCGACGAACTGGGCGACCTCCTCCTCCAAGTGGTGTTCCACAGCCGCATGGCCCAGGAAGCCGGCGCCTTTACGCTCGAAGATGTGATCCGCGGTATATGCGATAAGATGATTCGCCGTCACCCGCATGTCTTCGGCCCCAACGAAGGGTCGCCAGGCTGGGAAACGATCAAGGCCGAGGAACGGCGGGAAAACGGTGAAACCGGTGTCCTGGACGGCATTGCTCTGTCCCTGCCCGCGCTCATGCGCGCTCAAAAACTGCAGAAGCGCGCCGCGCGCACTGGCTTCGACTGGCCTGAGATAGACGGCGTTCGAGCCAAGCTGCTGGAGGAGCTTCAGGAGCTGGACGAAGCTGCGGACTTAGATGCTGTGGAGGAGGAAGCGGGCGACCTCCTCTTCGCGGCCGTTAACTTGGTGCGCCACAGAGGGGTTGACGCCGAGACCGCGCTGCGCCGGGCCAACCGAAAATTCGAACGCCGCTTCCGTGAAATGGAGGCCATGGCCGGCAGTGCGTTTCCGGCGCTGACGTTGGACGAGAAGGAGGCGCTCTGGGGTCAAGTGAAGGCAGGCGGGCTGTAGGGGCTTACAGCCAGCCGCTCCGCTTGAACCGCAAGTATAGCGTTACGCAAATAGTCGCCATCGCGGCCAGCACGGCGAAATAACCGTAACGCCAGCGCAGCTCCGGCATGATGTCAAAGTTCATACCGTAAATGCCGGCCATGGCCGTGGGAACCGCGAGGATGGCCGCCCAGGCCGCCAGTTGCCGGGTGATCACGCTCTGCTGTTGCTGCTGGACCAGATTGCTGGTCTCGATCACGGAGGACAGCACCTCGCGCAGCCCGGCCATGCCGAATTCCGCTCTGCGGACATGGTCGAACACGTCCCGAAAATACGGGAGGGTGTTGTGATCGATGCAGGAGAATTCGAGATTGGCGAGGCGTCGCGCCATTTCCTCCATGGGACCCAGCGTGCGCTGGAATCGCACGATGTCATGCCGCAGGGCGAACAGGCGCAATATATCCTCGCGCCGCAGATACCCGACGAGCAGCCTTTCCTCCATCGCGAGAACATCTTCCTCGATGGTGTCCACAATCGGGAAATAACCGTCGACGATGAAGTCCAGAATGGCGTGGAGCACATAATCGGGCCCGTGCATCAAAAGACTGGGTGATGTCTCCAGCTGCGCGCGAAGGGGCGTATGGCTTCGCGCCGAACCGTGGCGCACGGTGATAATAAAGTGCTTGCCGACGAAAATTGCAGTTTCGCCATAGGCGATGCGCTCGTCAGTCAGGCTGGCGGTACGGGCGATTACGAAAAGCTGATCACCGTAGCTTTCCACTTTGGCAATCTGGCGGCCGTGCAAAGCGTCCTCGACCGCGAGCGGATGCAGCTTGTACCTATTGGCAACCGCAGCCATTTCCTCCTCGGTTGGTGCGAACAGCCCAATCCAGTCGAACCCGGTTTCCGAAAGTCTTTCTTCCGTTGTGAAATCAATGGGCCGTACTGGTGCGCCCTTCTCATAATGCACTGCTGCAATGACGGTCATGCCCTACTCCCCCGTCCCTCCTCGCCCCGGAAGCGCGCCCGGTAACGTGCATATTCGGCACTGCTGAGTCGCACGTCGACGAGGGTGTGTCCCGCCCCGTCCAGTTCGGTCCCGATCACGTCTCCATGCTCGTGCAGCCAGGCCAGGGCTGCGCCGTCACCTGGTTCTATCGCTATCTGGCTCCGGACGAGGTCGCCTATCAGCATGTTCCGCATGGCGAGGATCAGGCCATCAACGCCCTCCCCGCTCGCGGCGGAAATGAGAACCGTTCGCGGATACCGTGCGGCTCGCTCCGCCAGCATCGCCTTCTCCTCGGCATCGAGTTGATCGATCTTGTTCCAAACTTCCAGAATAGGGGTCGCAATGCTGTCAGCAGGCAAGTCATGGCCGTCGGCTTCCTCCGTACTGACTCCAAGTTCCGACAGTACAGCAAGTACGTCGTCACGCTGGGCATCGCTGTCGGTGTGGGCGATGTCGCGTACATGGAGGATCAGGTCGGCGGCAACGACCTCTTCCAGCGTCGCCCGAAAGGCAGCGATGAGTTGGGTCGGCAGGTCCGACACAAAACCGACGGTATCGGAGAGAATAGCCTTGTCTATGCCGGGAAGCCGGATCGCGCGCATGGTCGGGTCAAGGGTTGCGAAGAGCATGTCCTGTGCGATCACATCCGCGCCAGTCAGGCGGTTGAACAGCGTCGACTTGCCTGCATTGGTGTAGCCGACCAGCGCGACGACGGGCCACGGCGCCCGCTTGCGGCGGTCGCGATGCAGCCCCCGAGTGCGCGTGACCTGGTCGAGTTCGCGGCGGATGCGCGCCATACGGTCGCGGATCATCCGCCTGTCTGCCTCGATCTGGGTTTCGCCGGGACCGCCCAGAAAACCAAAGCCGCCGCGTTGCCGTTCGAGGTGGGTCCAGCTGCGCACGAGCCGCCCGGCCTGATAATCGAGGTGGGCAAGCTCCACCTGCAGCCGTCCTTCGGCGGTTGCCGCCCTCTCCCCGAATATTTCGAGGATGAGGCCGGTACGGTCGATGACCTTGGCATTGCACAGCTTTTCAAGATTGCTTTGCTGGACCGGGGTCAGTGCGTTGTCGACCACGACAAGCTCAGCTTTGTGCGCCTCGACCAGCGCGGCGATCTCGCCTGCCTGGCCGGATCCGAACAGTGTGGCTGGGCGCGACTGACGGACGCGAAAGGATCGTCCGTCGCGCACGTCCAGACCGATGGCGAGCGCAAGACCCTTCGCCTCCTCGAGCCGTGCGGCGGAATCACGATCCTGCCGCCCACCCAGTTCAGCATGGGCAATGATCGCCCGCGCGCCTCGGCTTACTTCCTCGCGTTCAGAAAAATGCGAAATGGGCCGATCCGATCACACCGCTTTAGTCGTCGTCCTCGTCATTCTCGCCCGACAGGTTGAGCGAATGCAAGGGCTGAACAGTGGAGATCGCGTGCTTATAGACCAGCTGCACAAGCCCGTCCCGCTGCAGGAGCAGGCAGAACAGATCGAACGCAGCGATCTCACCCTGCAACATGACGCCGTTGACCAGGAACATCGTTACAGGGTCACCCGAATTGTGCACTGCACTCAGGAATATCTCCTGCAGCAGCCTGGGTTTGCGCTCGTTCGCTTCGAAGCTTGCTCGGACTGCTGAAAGATCAACAGCATGTGCGGGCATGACCGTGGAAATCGCGTGCTTGTAAACGAGCTGCGTTTGCCCATCTCGGCGCAGCAGGACAGAGAAGTTATCAAACCAGGTAATGATACCCTGAAGTTTCACGCCCTTGACCAGAAACATCGTCACCGGCGTCTTGGATTTGCGTAGATTGTTCAGGAAAACGTCCTGAAGATTGTTGATCTTTTCGGCCATCTAAGCGCTCCATTATTGGCGAGTCGTAGCTCGCAATGCGCCCATATGCGGGCGTCTCCATTCCCAACGAAATCCGGGAGTGCGTGATTGATACGCCTATGGCACGCCAAAATCCACCCTTGTTTTGTGCGACGCACAATCAGGTGAATAAAATCCCCTCATGAGATCACGTGTCACTCCCTCTCGTCGGCCAGGCCAAGCAATTTCAATTTGCGGTGGAGCGCCGAGCGTTCCATCCCGATGAAACTCGCCGTTCTGGAAATGTTTCCCGAAAAGCGCTTGATCTGGACGCGTAGATATTCGCGCTCGAAGTTCTCGCGAGCCTCGCGAAGTGGCGAACCCATGATTGCGCCGCTGACCAGCGATTCGTGATCGCTGTGAGGCATGGTATCGATCGGCAGCATTTCGACCTCGATCGTGCCCCTGTCCGCGGGCGCCAAAATCATTGTGCGCTCGATCAGGTTACGCAGTTGCCGGACATTGCCGGGCCACTCAGCCGCTTGCAGCGCCGCCATCGCCTTGGGAGCGACATCAGGCGCGGTGACCCGCCTGTCCGCTGCAAAACGCGCGAGGAAATGTTCGACCAGTGCAGGAATATCATCCCGGCGCGCGGTCAAAGGGGGAATGGAAAGCGGTACGACATTCAGGCGGTAATAGAGGTCCTCGCGAAAGCTGTTGCGCTCGATTTCGCCGCGAAGATCGCGCGCTGTCGAGGAAATCACACGGACATCCACCTTGACCTGCCGCTGGCCACCGATGCGCGTAAAGCTTTGGTCAGTCAGTACTCGCAGGATCTTGGCCTGCGTCGTCAGCGGCATGTCAGCGACCTCATCGAGATAAAGGGTGCCGCCATGCGCCTGTTCCAGCAGGCCCGGTCTGGCGGGGCCAGCACTGTCCTCGATCCCGAAAAGTTCCTCCTCCACCCGGTGCGGGTCCATGCGCGCGCTCGCCAGAACGACGAAGGGCGCGTCTCCGCGGTTGGACCAGTTGTGGAGCATGCGGGCGGCGATCTCCTTACCGACACCCGCCGGGCCGGTGATCAGGACCCTACTGCCTGTCGCGGCGACTTTCTTGATGGTGGCGCGTACCGTGTTGATGGCGGCGCTGGATCCGGTCAGTTCGTCGTCCTGCCCTACCCGAGCCCGCAGATCCTGGTTCTCCCGCCTGAGGCGCTCCGTTTCTGTCGCCCTCGCGACGAGATGGAGCAAACGGCTTGCCTCAAAGGGCTTTTCGATGAAGTCTGCCGCGCCCTTGCGGATCGCGGCGACGGCCGTGTCGATATTGCCATGGCCGGAGATGATCAAAACCGGGATGGTCGCGTCGCGTTTCTTGATCTCGTCGAGCAGTTCAAGCCCGTCGAGCCGGGAGCCCTGCAGCCATATGTCAAGGAGAACCAATGACGGCCGCCGGCTATCAAGCGCGTCCAAGGCATCGTCGCTGTTGCCGGCGGTGCGGGTTTCAAAACCCTCATCCTCCAGCACGCCAGCGACCAGCTCGCGGATGTCCGCTTCATCGTCGACAATGAGTACATCAAGCGCCATTGGCCGTTTCCAAACCTCTCTCCTGAGCGCTGGTGCCGCCTTCCGCCAGGCGGGCCAGGCGATGTGTGTCAAATCGGATGACCACGCGGGCGCCCCCCTGCGGCCCATCTTCGAAGCTGATCGTTCCCTGGTGCTCTTCGACGATCTTCTTGACGATCGCGAGACCGAGACCGGTACCGGAGGTCCGTGTCGTCATATATGGCTCGATGATCCGTGCCCGCTCCGGCGGCAGGCCGATACCGTCGTCGGTGACAGCAACGATCAAGTCACTGCCCTCCCGCGCCAACCGCATCTCGACATGGCCGATTGCACCATCGCCGGGATCGCGCTTGCGCTGTTCAATGGCTTCGACCGCATTTTTGACAACATTTGTCAGGGCTTGTCCGATCTGTCTGCGGTCGCAAACAACCTCCATGTCATCGTCATCTTGATGGAACAGGAAGCGAATGTCGGGATGCGCCACCTCGTGCAGGAACAGCGAATGGCGGGCGATGTCATCCATCGCTTCGGGTCGGAAAACCGGCTTTGGCATGCGCGCGAAGGAGGAGAATTCGTCGACGATGCGGCGCAGGTCGCCCACTTGGCGGATAATCGTTTCGGTCAGCCTGCTGAATGTGCCCGTGTCACTGCTGATTTCGCGGGCGAAGCGGCGCTGAAGGCGCTCGGCGGCGAGTTGAATGGGGGTCAGCGGGTTCTTGATCTCATGCGCGATGCGACGCGCCACGTCTGACCAGGCCGCCCGCCGCTGGTCGAGCAATTGCTGGGTGATATCGTCAAAGGTCAGGACATGGCCGGATACGTCGGCGACGACCTTGACGGCGAGCGTCCGGATTTCCTGGCCTGATCGGATTTGAATGATGTCGCTGCTCTCCCCACTGGCGAGAAGATCTGCAAGGTCACTGGAGACTTCTGCGAGCGGCAGGCCCTCTGCATCGCGACCGTCCGGTAGAAGAATTGAACTGGCGGAGCTGTTGACCAGCTTGACTATACCTTTCTGATCGACCGAGACGACGCCTGCGGTCACACCTGACAGTACCGCCTCGATGAAGGCCCTGCGGTTGTCGAGCTGACTGTTAGCGTTGACCAGCGCCCCGGTCTGCGCCTCGAGCCGCTGCGTCATGCGGTTGAAAGCGCTGGCTAGGGTCCCGATCTCGTCAGGCGCATGCGGCCCATTGACACGCGTCGAGAGGTCACCCGCTGTCACCCGACGGGCGGCATCGACCAGTTCGCCGACTGGTCGGACAACGCGGTCCGCGACTGCCAGCGCAATCCAAACCGCAATCCCCACCAGCGCGAGCGTCCCCGCGAAGAGCGCGACGTTGAAGCGCAGCTGAAGCTCGCGGGACTGGGCCGCGAAGGCGTCGTAATCGGATAATACAGCCTGCGCCCGCTCCATCTGGCTGAAGGCAGGCGCCTCCGCATCACGAGTGGCATAGAGAAAGATTCCCGATTTCGGATAGAGAAGTGTCACGGCCTCTATCTGCTTGGGTTTGGCCTCAACAACGACCGCCTCGCCAGCCCGCAGGCGCGCGATGATCTCCGGTCTGATAAGGTCCTGGGCCGGCCGTACGTCGGGATCAACAGTAGCGGCGGTGCGTGCCACCCCGTCGCTGCCGATTTCGATAATAGAGGAACGGTTCAGCTTCCTCGTCACGACCTGATAAATATAGCCCTCTGCGAATGTAGGGCTGTTGATCTTGGACTGCATCAGATAGTCGCGCAGGTCCCCCGCCATGGTCACAGTTTCGTCACCAACTTCCCGGAGGTTCTGCTCATAATAACCCCGTGCCAGATCGCTCGCATTCTGGAGCATTCCCCGGGCATTCTCGGAGAACCAGAACTGCACGCCATACTGGAACAGGAGCGAAGCGAAGATCACCACCATCAGGGTCGGCACGCTTGCGATGAGGGAGAACATGGCGACGAGCCGTACATGCATCCGTCCATCGCCACCGACCAGACTGGCGGCCGCGCGCCGCATCGCAACGCGGCGCCCGATCAGCACCAGTATGGCAATGGCAGGCACCAGATTAAGGACGAGCAAGAGCGCCACGATGGGAGGCGTCAGCAGCTTGTCGCTGCTATGCTGCCCGGCGATCAGCATGTATGTGCCGAGGCCGGTGGTGATCAACGTCACCACGGCAACCGCTTCTGCCCAGACGAATGTGCGCGGTTCGCCATCTTGCGCTGATCCATCGGCCAAGCGGTCGTTGGCGGTCGTTGGCGCTGCCGTTTCGCGATCCAGCCGATCGTTCATCGTTGCAGAAATATCACGC
>DATJLC010000185.1:0-4738 GCA_035490755.1 Sphingobium sp.
TTTCCGGCGCGGGGGCCTGTGCGGCCGCGCCGGTGGCGCCCGCCGCGAGCAAGCCCGCCAAAACAATTGATTTCACAATCTTCATATGTGCTCGACCTACCCCGATGCCGAGCCGGCGGCACATGGGACGCCGGGCCGATCTTCCTGTTACACGCGGCGGCTTATAGGCAGGCATGTCCCGTGTCTCAAGCACGGAAATGGCCTTTTTGTTTCTGTTGATTGAACGGCCGGGCCCTACTATCTCCCCGGCGACGAAAAGAAGGTTGAGCATTTATGACAGAAGAAGAGGTTCTGGCGGAATTCAGGGCGTCCGAGGCCCTGCTGCAAGGGCACTTCATTCTCTCGTCAGGCAAGCATAGCGCCAGCTATCTCCAGTGCGCGCGTGTCCTGATGAACCCGGACCGCGCTGGGCGGCTCGCCGTGGCGGTGGCGCAGAATCTGCCGCGCGACATCCGCGCCGCGATCGAGATCGTCGTGTCGCCGGCTATGGGCGGGGTCATCATCGGCCATGAGGTGGGACGCGCGCTCAATGTGGACGCGGTTTTCCTGGAGCGACCGCACGGGCATTTCGAGCTGCGCCGGGGCTTTGCGATCAAACCCGGGCAAAAGGTGCTGATGGTGGAGGACGTCGTGACCACCGGCCTGTCCTCGCGCCAGGCGATGGATGCCGTGCGCGAGGCGGGCGGCGAGGTGATCGCGGAGGCCGCGCTGGTCGACCGGTCGGCGGGCGGCACCGATCTCGGCGTGCCCTTCTTTCCGCTCGTCAGCCTCAACTTCCCGGTGTTCGAGCCGGACGACCTGCCGCCGGAGATGGCCGCCATTCCGCCGGAGAAACCCGGCAGCCGCAAGAACTGACAAAGCGGTGAGCACCGCCCATCGCCTTCGCCTCGGCGTCAACATCGACCATGTGGCGACAATCCGCAACGCGCGCGGCGGCGATCACCCCGGTCCGGTCAATGCCGCCATGCTGGCGCAGACCGCCGGCGCGGACGGCATCACCGTGCATTTGCGCGAGGACCGGCGCCACATCCGCGACGAGGATCTGTCGCGCCTGATGTCGGCGCTCGCCATCCCGCTCAATCTCGAAATGGCGGCGACGGACGAAATGGTCGGCATCGCCCTGCGCCACCGCCCCCATGCCGCCTGCATCGTGCCGGAGAAGCGCGAGGAGCGCACGACCGAAGGCGGCCTCGACGCCGCCGCGCAGTTCGACCGGCTGGCCCCGATGGTGCGGACGCTCGGCGAGGCGGGGATTCGCGTCAGCCTGTTCATCGAACCGGAGCCCGCGCAGATCATCGCCGCGCGCGAACTGGGCGCGCCGGTGGTCGAATTTCACACCGGCCGCTATGCCCATCTGACGCCCGACGCGCGGGCGGACGAATTGCGCCGCATATCGGAGGCCGCCGCCCTTGCCGCGCGCAACGGCATAGAGCCGCATGCCGGCCACGGCCTCACCTTCGACAATGTTGGTCCGATCGCCGCCATTCCCCAGCTTCGCGAGCTCAATATCGGCCATTTCCTCATCGGCGAGGCGATTTTCACCGGCCTCGCGGACAGCATCAGGCGGATGCGCGCCATAATGGACATGGCGCGATGATCATCGGTCTCGGCTCGGACCTGTGCAGCATCGAGCGCATCCAGTCCTCGCTCGAGCGCTTTGGCGACCGCTTCGAGGCGCGCTGCTTCACCGACCTGGAGCGCGCCAAGGCGGCGGGCCGTCCGTTGACCAGGGCCGCCACGCTCGCCAAGCGCTTCGCCGCCAAGGAGGCTTTTGCCAAGGCCGTGGGAACCGGCTTCAGGGCAGGGGTCTTCTTTCGCGACATCGGTGTCGTGAATCTCCCGACCGGCGCGCCGACCCTCGCCCTTTCGGGCGGCGCGAAGCTACGGCTCGACGCCTTGACCCCGCCCGGCGCGATCGTGCATGTGCACCTCACGCTGACGGACGACCATCCCTGGGCGCAGGCGTTTGTGGTGCTGGAGGCACGATTCCCATGACCGAGGAAAAGGGCACCGGACCTGCCCAGGATGCGGTGGCCGTCGATCAGGCCGCGCCCCTGGCCAGCGCGGGAACGGATTGGCTGGGCGAAATCAAGAGCATCGCGCTCCTGATCCTGGCCGTGCTCGCCTTTCACAGCTTTGTCGCCAAGCCCTTCTACATTCCGTCGGAATCGATGATGCCGGTGCTGCTCAAGGGCGACAGGCTGGTGGTCAACAAGTTCGCTTATGGCTGGTCCTATGTCTCGCCGAGCTTCCATATACTGCCGGAAATGCCGGGGCGCCTGTGGGCCACGCTGCCGGAACGGGGCGACATCGTCATCGCGCAGCCCCGTGGCCGGGCGGAGGATTATATAAAGCGTGTGATCGGCCTGCCCGGCGATACGATTGAAGTGCGCGCTGGCCAGGTGATCCTGAACGGCAGGCCCGTGCCCCAGACCCAATTGCCGCCGTTGGCGATCCCCATCGACGCCGACGCACCTTGCGACCCGGTGCAGTTCCCCGGCGCCGTCACATTCCTGCCCGATGGGCGGCGGGTCTGCCTGTTGCCCGCCCGCGAGGAAACCTTGCCCAATGGCCGACGCTACACGATCATAGACATGGGCATGCGCCCGACAGACTGGTATGGGCCGGTCCGTATCCCCGCAAACCACCTGTTCCTGATGGGCGACAACAGGGACAACAGCGCGGACAGCCGCGTACCGCTCGAGGAATCAGGGCTGGGCGGCCCCGTGCCGTTCGAGAGCATCGGCGGACGGGCGGAGTTCATCACCTTTTCGCTGAACGGAACGGCCACGCTCAATCCGCTGAGCTGGCCCGGTTCGTTCCGGTCCGGACGGGCGCTGACCAGCCTGCATCCCGAGACGGCGCGAAACTGAGCGAGACGATGTGTTCCTGCGAAGGCAGGAACCCAGGATGGCAAGACGCAGCGCTCTAGGTTCCCTTGACTCCTGCTTTCGCAAAAGCACGATTTGCATGAACAGGACCGGATTCGCTCACCCTACCCAGGGCGACTGAGTTTGGTGTCATTATGGTCGCACGAAGGGCGAAGCCGCCCCCTCGTCAAGGGTGCGGCGCGCCCTCGGGCAGGGCGGCGCCGCCCTGCTGCTGTTGCAGCATCTGCTGCATCTGCATCTGCTGCTGCATCTGCATCACTTCCGCGCGCGACTTGAACTCGAGAAGGCGGATGTCGAACTGGAGCGGCGCGTCGGCGGGAATGCCGCTGCCCGGAGGCGGATTGCTGCCATAAGCGAGCTTGGCGGGAATCCAGACCCGCATATGCCCGCCCTTGCGCATCAGGGTCAGCGCCTCGGCGAAGCCGGGCACGACATTGGCGATTTCCATGGGCGCGCGCGCGTTCTCGTCAAAGACCGTGCCGTCGGACAGGCTGCCCTTGTAACCGACCAGCGCGAAATCCTCCTTCGTGGGAGTCGGGCCTTCACCCTTTTCGAGCAGCTGATATTTCAGGCCGCTGTCGGTGGTCCCGAACTGGGCGCTGCCGGCATAGGCCAGGCCCACGCCTGCCAGAGCGGCGGCAGCGACGCCGAGCCAGAGCTTCGACAGGGAACCCTTGGCAATGGGCCGCAGCGGAACGGCGGTGATCTCCGACATGGGCTTCAGCCCCTCCCCCGGTATTGAACGTAATCGATTAAGCCTGGTGCAGGTCCTTACCGGACGCCGTCACGCTCCGCGCGCTTGCGCTCCAGCTTGCGGGCACGGCGGACGGCGGCGGCCTTTTCGCGCGCACGCTTTTCCGAAGGCTTTTCGTAATGCCGGCGCAACTTCATCTCGCGATACACGCCTTCACGCTGCAGCTTCTTCTTGAGCGCCCGCAGCGCCTGGTCGACATTGTTATCGCGCACGATGATTTGCATAAGCCAGCCGTTCTCCAAATCCAGATCTTGAGCCATTCCTGCCAGCTCCGGTCCCGCCGGAATGCCGATCGTGGCTTGGCCAAAACACAATGCGCCGCGACGAGAGATCGCGGCGTTCCTGTCGCGCCCCTATCAGCGAAGATGATTCCTTTCAAGACCCTGCAAGGAAATCTGCGGCCGGTCCGTCATTGACAGCGGCCCCGCGCTGTCCTTCATGGTCGCGCCATGACCAAGTTCACCGTCAATGACCGCCCCGTGCAGTATCATATGGACCCGCAGACGCCACTGCTATGGGCGCTACGCGACGGGTCGAACCTGACCGGCACGAAATATGGCTGCGGCACGGGTCATTGCGGCGCCTGCACCGTCGACATCGACGGGGTGGCGATACGGTCCTGCCAGATCAGCATTGCCGCCACGGAGGGGCGATTTGTCACGACGATCGAAGCCTTGTCGGCGGACCGCAGCCATCCGGTCCAGCAGGCCTGGGCAGCGCGCAATGTGCCCCAATGCGGCTATTGTCAGTCGGGCATGATCATGGCCGCCGCCGCCCTGCTGCGGAAAAACAACGACCCGGCGGACGCCGACATCGACCGCGCGATCACCAATATCTGCCGCTGCGGCACCTATCCGCGTGTGCGCGAGGCGATCAAGCTGGCGGGGCGCATCATGCGCGGCGAGGAGCGAATCGCGGCCGCGCCGCCGCCGGGCATTGCCCCCGCCGACGCAGCACGTACGGTCCCCGCTTTGGGCAAACCAACCGACGCGCCCTGATTACCGCGGCAGCGTCGAATCCTTTCAATATGCTTTCACCCGCATTCAGCATGAACTCATCGGCGGTCCGCTAGACGTTATGCATGAAGGAGCAC
>DATJLC010000186.1:0-2014 GCA_035490755.1 Sphingobium sp.
GCACCGGCGTCACATTATCGCCGCGAATGTCGGCCTGCGCCGAGAAGCCATAGGTGACAATGCGCTTGTCCTGAACGCGCGGCAGGATCGCCTGCACCTCGGGATGGTCGAGGCAAAGCAGGGCCGCGCCGTAGAAGGGCACATTCTCGACGAACTCGACAAAGGCGTCCTTCACCGCGTCGAAATCGCCATAATGGTCGAGATGCTCGGGATCGATATTGGTGACCACCGCGACCGTGCCGTCCAGCCGCAGGAAGCTGCCGTCGCTCTCGTCGGCTTCCACCACCATCCAATCGCTGCTGCCGAGGCGTGCGTTGGAGCCATAGCTGTTGATGATGCCGCCATTGATGACGGTGGGATCAATCCCGCCCGCGTCGAGCAGCGCCGCGACCATCGAGGTCGTTGTCGTCTTGCCATGGGTGCCGGCGACCGCCACGGTCGATTTGAGGCGCATCAGCTCGGCCAGCATCTCCGCGCGGCGGATGACGGGCACGCGCCGCTCCAGCGCAAGCTCGACTTCCGGATTGCCCCGCTTGATGGCGGTGGAGGTCACGACCACCGCCGCATCGCCCAGATTTTCGGGCTTGTGGCCGATCATCACCTTGATGCCACGATCGCGCAGGCCTTGGACGACATAGCCCTCGGCCACGTCGCTGCCCTGCACGCTATAGCCCATATTGTGCATCACCTCGGCGATGCCGGACATGCCAATGCCGCCGATGCCGATGAAATGGATGGTGCCGATATCGGTCGCGACGCCCTTCATGCCGGCACCCCCTGCAGCGGCAAAGGGGATCGCGCGGAGGCGGGGCGCAGTTTCTGCATCCTGATCGGCTGCGCGCCGAAGCTCTCGATCAGGTCGGCCATGTCGCGCGCGGCATTGGGCCTGCCGCAGTCGCGCGCGCGCTTGGCGGCATTCTCCAGCGCGCCCGGTTCCATGGCGAGCTTCTGCATCTGCTTGGCGAGTTCGACCGGGGTGAAATTCTTCTGGGAAATGACGCGGGCACCGCCCGATTTCGCCATTTCAAGGGCGTTGAAATACTGATGATTGTCCATGGCACTCGGCAGGGGGATGAGGATGGCGGGACGGCCCGCGGCGGTCAACTCGGCGATGGTCGAGGCGCCGGCGCGGCCGATGACGAGATGCGCCCAGCCGAGCTTGGTCGGCATGTCCTCGATATAGGTGGCAAGGTCAGCGGGGATTTCGAGGGCGGCGTAGGTTGCGCGCACCGCTTCGATATCCTCGGGGCGGCATTGCTGGGTTACCTGGAGGCGGCGGCGCAGCGCCATAGGCAGCATGCCAAGGCCCTGCGGCACGACACTCGACAGGATGCTCGCGCCCTGGCTGCCCCCCGTCACCAACAGGCGCAGAACGCTGTCGCTCGAAAAGACCGGGAAAGGCTCTTCCCGCAGGGCGAGCACGGAGTCGCGCACGGGATTGCCGATCAGGTGCACCTTCTTGCGGTGCCGCGCGGCGAGCTTGCGGACCTCCGGATAAGCGGTCGCGATCGCATTGACCCGGCCGGCGACGAGGCGGTTGACCCGGCCAAGTACGGCGTTCTGGTCGTGGATGATGGTCGGGATATCGTCCTTCATCGCCGCCAGCAGCGCCGGCAGCGCCGGATAGCCGCCAAAACCGACCACGACCGACGGCTGGAACACGTCGTTCAGACGCCGCGCCATGTCGCGCCCCTCGCGAATCGCGGCAAGGCCCCGCAGCCAGCCCATCGGGCCACCGCTCATCCGGCCGGCGGGCAGCACATGGCGCTGGGCCCGCTCGAACACACCCGGAATCTTGGCGCCTCGCTCATCCGTTACCAGGGCGACATGATGCCCGCGCGCCATCAGTTCTTCGGCGACGGCATGCGCAGGCACCAGGTGCCCGCCCGTGCCGCCGGCGGCCAGAACATAATGGCGGGAAACGCTCATCGACCACTCCATTTGGTCACATAGGGGGATCGAGCCATATACGGGTTGCGGCGGGTGAACGCCAGCAGGAGACCAACGCCAAGGC
>DATJLC010000187.1:0-2790 GCA_035490755.1 Sphingobium sp.
CACCCCGAGAGGTGTCAAGGCTTATTCTGCAAAACCGGGGCCTCTTCCCTCTATCCCCTCAGTCGCCGCAGCCTCGAACCGGACATGGCAGTCCCGCCGCCGGCCAAAGCAGCCACGGGAAACAAAGCAAAGGTCGAGGGATCACCGCTCCAGGCAGATCGCGACGCCGAGGCCGCCACCGATGCACAGGGATGCGAGGCCGCGCCGGGCGTTCCGCTTCTTCATCTCGTGCAGCAGCGTCACGACGATGCGGCAACCGGAGCCTGCAAGGGGATGCCCCAGCGCGATGGCGCCGCCATTGACGTTGATCCGGTCCGGATCCCAGCCCATTTCACGATTGACCGCGATGGCCTGCGCGGCAAAAGCCTCGTTAATCTCCATCAGGTCGAGGTCGTCGGCATGCCAGCCGGCCTTCGCCAGCGCCGCGCGCGATGCCGCCACCGGGCCGAGGCCCATGTCCATCGGCTCGACGCCGGCGGACGCGTAGGATGCGATACGCGCGAGCGGCTCCAGCCCGAGCGCCGCGGCCCGTTCGCCCGACATGACGAGGACCGCGGAGGCCCCGTCGTTGAGGCCGGAGGAATTGCCAGCCGTCACCGTGCCCGCCGGATCGAAAACCGGCCGCAGGCGCGCGAGCTTTTCCAGGTCCGTCCCGGGATTGGGATGCTCGTCGGCGGATATCGTCACATCGCCGCGTCGCGTGGAAAAGGTGACGGGCACGATCTCCGCCGCAAACCGGCCGGCCTCGACGGCGGAGGATGCCTTCTGCTGGGAGGCGAGCGCGAAGCGATCCTGCTCGTCGCGGCGCACCTGATAGCGATTGGCCAGATGCTCGGCCGTCACGCCCATATGCACGTCGTGAAAGGCGTCCCAGAGGCCGTCGACCACCATGGAATCCTTGACGGTCGCATCTCCCATGCGCACGCCGTCGCGCAGGCCGTAGAGGAGATGCGGTGCCCGGCTCATGCTGTCCTGCCCGCCCGCAACGACGATCTGCGCATCGCCGCACCGGATGGCCTGGGCCGCGAGATGAATGGATTTCTGGCCGGCGCCGCAGACCTTGTTGACGGTCATCGCCGGCACGTTCACGGGAATTCCGGCGGCAAGCGCGGCCTGGCGAGCGGGATTCTGGCCGGCGCCGCCGGTCAGGACCTGCCCCATGATGATCTCGTCGACATCTGCGCCCTCGAGACGAGCATCCTCCAGCAGCGCCGTCATGACCGACGCGCCGAGCGCGGCCGCGGACTGCGAGGAAAGGCCGCCGCTCAGCCTGCCGATGGGGGTGCGCCGCGCGGCGGTGATGACGATTTCCCGTTCCATGTCCTATCCCTTCCCCGCCGCCCGCAGGGTAATGCCGGCGAAATCCTCGGCGATGGCATCGATTGCCATGGCGCCATCGCCCTTGATCCACAGAAAGCTGTAGAAATACATGCCGAGGATCGCCTTGACCTCGATCTTCGACATCGCGCGCAACACGCCGTGCCGCGCGCCGTCCTGGAAGACGCGCATCCAGATGTCCTGGTAGTCGGCGTGGAGGCCCAGCACGCCCTTGCGCTTGGCGTCGTTGAGGGCGTGCACCTCGCGGAAGCAGACGGTCATTTCCGGCCGGCTTGCGAACATGATCTCCATGAAGCTGTGGCTGAGCGCGCGGATGCGCTCGGGGACGCTCGCGCCGCTGATCTCGATGGTGCGCGCCGCGTTGATCAACTCCACCATGTAGACGGTCATGATGTCGAAGAGCAGGTCTTCCTTGGACTTGATGTGGTAGTAGAGGGCCCCCTTTCCGAACCCGGCGACATCGCCGACCTCGCTGATGCCCACGCTGCCATAGCCCTTGTCCGCGAAAAGCTTCGCGGCCACTTCCATGATCATCCGCTTGCTTTCGGAAAGCTCATCCGGCCGCGGCGTGCTCAAAATCTCGTCCATTGGTCCTCCCGGGTAAATGCAGGCGCCGGATGCGGCGACGCGTCTCGGCGTCGATACATGACACGATTTCGCATTGACAGCGCAACTCTCAGCTCACATTGTACCGATCGGTCGGTACTTACGCAACGACAAAAGCGGCCGATCTGGAGGAGAAAGAATGCAATCCGATATCGTCTGGCAGCCTGAAGAGGCGCGCTTCGAAACAAGCAACCTCGCGGGATTTGCGCGCGCCAACGGCTTCGATCCCCGCGACTACGACACCCTTCATCGCTGGTCGATCGCGGACAAGGGCGCGTTCTGGCGGGCAATCTGGGATTTCACCGGCATGATCGGCGATGCGGGCGCCCGCGCCTTCGTCGAGAACGCCGACAATCCGATGACCGGCGCCGCCTTCTTCCCGGACGCCCGGGTCAATCTGGCGGAAAACCTGCTGCGCGGAAGCGATGACGCCATCGCGATCCACGAGGCGGACGAAACCGGTGCGCACGGAACCGTCACACGCGGCCAGTTGCGCGCCATGGTGGCGCGCACGGCCGATGGCCTGCGCCGCGCCGGCGTCACCCGCGACGATTGCGTGGCCGGCATCCTGCCGAACCGGACGGAAGCGCTCGTCGCCCTGCTGGCGACAGCCGCCATCGGCGCGACGTGGTCGTCCTGTTCCCCCGACTTCGGCGTCACGGCGATCCTCGATCGCCTCGGCCAGATCAAGCCGAAGGTCCTCTTCGCCGCGGCCTCCTATCGCTATGGCGGCAAGGATCACGATATCGCCCAGCGGATCGTCGACATCGCCAACGGCATGGAAAGCGTGGAACATGTGGTCGTCACCAACGGCAGCCTGCCGGCCATCGCCGGGGAGCGCTTCAC
>DATJLC010000188.1:0-10061 GCA_035490755.1 Sphingobium sp.
GACCATTCAGTCGGGCTTTGCCAAGTTTGGCGGGGTCAAGCGGCGCTTCACCAAGGTCGGAGAGATCCCGGTGGAAGGCGGCAGCGCCGTCGTGATCGACGACTACGGGCACCACCCCGTAGAGATCCGCGCCGTCCTGGCCGCCGCGCGGGAGGGTGCCAGGGGCCGGGTGATCGCGGTCGTCCAGCCGCATCGCTTCACCCGCCTGCGCGACCTGATGGACGATTTCCAGCAGGCCTTCAACGACGCCGACGCCGTCTATGTGACGCCGGTCTATCCGGCCGGGGAGGCGCCGATCGAGGGCGTCGACGCCGATGCGCTGGTTTCGGGTATCAAGCGGCGCGGGCATCATGCCGCCGAGACCATTGCCGATGCCGGGCCGTCACAACGTTCTCAACGCCATGGCCGCGATCGGCGTCGCGCTGCACCTCGGCATTGACGATGCGACCATTCAGTCGGGCTTTGCCAAGTTTGGCGGGGTCAAGCGGCGCTTCACCAAGGTCGGAGAGATCCCGGTGGAAGGCGGCAGCGCGGTCGTTATTGACGATTATGGCCATCATCCGGTGGAAATCCGCGCCGTGCTCGCCGCCGCGCGCGAGGGCGCGAAAGGCCGGGTGATCGCGGTGGTCCAGCCGCACCGCTTCACACGCCTGCGCGATCTCATGGATGATTTCCAGCAGGCCTTCAACGACGCCGACGCTGTCTATGTGACGCCGGTCTATCCAGCCGGCGAGGCGCCGATCGAGGGTGTCGATGCCGATGCTCTGGTCTCCGGCATCAAGCGGCGCGGGCATCATGCCGCCGAGACCATTGCCGATGCCGGCGCGCTGGCGGCGGCGCTGGCGGCCGACCTCAGGCCCGACGACATGATCGTGTGCCTGGGTGCGGGCGATATCACCAAATGGGCGGCGGGTCTGGCGGATGCCATCGGCGCCCCGGGCAAGGAGGCGGCGTGATGTTCGAGTGGCTGAAGCTCGGTCTCAGCTTCCAGAAGAGGGTCATAGACGCGCAGGCCAAGCAGATTGATGCCGCCCAGCAGATGCTGGACGCCGCGAAGGCGCAGGCCGATGCTCAGGGCGCGGCAAATGACGCTATGAACAAGCTGGCGCAGCAGCAACGCGCCATGCTGAACAGCTGGTTCGATTTCTGGGGCATCAATCATTGAGGCAGAACGCGGCCCTGATCCGGTCCGATGAAGTACGGGGGGCGCTGACGGCGGCTGCGCCGCTGGCGCCGCTCGTCTGGTTCAAGAGCGGCGGTGCGGCCGAATGGCTGTTCGAGCCCGCCGATGCGGACGATCTGTGCGCCTTTCTGGCGGCATTGGATCCGGCGGTGCCGGTGATGGCGCTGGGCCTTGGCTCCAACCTCATCGTGCGTGATGGCGGCGTGCCAGGCGTGGTCGTGCGCCTCGGCAAGGCCTTTGCTACGGTTGAGACCCTCGACGCCACGAACTTGCGCTGCGGCGGTGGTGCCTCGGGCATTCTCGTGTCATCCAGGGCCCGCGATGCGGGGATCGCCGGGATCGAGTTCCTGCGCAGCATACCCGGCACTGTTGGCGGCTTCGTGCGCATGAACGGTGGCGCGTATGGCCGCGAAGTGAAGGACATTCTTGTCGAGGCGGATGTCGTGCTGCGCTCGGGTGAGCGAGTGACGCTGCCACTGGAGGCGCTTGGCTATACCTATCGCCACTCCGCGCTGCCTGATGGCTGCGTCGTGATCGGCGCGACCTTTCGCGGGCACGCTGGCGATCCCGGCGCCATCCAGGCGGAGATGGATCGTATCGCTGCCGAGCGGGAGGCGTCACAGCCGCTGCGCAGCCGCACCGGCGGCTCCACCTTCAAGAACCCCCCGGGCGCCAAGGCCTGGGAGCTTGTCGATGCCGCCGGATGCCGGGGACTGCGCATGGGCGATGCGCAGGTGTCGGAGAAGCACTGCAACTTTCTCCTGAACCTTGGGGCGGCGACCAGCGCGGACATCGAGGCGCTGGGCGAGGAAGTGCGGGCGCGCGTGAAGGCCAAGAGCGGGGTCACGCTTGAATGGGAGATACAGCGCGTGGGGGAAGTGAAGTGACCATTTCCTCTCCTCTCAATGTCGTCGTTCTGATGGGCGGATGGTCCTCCGAACGGTCGGTATCGCTGATGAGCGGCGAGGGCGTCGCCAAGGCGCTGGAGGGACGTGGCCACCAGGTGACGCGCATCGACATGGGCGCGACGCCGACCGAAGGGCGGGATCTGCCCGCCCGTTTGCTTGCCGCCGCGCCCGATGTCGTGTTCAACGCGCTCCACGGCGTGCCCGGCGAGGATGGCAGCGTGCAGGGCATGATGGACCTGCTCGGCCTCGTTTATACCCATAGCGGCATGACGACGTCGGTCATCGCGATCGACAAGCAACTGACCAAGCAGCAGCTGGTCCCCCATGGCATCCCGATGCCCGGCGGCATGATCGTGACGTCCGAAAGCCTGTTCGAGGCCGACCCGCTGCCGCGCCCATATGTCGTCAAGCCGATCAACGAGGGCAGCTCGGTCGGCGTGGCGATCGTGACGGAGAGCGGCAATTACGGCAAGCCGATCAGCCGCGAGACGGCGGGACCGTGGCATGACTTTGACACGCTGCTGGCCGAGCCCTTCATCCGGGGGCGCGAGCTGACCGTCGCCGTGCTGGGCGGGCGGGCGTTGTGCGTTACCGAGCTGAAGCCCAAGAGCGGCTTCTATGACTTCGACGCCAAATATACCGACGGCCTGACCGAGCATGTCTGCCCCGCCGACGTCCCCGCTGAGGTGGCCGATCATATGATGGCCATCGCCCTCAAGGCGCACCAGCTGCTGGGCTGCGCGGGCACATCGCGCTCCGATTTCCGCTGGGACGACAGCGAGGGCATTGCCGGCGTCTTCCTTCTCGAGGTGAATACCCAGCCCGGCATGACCCCGCTCAGCCTCGTGCCCGAGCAGGCGGCCCGTCTCGGCATCGACTATGGCGACCTGGTGGAGGCGATCATTGCCGAGGCCATGGCCAAGGGGAAGACGGCGGCATGAACAGCAGCGCCACCATCAAGCGCGGTTCCGGCAAGGGCGGCCGGTCCAGCGCGGCGCGTGCCTCGTCCCGCCGCGTACCGAAAAAGATGACCCGGATCGATCGGCTGCTGGCGATGCTGCCGGTCAGCCGCCGGACACTGAGCCGGATGCTCTCGCTCTGCGTGGCGGGGCTGGCGATAGGGGCACTCTGGACGGGCGCGCAGTTCTTGGGATTGCCGGCGATGATCGGCACAGAATTCGCGCAAGCCGCGGCGCGCGCTGGTTTCCAGGTCGCAAAGGTCGAGGTGCAGGGCGTCAAGCGCATGGACGAGATGCCGGTCTACAGCCTCGCCCTCAGCGAAATCGACCGCTCAATACTGTCGGTCGATCTCAGCGAACTGCGGCGCCGGGTGATGACGCTAGGCTGGGTGGCCGATGCGCGCGTCACGCGGCGGCTGCCTGACACGCTGGTCGTCGATATCGTCGAGCGCGAGCCGGTTGCGGTGTGGCAACATGGCGGTAAGCTCAGCCTGATCGATGTGGACGGGGTGGTGCTGGAAAGCGTGGACGGGCGGTCCATGCCCGACCTGCCGCTGGTGGTCGGCCCATCGGCCAACAAGGAAACCCGCGCCCTTCAGACCCTGATGTCGGCGGCGCCGGCCCTCAAGCCCCTGCTGGCGGGCGCGACATGGGTCGGAGACCGCCGCTGGGACCTGCGCTTCCAGTCGGGCGAGACGCTGGCGCTGCCCGAGGGACCATCGACGGCGGCGGCGGCGCTCATGAAGTTCGCGCAGCTCGACGGCGTCAACCGCCTGCTTGGGCGCGGTATCGTGCGTTTCGACATGCGCGATCCGGAGCGCTTTGTGCTGCGCCTGCCGCCCGACCGCAAGGCGCCGTCCAATGATGCGGACAATGCAGGCAAGGCGGATGCCAAGGCTGACGACGAGAGCGATCAGCCTGAGGCTAACCGCGTCAATGAGGCGCCGCGCACCGTGCAGACCGGGGAGGCCTGAACCATGGCTGCGCCGCGTGTCGAGAAACTGATCACCGCCATCGACGTGGGATCGTGGAAGGTGTCCGCCCTCATCGCCGGGCGCAAGGAGGACGGCAGCCTGACCATCCTTGGCACCGGACAGCGCGAGAGCCGGGGCGTGCGGCGCGGTTTCATCGCCGACATGGAGCGCACCGAGCAGGCGATCCGCGAGACCGTGGAGCAGGCCGAGAAGGTCGCGGGCACCAATATCGAGACAGTGTGGGTCAGCTTTTCCGGCGGCAGCCTAACGAGCGAGATATTGTGCGTCGATACCGACATCGGCTGCCGGCGCATCCAGCAGGGCGATGTCGATGAGCTGCTCGCGCGCGCGCGCGAGGGCATCGCGCCGGAAGGACGCCTTATCCTTCACGCACAGCCGACGCTCTACACCATCGACATGACCGACGGCGTGCGTAACCCCGTTGGCCTGCACGCCGACCGGCTGGCCGTCGACATCCATGTCATGCAGGCCGATGGCGCGCCGCTCGCCAACCTCGAAACCTGCGTGCGTTCGGCCTATCTTGATGTCGAGGGGATCATCGCCGCGCCTGTCGCGACCGGCCTTGCCTGCCTGTCCGACGAGGAGCGTGACCTTGGCGTCGCGCTTGTCGAGATGGGGGCGGGCGTCACCAATGTCTCGCTCTTTTCCGGGGGCATGCTGGTCGACCTGCGTTCGATCCCGGTCGGCGCGGCGGACATCACCGACGATATCGCCTCGGCCTTCGGCATCCGCCGCAGCCAGGCCGAGCGCATGAAGTGCTTCTATGGCTCGGCCATGCAGTCGCGCCGCGATTTCCGCGAGATGATCGAGGTCGCGGCCGCGACCGGCGGCGTCGAGAGTACCGATGGCCGCAAGGTGACCCGCGCCGAGTTGGTCGGCGTGATCTGCGAGCGGCTCGGCCGGCTGATGAAGGATGTCGCCGCCGCGCTCAACGATATGGGCTTTCAGGGGCCGGTCGCGCGCCAGGTTGTGCTGACCGGCGGCGGCGCGGAGATGAAGGGCATTGCCGATTATGCCCAGACCGCGCTTGGCCGGGCGGTGCGCATCGGACGGCCCAAGGGCCTTGCCGCCTTGCCCGAAGCCCATAGCGGCCCGGCCTTCGCGACGCTGGCCGGCATCGCGCTCCATGTCGCCAGCGATCCTCTCGACCTGCGCACGATGCCGTCGGCCATCCAGACCGTGCATCGATCCGGACAGTCCGCATGGTTCCAGCGCCTTATCGCCGCCTTTCGGGCAAATTACTGAGAGACGATGGAAATATTCGATTTTGTGATTTGGTTAAAATTGAGGATGAAGTGGCAGCCTTTATCGTGCATGACGAGCGCGTAACGCACCCCATGCACAGCTTGCCGCCAGCTGGTAGGAGAATGATCAATGAGCATTGAAATCGGTCCGCCCCATGTGGACGAACTGAAGCCCCGCATCACCGTGATCGGTGTCGGCGGAGCAGGGGGCAATGCAATCGCCAACATGATTGCGGCTGCCGTCGACGGCGTTGATTTCGTCGTCGCGAACACGGACGCGCAGGCACTCAACGCCTCGCCGGCCGAACGCCGCATCCAGCTCGGCCCCCGCATCACCGAGGGCCTGGGCGCCGGATCGCGTCCCGACATCGGCCGTGCGGCGGCTGAGGAGACGATCGCCGAGGTGCAGGATGCTTTGAGCGGCGTCCATATGTGCTTTATCGCGGCCGGCATGGGCGGCGGCACCGGTACCGGCGCGGCGCCGGTCATCGCCAAGGCCGCCAAGGAAAAGGGCGTGCTGACCGTCGGCGTCGTGACCAAGCCCTTCACCTTCGAGGGCAGTCGTCGCGCCCGTGCGGCCGAGGCGGGCATCGAGGAGCTGCAGAAGCATGTCGACACCCTCATCGTCATTCCCAACCAGAACCTGTTCCTGATCGCCAATCCGAACACCACCTTCAAGGAGGCGTTCCAGATGGCCGACGAGGTGCTGCAGCAGGGCGTACGCGGCATCACCGATCTCATGGTCATGCCCGGCCTCATCAACCTCGATTTCGCGGACGTTCGCTCCGTTATGGAGGAAATGGGCAAGGCGATGATGGGCACTGGCGAGGCTGATGGTGACGGGCGCGCGCTCGCGGCGGCGGAAAAGGCGATCGCCAACCCGCTGCTTGACGGCGTGTCGATGCGCGGCGCCAAGGGGGTCATCGTGTCGATCACCGGCGGCGAGGACATGCGCCTAATGGAAGTCGACGAGGCGGCCAACCATATCCGCGAGCTGGTCGACCCGGACGCCAACATCATCTGGGGTTCGGCGTTCAACGAGAATCTGAACGGCAAAATCCGTGTGTCTGTGGTCGCGACCGGCATCGATGCCGACGCCAATCTGTCGGCTCCGGCAAGCCAGCCCTTCGATTTCAAGCATATGGGTGGATCGGTGCGCGGCGCCAGTGCCTTTGCCCCCGCGACGGCTGCACCCGAGGTTGCTCCGGCGCCTGTGCCGGTGGTCGAGGAGCCAGTCATCGTCACCTATGGCGAGGAGCCCGCGACGGCAGCCGAGCCCGCCCCCGAGGTGCAGCCTTTGCAAGCCGAGCCGGTGGATGAGGCCGATGAGCTGTTCCTCGACGACCGGTTGGAAGGAGCCAGCGATGCGCTCGACCTGGGTCAAGTTGCCCAGAAGATCGAGCCGGAAACAATGCCTGAACCGATCGCGCAGGTTGCAGCGCCCGCACCCATCCCTCCTGCACCGGTGCCGGCACCGGCTCGGGCCGCGGCATCCGGCGGCACGCTGTTCGAGCGCATGTCCCTGCTGGCGCGGGGTTCCGGCCGAAGCCCGGCGGCCGCCAGCGATGATGACGACGATCACAAGGGCGATTTCGACGTGCCACGCTTTCTGAATCGGCAGAACAACCAGTAAGCGGGCGGGGCGGCCGTTCGTCGGTGGTTGGGCACCGGCTGCCTCGCAGCCGCTTTGACCGATCGAGGAAGGCGGTAAGGGCACGGTACTGGCTGGTTTCCTTGTCGTCGTCCTCGCTCGCGGGATGACCGAGCCGTTTGCAAAGGTCCTGCATTCGCGGGAACACGAAGAAAGATGTCCAAGGAAAAGAGGCGTCCTGACGTGAAACGCGCATTTGCGCTGCCGGCTCTTGCGGCATTGCTCCTCAGCGCTCAGCAGGCGCGCGCGCAGGGGGGTGCGATCGTCCAATCGACCCCGCCTGCGATGGCGGTCGAGCGGCTCAACAGCAATCTGACGCGCCTCTCGCGTTCGCCGACCGACGTGGATGCATTGGTCGGGGCCGGCATGGCCGCCTATGATTTGGGCGACGCGCAGGCCGCCAACGGTTTCTTCATGCGGGCGGACATGGTCAATCCGCGCATCGGCCGAGTGAAGCTCGGTCTTGCGCTGGTCGCCCTGCAATTGAGGCAGCCGCGCGACGCTGCAGAGAATTTTGATGCTGCCGCCCAGCTTGGCGAGCCGGCGGCTGCCTGGCTGGCCGAGCGCGCCCTGGCCTATGATCTGGTCGGCCAGCAGGACAAGGCCCAGCGCGACCATGCCGCGGCCTTGCGCGCCAAGCCAGGTGATAAGGACGTTATTCGCAACTATGCGGTGTCGCTGGCCGCATCCGGCAGGGTGGCCGAGGCTGAGGCGATGATCCGACCGCTGCTGTACCAGAGCGATCGCGGCGCATGGCGCGACCGGGTGATGATCCTGGCCATGAACGGGCGCACCACGGAGGCGCGGCGAATTGCGCAGACGGTGATGCCGCGCCCGCTGGCGGACTCGATGGACCCCTATCTGCAGCGTATGGCCGCGTTGAGCCCCGCGCAGAAGGTCGCCGCCGCGCGCTATGGCCAGTTCCCCGCAGAGGGCCTGCGCGCCGCGCCGGTGGCCTCGCAGCCGCCCGCCCCGGTCGTGAGCCGATCGGACCGCAATGGCAAACGCAGGAAGGGCGGCCGTGAGGCATCCACCGCCACGATCCACCAGGATGATAGCCGCCTGATTGCTGCGATGCCGCGCGGTGATGACCCCCCGGCGATGGTTCAGCCCGCCCCGGCACCGCAGCCCGCGCCAGGGCCAATGGCGCGCAGCGGCCGTGGAGCGGCTGTGGATGACGATCCCGACGGATGGACCGCCGCCGAGCGTGCTGCCCGCACCCAATCGCGCCCCGAGCCGCGCCCTCAGGCAAGGCCCGCTCCGATCTCCGACACGCGCGCCGCACCTGTCGTGATGGGGCTGCCGGCGCCGGCGCCGGCGCCCGCCTCGCCCACCCGGGTAGCAAGCATCCAGCCGGCCGCAGCGCCGGTTCCCGCACCGGTGGCAGTCCCCCTGCGCTCGCTGGCGGCGATCATGGCCGATATCGACGTGCCCGAATCCGAGCGGCAGAGCAGCACGCCCGCGGTCGACCTCGACGAGATCGCGCGCATGCAGGCGGAACGGCGCAAGGCCGAGGCTGCTGCGGCTGCCAAGGCCGCCGCGGACAAGGCGAAGAAGGAAGCCGCCGCCAAAGCCAAGGCCGAAGCGGCCGCAAAGGCCAAGGCAGAGGCCGAGGAAAAGGCGCGGATCAAGGCCAATCCCGCACGATATTGGGTGCAGGTGGCGACCGGCAGGGACACGGGGGCGCTCGCCTTCGACCTGAGGCGCCTGCGCAAGACCTATGCCGCGCTGGCCGACCAGGACGGCTGGACCGCCGATTGGGGCGCGACGCGCCGGCTCCTTGTCGGACCGTTCGCCACGGCCGCCAAGGCCAAGTCGCTCGACAGCGATCTGCGCAAGGCCGGCGCCGACAGCTTTATCTGGCAGAGCGAGGCAGGGGAGGTCGTCACCGCCCTGTCGCGCAAATGAGCGATTTGGCGGCCTATGCCTGCCATCCATCGGCGAGCCGGGGTCGCCAGCATTCCGAACCGGGCGGTGAGCAGAGGGGCCCGCGCGATGCGTTTCAGCGCGACCGCGACCGCATCATCCATTCGATCAGCTTTCGACGCCTGCGCCATAAGACCCAGGTGTTCGTCGCGCCCGACGGCGATCATTATCGCGTCCGCCTGACCCACAGCCTGGAAGTCGCGCAGATCGGCCGAACGATCGCGCGCACCCTTGGCCTGAATGAGGATCTGACCGAGGCGCTGTGCCTCGCCCACGACATCGGCCACCCGCCCTTCGGTCATGCCGGCGAGGATGCGCTGGAGGCGGTGCTGGCCGAGCATGGCGGCTTTGACCACAACGCCCACTGCCTGCGCACCCTGATGCAGCTCGAATCGCCCTATCCGCGCTTCGACGGGCTCAACCTCAGCTGGGAGATGCTGGAGGGACTGGCCAAGCATAATGGCCCGGTGCTGTCGCCCGGCTGGGCGATGCGCGAGGTCGATGCGCTGTTCCCGCTCGGGCTGGGCAGCTGGCCATCGCTGGAGGCGCAGGTCGCCGCCATTTCCGACGACATCGCCTATGACAATCATGACATCGACGACGGCCTGCGCGCCGGGCTGCTGACGCTTGACCAGATCCTGGAGGTGCCGTTCGTGCGCGATGGATGGGGCCGGGTGCGCGCGCGTTTTCCGGATGTGGAGCAGCGCCGCCTGCTGCGCGAGCTCATCCGCGACCAGATCGGCGTGATGGTCAATGACGTGATCGGGACGGTACGGGACGTGCTGTCGCGCGAGCGGATCGCCCATGTCGACGATGTCCGCGCCGCCGGTCGCGCGCTCGCGACCTTCGGCGAGGAGATGGGCGCGCATGAGCGGGTGCTGAAACGCTTCATGTACGCCAATCTCTACCACCATCCACGCCAGCTGGCCGCATCGGCGGAGGCGCTGCGCATCGTGACCGACCTCTACACCGCCTATCATGCGGACCCCACGCTGATGAGCGGCCAATGGGGCGCCCGCTGCCCCGCCGAGGAGCCGGGCCGCAGCCGCCACATCGCCGACTATATCGCCGGCATGACCGACCGCTATGCGATGAACGCGCATCGGGGGATCTATGGCGGAGGTGGGTCGGAGGTGCTGGAGGCTTAGGCCCGCAGCTTGGTTGTGGTAAAGTGTTCGGGGGGAGAGCCATGGAC
>DATJLC010000189.1:0-4181 GCA_035490755.1 Sphingobium sp.
GCTGTGGGACCAGGCCATGCGGAGCTGTTGCCACAGAATCCCGCCGGTCATTGGCCGGGCGGTGGTGTTCAACACCGCGCTCGACAGCTTTCACGGTCATCCTGACCCACTGAACTGCCCGCCCGAGCGGTCGCGTCGGTCTATCGCGACATATTATTATACCGCTCGCGCGGACGGCATGGCGGTGCTACCCAGTCGAACGACGGTATTCAAACCTCGCCCCGCAAGCGGCGACCGGCGCGACAACCGTGTAGCGTTCGATCATTTTCTGCGCGACTGGGTCCCGCCAAGGCTCTACCGCTTTGCCGCCCGCCTCAATCGCTTCAGTTGACGGTTCAGGAGGGAGGATAGCGCGTGAATTTCAGATTGATGGTCCTGTCCGGCTGCGCGTTTCTGGCTGCATGCTCCTCTGGCGGGGACGACAAGCTTGTCGCGAATCAATCGGGCGGCAATGACGCACCTACCGCCAAGACCAAGCCGGCGCCCGCTCCGCCCGCCGGGGAGGAGGGCAAGGCGCTGACGATGGACGACATGAGCAAGGCATCCAAGGCCATGGGCCTGAAGCCTGGCACCTGGAAAGTACGGGTGGAGATCGCCGATCTCCAGATGAAGGGGTTGCCGGGTGGCAGCGGTCAGGAACAAGCCATGGTGGAGGCCATGAAGAAGCGCATGGCGGTGCAGGAAATTACAAGCTGCATCACGCCGGAGCAGGCCGCAAAGCCCAGCGCCGACATGCTTGCGGCTCGGAAGAATGCCAATTGTACCTATGACAATACCTCCATCGCCGACGGCAAGATCCACGCCGAGATGACGTGCAAGCCACAAGGGCAGGCCCCCGGCACGATGGTGGCGGTGATGGACGGCACCTATGCGCCCGACCGCTACAGCATCATGATGGACATGAAGAGCGCCGGCGCCAACGGCATGGGCATGACGATGAAGTCCAGCACGGTCGGCCAATGGGTCGGCCCCAACTGCACCCCGGAGGGCTGAGGCGGGCAGCTTTGGATATGCTGAATTCCTATTTGCGGCGCATTGGCTTTGACCATGCACCCACACCCGATGCCGCCGGGCTGGCGCTGCTGCAAAGGGCCCACCGGCTCGCGATCCCGTTCGAGAATCTCGACATCATGCTGGGGCGAGGTATCGCACTCGCGCCGAAGGCCGTGCAGGCAAAGCTCGTCGGCGCCAGACGCGGCGGCTATTGCTTCGAGCAAAACAGCCTTTTCACGGCCGTTCTGACGGCGCTGGGCTTTGCGGTGCGGCCCCTGTTGGCACGGGTCTGGCTTGGCGTTGCCGGAGAGGTGCCGCCCCGCACGCACATGCTGCTGGCGGTCGATGTGGGCGGGGAGCGGTGGATCGCCGATGTCGGCTTTGGCGGCAGCCATATCCCGCCCTTGCCATTGCAGGATGGCGCACAGGCTGAAACGCCGGACGGCGCCCGCCACCGCCTGCGCCGCGCCGCCATGCCCGGCGATCCGGAGGGCGCATGGCTGCTGGAGCGGGCGGGGCCGGCGGCGGCGACGGACGGGCGCAGCGGGGCTGGCGAAGATTGGCAGCCACAATATGGCTTTTCCGAGACCTTGGCGACAACGGCCGACATTGCGCAGGCCAATCACTGGACCGCGACCCGGTCGGGCACCCGCTTCACCAGCCTCCATATCGCGAGCCGGGTCCTGCCCGCCGGCTTTGCGGCGATCACCGAGCGCCAACTGACCGTCTATGAAAAAGGTGCGGCGGAAGCGCGCGAGATCAAAGGGGTCCAGGACTATCGGAGCGTGCTGGCCGAAATTTTTGGAATTGAACTGAAGGCGGAGGAAGTCGCCGGCCTGCCGCTGTTCGCCTGAGCGATCTCAGTCGGCGACGGAGCGTGGCCGCGCCTGGCGGTAGCTGCCGAGCAGCCGCACCCATTTGCTGTGGAAACGCAGCTCCTCCAGCGCCCGGTCGACGGCGGGGTCGCCCGGCATCCCCTCGATATCGGCGTAGAATTCCGTCGCCGCGAAGCTGGCGCCACGCTGATAGCTTTCCAGCTTGGTCATGTTGACCCCATTGGTGGCAAAGCCGCCCATGGCCTTATAGAGGGCGGCGGGCACGTTCTTCACCTCGAACAAGAAGCTGGTCATGACCGGATGGCTGTGGTTGGGCACCACCGGGTCGCGGGCCAGCACGACGAACCGGGTCATGTTGTCGTCGCTGTCCTCGATATTCTCGGCGCGAAGGACAAGGCCATAGATTTCGGCGGCGAGACGCGGCGCGATCGCGGCGGCGCCGGGCTCGCGCAGTTCGGCGACATGGGCGGCGGCCCCGGCCGTGTCGATGTCGTTGACCGCCCTTATGCCATGCTCGCGCAGATAATGGCGGCACTGGCCAAGCGCCTGTACATGGCTGGCGGCGGACAGGATTGGCGTGTCCGCGTCGCAGGCCATCAGGCAGTGGTGGATGCGCTGGAAATATTCGTCGACGATGGCCAGCCCGGATTCAGGCAGCAGGAAATGCATGTCGGCAACCCGGCCGTGCAGCGAGTTCTCGATGGGGATGATCGCCCGCGCCGCCTTGCCGTCGCGCACCGCGTCGATCGCATCCTCGAAGGAATAACAGGGCAGCGGGATCGAGTCCGGGTCATAGCCGATCGCCGCGAGGTGGGAGTTGGCGCCCGGCGCGCCCTGATAGGCGAGCGCGCGTTCGGGATCGCCCGCGGCGGCGGCAGACATGTCTGCGACCAGCTTCTGGGCAGGGAGCGGATAGTTTTCCATGGGCAGTCGCGCGCTTAGGCGAGGCGACAGGAAGGTGCAAGCATGGCTTGCACAGCTTGGGCGCAGCGACTAAGGGATCGCGCAGTTCGGTCGGGGCCCTGATACGGCGCGGCCGCGCGTCCGAAGGGTTTGGAGAAAGACTTAAGCGCATGGGCGACCGTTTCAACACCTGGGCCGGATGGGCTCTCTTCGCCGGTATCATTGCTCTTGGTGGCGGAATCGTCAGCAGCCACCTGTTCCACCAGGAACGTCCCGAGCAGATGGGCTATGCGATCGAGGGTGTCGAGGCCGAGGGTGAAGGCGGCGCCGAGGCCGGTCCGCCGCTGCCCGTGCTGCTCGCCAGCGCCGATGTCGCGGCGGGTGAAAAGGTGTTCGCCAAGTGCATGGCCTGCCACACCATCACGCCGGGTGGCGCCAACGGCATCGGTCCCAATCTGCACGGCACGCTGGGCGAGCCCGTCGCCACGGGCAAGGGCGGCTTCGCCTTCTCCGACGCGCTCAAGAAGGTCGGCGGCAACTGGGACTTCGACAAGATGGACAAGTGGCTGAAGAGCCCGCGTGACTTCGCGCCCGGCACCAAGATGACCTTTGCTGGCCTGGGCAATCCGGTCGATCGCGCCAACCTCATCGCCTATCTGAACAACCAGGGTTCGAACCTGCCGCTCCCGGCGGTTGACGCCGCGCCCGCGGCGGCTGGCAATGCCGCTGCCCCGGCGGAAGCCGCCAATGCGGCGAGCAACGCGACCGAGCTTGCCGAGAAGAAGTGAGGACGAGGGCGATCTCCGGATCGCCCTGTTGACCGGACCGGCGCTCGAGGATCAGCTCGATGCGCTGGCGGACCTGCGCATTACTGTCTTTCGCGACTGGCCCTATCTCTATGATGGCGACCGGAACTATGAGCGCGACTATCTCGCCGCCTATGTCCGCAGCGAGCAGGCGGTCGTGGTGGGCGCGTTCAGTGGTGAGCGGCTGATCGGGGCGGCGACGGCGGCGCCGATGGCGGACCATGCCCCGGAATTCGCCAAACCCTTTCGGGCGCGCGGCATGGATATAGCGAGCCTCTATTATTTCGGCGAATCCGTCCTGTTGCCGGAATGGCGCGGCCGGGGCATCGGCCACGGCTTCTTCGATCATCGCGAGACGGCGGCGCGGGCGCACGGCTTTCGAGGCGCCTGCTTCTGCGCGGTTGTCCGCCCGCCCGACCATCCGATGCGACCGGCGGACCATAGCCCGCTCGACCCGTTCTGGCGCAAGCGTGGCTATGAACCGATTGACGGCCTGATCGCGCAATATCCGTGGAAGGATCTGGGTGCAACGGGCGAGACCGATCACCCCATGCAATTCTGGCTCCGAAACCTCTGATCAGCCACTCTTTGAGTCCTTTGCGCCGAGCCTCGCCGGGGATCGTTGCACAATTCGTTCTTCAAC
>DATJLC010000190.1:0-6924 GCA_035490755.1 Sphingobium sp.
CCGCCATGAACGTGCGCATGTGGCACCATGCCGCAACCCAGCGCAATCTCGCCCGGCTCGCCGCCGATGGCATTCACATCATGCCACCGGCCGAGGGCGACATGGCCTGCGGGGAGTTCGGCAAGGGCCGCATGCCTGAGCCGTCGGAGATTGTCGCGCAGATCAACGCCATACTGGAAGGCGCATCGGCAAGCCCGCGTGCCTTTCTCACCGACACCAGCCACACCATCAATGCGCCCGACCTCAGCCGGGCCAATCTGTTCGGTCGCCATGTCCTCGTCACGGCCGGGCCGACTTATGAGCCGATCGACCCGGTCCGCTTCATCGGCAATCGCTCCTCCGGGCTCCAGGGCTTTGCGATCGCCCGCGCGGCGGCCGAGGCGGGCGCGCGGGTGACATTGGTCGCCGGCCCTGTCGCGCTCCCCGATCCGCCCGGCGTGACCCGCGTCAATGTCGAGACCGCACGGGAGATGCAGGCGGCGGTCGAGGCGGCGCTCCCGGCCGACGTCGCGATCATGGTCGCGGCGGTCGCCGACTGGCGCGCGGCCGACTGCGCGGGCCAGAAGATCAAGAAGGACGGGTCGAGCAGGCCGCCCGCCCTCACCCTCACCGAAAATCCCGATATTCTCGCCGGCCTCGCGAAACACCCGCGACGCCCCGGCCTCCTCGTCGGCTTCGCGGCGGAGACGCAGGATGTGCTCGCCCATGCCACCGCCAAGCGCAAGCGCAAGGGCGCCGACTGGATCATCGCCAATGACGTGTCCGGCACGGGGCCTGATGGCGTCATGGGCGGCGCCGACAACAGCGCCCATCTGGTGACGCCGGACGGCGTCGAGAGCTGGGAACGCCTGCCCAAGGACGCGGTCGCGCGCCGCCTCATCGAAAGGATCGCCGATGCGCTTCAATCCGCCGGTTGACATTGCCATTCTTCGCCTGCCCCATGCCGCGGGCCTGCCGGTGCCGGCCTATGCGACCGAGGGCGCGGCGGGGATGGACGTGGTGTCGGCGGAGGATGTGACGCTGGCGCCCGGCGGCCGCCATGCCGTCGCCACCGGCTTCGCGCTCGCCATCCCGCCGGGCTATGAGGTGCAGGTGCGGCCGCGCTCCGGCCTTGCGCTCAAGCACGGCATCTCGCTCCCCAACACGCCGGGCACGATCGACAGCGATTATCGCGGCGAGCTCAAGATCATCATGATCAACCTCGGCGCGGAGACCTTCGCGATCGCGCGTGGCGACCGCATTGCCCAGCTGGTCGTGGCGCCGGTCCAGCCCGCACGCTTTGTCGAGGTCGACGGCCTGGATGAAACCATCCGGGGCGCGGGCGGTTTCGGATCGACAGGGGTTGCCAGCGCATGACGCTCTCCGACAGCCAGCTCGAGCGCTATGCCCGTCATATCATCCTCAAGGAGATTGGCGGGGCAGGCCAGGTGCGGCTGCTCGGCGCCAGTGTCGCGGTGGTGGGCGCGGGCGGCATCGGCTGTCCGGCCATTGCCTATCTGGCGGCGGCGGGCGTCGGCACGATCCGCGTGATCGATCCCGATGCCGTCGCCCTCTCCAATCTCCAGCGCCAGATCCTCTACGGCACCGCCGATCTCGGCCAGCCCAAGGCCGAGGCGATTCATGGCGCGGTCGGCCGGCTCAACCCCGACGTACATCTGGTCGCGATCAACCAGCGCATCGATACCGACAACGCCACCATCCTGCTCCGCGACGTCGACGTCATTCTCGACGGCTGCGACAATTTCGAGACGCGCCTCGCCGTCTCCGACGCCGCGACCGCCGCGCGCATTCCGCTGGTCAGTGCGGCGGTCGGCGGCTTTGACGGGCAGGTCGGTGTCTGGCGCGGCTGGGAGACGGAACAGCCCTGCTATCGCTGCCTCGTTGGCGCCGATCCGGCGCGCGCCGACGCCAGCTGCGCCGATCAGGGCATTGTCGGGGCGGTGACTGGCATGGTCGGCAGCCTCGCCGCGCTGGAGGCGATCCGACTGATCGTCCCCTTTGGCGAGGCCATGGCCGGCCGGATGCTGATCACCGACTTCATGGCGCGCAATTTCCGATCCGTCCGGGTGGCGTCCGATCCGGCGTGCCCGGCTTGCGCGGCGGTCGAATGCCCGGCCTAGCTCTCTAACGTGAGGCCCCGATGGCCGACAATCGTCCGCCCCTTCTCCTTATCGCCACGACCGCTGATGCAGAGCGCCTGCGCGGTGCGCTGACCATTGCCTGCACCGAGGCGGCGCTGGGCGGGACGGTGCGCCTTTGCCTGCTGCTTGACGCGGTCGCGCTCCTGCGTGAGCCCGTTGCAGCACCGCGCGACGATGCCCATGCGCAGAACGGCCTTCCCCGCCTGGTCGCGCTGATCGACGACGCCCTCGACCTCGGCGTAGGCATCATCGCCTGCCAAAGCGGCCTTGCACTGGCGGACATCGACGCGGCCGACCTCGATCCGCGTATCACCACGGGCGGCCCGATGACGGCGCTTGCCTGGGCGAGTGCGGAGGATCGTATCGTGATAGCCTGACGGCTGCCCTCAGGCGGCCTTGGCGGTATCCGTCACATGCTGGGTTTCGGCCGCGCCGCGCAGGATGCCGGCCATCAGGCGGAACTCCTTCTCGCGCGGGCTGTTGCGTCGCCAGATAAGGGCGATATCCCGGTGGGCGTGGGGCGAGCGGATCGGCCGAACGCTGATCCGCGTATTGGCCAATATGCCGCCGCGCACCGCCATTTCAGGCAGCAATGTAAACCCCAGCCCATTGTCCACCATCTGCACCAGCGTATGCAGCGAGGTGCCGGTGATGGCGGCCTCGGACCGCATCTCGGGCCGGTTGCACGCCGCCAGCGCATGATCCTTGAGGCAGTGCCCGTCTTCCAGCAGCAGCAGGCGCGAATGGTCGATCGCCTCGGGCGTCACTTCGGCCGGCGGGTCGCGCGGATCGTCTTGGGGAAAGGCGACGTGGAGCGGGTCGGAGAACAATATCTCGCAATCGGTATCGCCGGTCGGGAACGGCAAGGCGAGCAGCACGCAATCGACATGGCCGTGCCTCAGCGATTCGATCGCGGCATGGCTCATCTCCTCGCGCAGGAACAGTTTCAGCTGCGGCCGCTCGGCGCGCAGGCGGGGCAGCAGGCGGGGCAGCAGGAAGGGCGCGATGGTCGGTATCACGCCCATGCGCAGATCGCCGCACAGGGGCTTGCCCGACGCCTGGGCGATCGCGGCCAGCTCCTCGGCCTCGCGCAGCACCCGGTGCGCCTTTTCAACGATTCGGTCGCCCAGCGCCGTGAAGCGGACAACCCGGCGCGTTCGCTCCACCAGCGTCACGCCGATCAGCGACTCAAGTTCGCGAATGCCTGCCGAAAGCGTCGACTGGGTGACGAAACAGGCATCCGCCGCCCGGCCGAAATGACCCTGTTCCTTCAGCGCCACCAGATATTGGAGCTGCTTCAAGGTCGGCATATAGCTGGACATTGATCGTCTCCACCGCTTGATCGGCGCTTTATAATCGTCCTAGCCGATAAATCCAAGCGACTTGGACAAGCCGAAGCCGGACGTCGCGAAAAGTACGAAGCCCACGACAATCAGCAGGGTCTTGGGCTCCAGCTGCTTGGCCAGCATCGCCCCAAAAGGCGCCGCGAACACCCCGCCGATGAGCAGGCCGAGCGTCGCCAGGGTCAGGATTTCCCAACCCAGGTTCAAAAGGAAGGTGATGCTGATCGCCAAGGTGACGATAAATTCAACGGTATTGACTGTGCCGACGGTGTGGCGCGGGCTTGCCCCCTGGATCAGCAGGTTCGAGGTCACGATCGCCCCCCAGCCGCCGCCGCCCGTCGCATCCAGGAAGCCGCCGGCCAGCCCCAAGGGCGCGACATGACGCGGCGTCTTGATCTTCGGGGGATAACGCAGGCCGCGCCACAGCAGCCACAAGGCGATCCCCAGCAGATAGGCCTGGATGAACGGCTTGATCACCCCGCCCTCGATATTGGACAGGAAATACGCACCAATTACGCCGCCGATCACGCCGGGCACCACCAGCCGCAGGAAGACGCGCCAGTCGACATTGCGATGCATGATGTGGCTGATGCCCGACACGCCGGTGGTGACCGCCTCGGCCGCATGGACGCCCGCCGAGGCGGCGCTGGGCGGAACGCCAAGAGCGAGCAGCAGCGTGCTGGAGATGACGCCGAACGCCATGCCCAGCGCCCCGTCGACGATCTGCGCGCCAAAGCCGACGACGATGAACGGAAGGAGGTTCGCCAGGCTGTCGAAAGTTACGGGAATGGAGTCGATCATAAACGGCTTTTTCCGATGCTCCCTGGACCGAAGCCGGCCCCCTCTGGAAATTCTGAGCGTCTTGTCCTATTTTGGCCTGATATTGGCTTCAAGGATGCGGCGCATGGGCCGACTGACGGAATATCTCGACTCGGTCAAGGCGCGCGATCCCGCGCCGCGATCGCGCGCGGAAATCCTCCTCTATCCGGGCGTATGGGCGATCGGCTTTCACCGCGTGGCGCATCGGCTGTACAATCGGCGACTCTATTTCCTTGCCCGCGCGATCAACCATATCGCCCGCGCATTGACCGCGATCGACATCCATCCGGGCGCGCGCATCGGCCGCAACCTGTTCATCGACCACGGCTTCACCGTGATCGGCGAAACCGCCGAGATCGGGGACGATGTCACCATCTACCAGTGCGTGACGCTGGGCGGCACCAATCCGGCCAATGGGGTGGCGGGCAAGCGCCATCCGACCATCTGCGACGGCGCGATCATCGGTTCGGGCGCGCAGGTTCTGGGGCCGATCACCGTCGGCGCGCGCGCGCGGATCGGCGCCAATGCGGTGGTGTCGAAAGACGTGTCGGAAGGCGCGGTCATGGTCGGCATTCCGGCTCGGCCGACGCTGGTCGACGCGACCGAATATCAGCGCAGCTTCGTGCCCTATGGCACACCGTGCAGCGAAACCTTCGACCCGCAGACGCAGAAGCTGGAATGGCTGCAGTGCGAACTGGCGCAGCTGCGCAAGGAGCTGGCCGCGCTTCGGGCAGAGCGCGACGCCGATTCCGGCGGCAGGCGCACCATCGCCTGATGGGCAGCATCGCCCCTTTTCCGGCACCCTCCCTGCAGACAGTCTTCCAGCGCACAGAGCTCGCGCGCATCATGGACCTTTACGGCCGCATGGTCTCGGCCGGCCACTGGCGTGACTATGCGATCGACATGCATCGCGACGTCGCGGTCTTCTCCGCCTTTCGCCGCGCCGCCGAACGGCCGGAATTCCGTATCGAGAAGCGCCCGGCGCTGCGCAGCCGCCAGGGCATGTGGGCGCTGATTGGCGAGGCGGGGGCGGTCCTGCGCCGGGGCCATGAGCTCGGCCCAGTCCTCGCGCCGGTCGAGCGCCGGCTGATGAAGCTGGTCGGCGGCTAGCCATAAGTCAGTGACTCCGCTGTCGTGCTCCTGCCAAAGCAGGAGCCCAGGGCCGTATGGCGTGCCGGATTACCCTGGGTTCCTGCGTCCGCAGGAACACTGAAGAGCGAGCCATTTCAAAGCGGCAAACTGAATGTCGGTCGCTCCTAGATGACAGGCGCTGGGACAGATGCTAGCGAGCAGGCAGTTCATCGCTACTGGAAACCGGTCCCGCCAATGCTTGCCTTCGCCACGCCTTCCCATCCCGCTCCCGCCAGCGCCGAGGCGCGCGCCGCATTGCTCGTCGACCCCGGCTTCGGCCGTGTCTTCACCGACCATATGGTGACGATCCGCTATACGGAAGGGCAGGGCTGGCATGACGCGACGCTTGGACCCCGCGGCCCCATTCCACTCGATCCGGCGGCGGCCGTGCTCCATTATGCGCAGGAGATATTCGAGGGGTTGAAGGCCTATCGCCTCGCCGACGGCGGCATTGCGAGCTTCCGCCCGGAGGCGAACGCGCGCCGCTTCAACCAGAGCGCCGTCCGCCTCGCCATGCCGGAAATCCCGGAGGCGCTGTTCGTCGAGAGCATCCGCCTACTGGTCGCGGCCGATCAGCAATGGGTGCCGGACGCCGACAAGGGCAGCCTGTATCTGCGCCCCTTCATGATCGCGGACGAGGCCTTTCTCGGCGTACGCCCCGCGCACAGCTATCTCTACTGCGTCATCGCCTCGCCGGTCGGCGGCTATTTCAAGGGCGGCAAGGAGGCTGTCACCCTCTGGGTCAGCCATGATCATGTCCGGGCGGTCCCCGGCGGCACCGGCTCCGCAAAGTGCGGCGGCAACTATGCCGCGAGCCTCTTGCCGCAGTCGGAAGGCATAGAGGAAGGCTGCGACCAGGTGCTGTTCCTCGACGCGGTCGAGCGCCGCTGGATCGAGGAGCTGGGCGGCATGAACATCATGTTCGTCATGGCCGACGGCTCGATCATCACCCCGCCGCTCGACGGATCGATCCTGCCCGGCATCACCCGCGATTCCCTCATCACGCTGATGCGCGAGGCCGGGTATCGGGTGCGTGAGGAGCGCTACAGCTTCGATCAGTGGCAGGCCGACACCGAGAGCGGAGCGCTCAAGGAATGCTTCGCCTGCGGCACCGCGGCTGTCATCACGCCGATCGGCGAGGTGCGCTCCAAGCGCGGCAATTTCATGATCGGCAACGGCGCGGGCGGGGACGTGGCGCGGACCCTCAAGGACAAGCTGGTCGGCATCCAGTACGGCCGGGTCGCCGACGCGCATGGCTGGCTGAACCGGCTAGTCTAGCGCATCGTGCGCAAAAGTGAGAACCGGTTTTGCGCATAAAACGATGCGATAACAAAAATTAGAGCGCGCGGCCTGCGTCAGATTTGACGCAACGCGCTCTAGGAGGCCGCCCCACCGCCATGGCCGGCCAAATGCGGCGGCTCGTGGTAGAATTCGACCTGCATCCGCATCGGCCCGATCGTCTCGACATGGTGGGTCATCTCGGGCGGGAT
>DATJLC010000191.1:0-5672 GCA_035490755.1 Sphingobium sp.
GCGCGGAACAGGCGCCCGCCTATCCGTTGCTTGACGGCGCAATCCGTTTGGGCTGTCGTCTTGCCATCGCCCTTTCCCGGCGCATCTGACGCATATGAGACTGTAAAGGACAGGACCATGAAAGCTCCCGCCGCAGCCCTCCTCGCCCTGGCGGCCAGTCTTGCCATGGCGCCGTCCGCATCGGCTCAGACGGCTGCCCCGGCAGCGGCCCCGGACACGGAGAAGGTCAAGCAGGTCATCGTCTATGGCGACGACCCCTGCCCGACGAGCGACAGCGGCGAAATCCTCGTCTGCGCGCGCCTGCCCGACGGTGACCGCTATCGCATCCCCAAGGAGCTGCGCACCGACCCCAATGATCCCAGGGTCCAGAGCTGGGCGAACCGGGCGCAGTCGATCGAATATGTCGGGCGTTCCGGCACCGAAAGCTGCTCGCCGGTCGGCGCGGGCGGCTTCACCGGCTGCTTCGAGCAGCTCGCCAGGGCCGCGAAGGAGGAGCGCAAGGCGATGCTGGGCAGCGCGAGCTGGGCCGATCTCGTCGCCAAGGAGCGCCAGAAGCGGTTGTCCGCGATCGACGCCGAGTCCGAGGCGATCGAGGCGCGCGTGAAAGCCGAGGAAGCCGCCAGATCGCCGGCCGAGCCGAGCAAGTAAGACGATACAGGGCCGGTTCATCGGCACGGGCGAAAGCTCATGCCCCATGATCGCCCGCGCGCGCCTGATCCTATGGCTTCTGGTTCTGCTGGCGCTGGTCCCGGCGGGGCTGGCGCGGGCGGCGGAACCGGATGAGCGCGTCCAGACCCTGGTGGTCTATGGCGCCGATCCCTGCCCCAAATCGGCCGACGGCAGCATCGTCGTGTGCGCGCGCAGGCCCGAAAGCGAGCGCTATCGCATCCCCAAGGCCCTGCGCGGCAAGCCACCGCCGCCGGCCGAGCAGGCCTGGGGCAGCAGGGTCGAGGCTCTGGATGCGGCCAGCCGCGCCGTCCTGCCCAACAGCTGCTCGCCGATCGGCAGCAACGGTTTCACCGGCTGCACCGCGGCCATGCTGCGCCAATGGTATGCCGATAGGCAGCGCGCGGCGGCAGAAGGGGCCGGGCGGTAGCTGTCCGCCGCCCTTGCAGTTCCAGCGGGGACCGGAGAGGTCATCCCCGGTCCGCGTGATGGCCGCAGACGGATCGGCCGATTATTCGAAGGTGTAGGCGCAGATCTTGTTGCCGGTCGGGTCGCGCAGATAGGCGGCATAGGCGCCGGGCAGCACGGTGCGCGGACCAGGCGCGCCTTCGTCGATGCCGCCATTGGCGACGCCTGCGGCATGAAAGGCATGGACCGCGTTCCGATCGGCGGCGGCAAAGCCGAGCGTGCCGCCGTTGGCCGCGCTGGCGGGCTGACCGTTGGCCGGCTTCAGCACGAGAAGGGCGGGCTTGTCCTTGCCGTACAGCACGGCGCTATCGCCGAAGGGGCCGAGACTCTTGATGCCCAGCGCGCCGAGGGCGGCATCGTAGAAGGCCTTTGATTTCGCAAGGTCGTTCGAGCCAATGCAGACATGCGTGAAAACATCGTTTCCGGACAACATATCAATCTCTCCCTTTTTCCAGTTCGCCCCCGCAGCATGTTATTGTTGCAGCGTTCCAGTTTGTGAAGCGCGAAAGCGGGCGGTGGGCCCGGAGGAGTGCATTGAGCAACGCGCTGATCTGAAACAATATGCAGTTCTCAAGGTCACGGCTATCAAAGGCGAGGTATCGGCCATGCAACGAAGAGTGATTGACAAGGGCCTTTCCGGCGGGTGATTTGGGGAGAATGACATGGCGATAGCCGCCGACGTGACCAGCAGCACCGACCCGAATCCTTTCGAGGACAGCGGCCAGCACATCGACGCGCCGAGATTGCAGATGTCCGTGATGGCGCTGTTCTTCATCTTCGGCGGTATCACCTCGCTGAACGACGTGATCATCCCCAAGCTCAAGGAGCTGTTCACGCTCAGCTACACGCAGGCGATGTTGGTGCAGTTCTGCTTCTTCACCGCTTATGCCGTGGTCGGCATTCCCGGCGCGCGGCTGGTCAAGCGGATCGGTTATATGCGCGGCGCGGTGGCCGGTCTGCTGACGATGATGGCGGGGTGCCTGCTGTTCATCCCCGCCTCGCAAAGCGCGGCCTATGGCCTGTTCCTGTTCGCGCTGTTCGTGCTGGCGAGCGGGGTGGTGCTGGTGCAGGTCGTCTCGAACCCGCTCATTTCGCTGCTTGGCCCGGCGCGCACGGCGCACAGCCGGCTGACCTTCGCCCAGGCGTTCAACTCGCTGGGGACGACGCTTTTCCCCTATTTCGGCTCGATCCTGATCCTCGGCAGCCTGGCGACGGTGAGCGCGGACCAGCTGTCGGGCGCGGCGCTTGATGCCTATCGCACCAGCGAGAGCCGGGCGATCGTCCAGGGCTATCTCGGCCTGGCGGCCGCGCTGGCCGTGGTGGCGGCGGCCGTCTGGCTGTTCCGCGACACCCTCAAGGGCGAAAGCCACGATGCCAGCGCGGGACGGGGCGGGTTCGACCTGCTGAAGCGGCCCCGCTTCGGGTTCGGCGCGCTCTGCATCTTCCTGTATGTCGGGGCGGAGGTCTCGATCGGATCGCTGATCGTCAGCTATCTGCGCCAGGCGCATGTCATGGGGCTGGAGGAACAGGCGGCCGGCAAGCTGATCGGGGTCTATTGGGGTGGCGCGATGGTCGGCCGCTTCATTGGCTCGGCGGTGCTGCGGGTGGTCAGCCCCGGCAAGCTCCTGGCCGCGGTTGCGGTGGGGGCGGTCGTGCTGATCCTCATCTCGACCCAGACCAGCGGCCCCGTCTCGGGCTACAGCCTGCTCGCGGTGGGCCTGATGAACTCGATCATGTTCCCGACGATCTTCTCGCTCGCCTGCGAACGGCTGGGACCCCGCGCGGCGGACGGTTCGGGCATCATCAACGTCGCGATCTTCGGCGGCGCGGTGGTGCCGTTGATGACAGGCGCCATCGCCGACGCCAGCGGCAGCCTCGCCGCCGCGATGGCGGTCCCGGCGCTGTGCTATGCGGTCATTGCCGCTTTCGGCACCTATGCAAGGCGGCCTGCGGCCTGCACCCTAGTGGCGTCCGTGCAATAGCTATCGCCGCCAGCCTGTGTCCCGCGCCCGGCGCTCGGCATCGGCGTCGAGCGCGCCGTCCGGCGCCATGTCCTGCGCAGCGGCCATGATGGCGGCGGTCCCGGAACCGGCCTGGCGATAGTCGGTGCGGGAGTGTGCACCGCCCGCCTGGGTGCGCTCCAGGATCCAGTCATTGCCTTCATGGCAGGCGATGCCCGCCATCGCTTCGGTCTCGAACCCGCGGCAATAGCGTCCGTCCCCTGCCTTGAAGGAGAGGAGGATGCGGACCGGCGCCTTGCCGTCCGCCGAGGCCAGTTGGCGCGTGAGCGCGCCCTCCAGGGCGCCGCTCGCGACCAGGCGGCCGCCCGCGCTCGTGACCGGTCCGGGGCCCGAAAGCTGCCCGCCGACCATGACGCCCAGCACCAGCGAGGCCGCGATCGCCCCGCCCATCGCCCAGCGCGACGGCCAGATGCGCGGCGCCTGCGCCTGTGCGCGGGCGCGGCGCACGGCGCCCAGGTCCACGACATTGCTGCTGCCGGACGCCTTCAGCGGGGCGGTCAGCCGTTCGGGCAGCGGCATGGCGGTGACAGGCTCGAAATGGCCGGCCAGCATGGCCCGCAGCTTGCGATGGGCTTCCACCTCCTCGGCCAGCGCCGGGTCGGCGGCGATCGCCGCTTCCACCCGCGCCGCCGCCTCCGGGCCGAGTTCGCCATCGGCATAGGCGGCCAGCGTCTCGCGGTCGATGCTCATGCCGTCTCTCCCAGAAGCTGCTGCAGGGCATCGCGGCCCCTGAGCAGGCGCGAGGTGAGGGTGCCGATCGGGCAGCCGATAATCTCAGCCGCCTCGCGATAGCCATAGCCCTCCACCATGACGAGCAGGATCGCCTCGCGCTGCTCGTCCGGCAGCCGGGCGAGCGCGCGGTCGACCATGGTCAGCTCGACCCGGCTTTCCTGCCCGCCGGACGCGCCCGCATCGACACCCAGTTCCGCGTCCACGAAGGTCTGCTGGCGGCGGTTGCGGGCCCTGACCTCGTCAATCCAGATGTTGCGCATGATCCTGTAAATCCAGCTGTCGAGCCGGGTGCCCTCCGCCCATTGATCCCGGGCCTTGAGCGCGCGCTCTATGGTCATCTGGCACAGGTCGTCGCCGTCTTCGAGGCTGCGCGACAGGCTCGCCGCGAACCGGCGGAGCCGGGGCAGCAGGGCGAGAATGCCATCCTCGAAGCTTGAACTCAGAACCAGTGCCTCTCTCACGGGATGAAACGGCGCGCGCCATGCGTTTCATCCATTGTTACGGAAATTATCTGAACCTAGGCATAGAATTTATGCAACCGCGCGTCATCCTTCTCCTGCTGCTGCTCGGCCTCGCCAGCCCGGCCGCGACTCAGATCGGCCTGCCGCCGGCCGGGCAGGCGGTGGGCCAGACGGTGGGCGCGGCGGTGGACAGGCTCGGCCGGACGCTGGATGGCGCGGCCGCCCTCGATCTCGACGCGCCGGTGCGGTCGGTGGCGCGGCTGGCCCAGGAGCGGTTGGCGCGCCTGGCGGGCTTCGTCCGCGCCCATCGCGATGCGGTCGAGCTCGACGAGCTGGGCCAGCCGGCGCGGCGTGGCGTCGTGCTGCTGCTCGATGCCGATCCCGAAGCCGTGGAAGCGGCCCGGCGGCTCGGCTTTGCGAGCGGCGGTGTGCAGCGGCTCGACACGTTGGGTCTCGACACCGCCGAGCTGGCCGTGCCCGCCGGCATGTCGCTGCCGCGCGCGCTGGCGGTGCTGCGTCAGGCATTGCCGGGCCGGACGCTGACCGCCGACCAGCTTCATTTCCCGAGCGGCGTCGGGGCCAGGGCCGTGATCAAGGCTGCACCGTCCCTGCCGCCCATCCGGACGCCCGTCGGCCTGATCGACGGCGGCGTGGCGGGCGTGGTCCCCGTCGCCCGCGCCAAAGCCTTTGCGGTGGGTGGGCCGGTGCCGAGCAACCATGGCACGGCCGTCGCCGCGCTGATGCGCCAGGCGGGCGTGACCAGCATCGCTGCCGCCGATGTCTATGGCCGCGACCCGGCCGGCGGCAACGCGCTCGCCATCGCCCGCGCGCTCGACTGGATGGCGGCGGAGAAGGTGCCGGTCGTTTCGGTGAGCCTGGTCGGCCCGCGCAATCCCCTGCTGGAGCGCGCCGTCGCGGCATTGTCGGGGCGCGGCGTCACGATCGTGGCGGCGGTCGGCAATGACGGGCCCGCCGCGCCGCCGGCCTTTCCCGCCTCCTATCCGTCCGTCATCGCCGTCACCGGCGTAGATGGCCGCAACCGTCCGCTGATCGAGGCGGGGCGGGCGCTCCATCTCGATTATGCGGCGCCCGGTGCCGACCTGCGCGCACCCGATGCGAGCGGCCGAAGCCGCGCGGTGCGGGGCACGTCCTTTGCCGCGCCCCTCGTCGCCGCCCGCGCCGCCGCCCGGATTGACCAGGGCAGGACTGGCAAGGCGCTGATCGGCGCGCTCGATGCCGAGGCGCGCGACCTTGGCCGCAAGGGCCCCGACCGCAGCTTCGGGCGCGGCCTTTTGTGCGGCGATTGCCGCCCGCGCTGAAAAAA
>DATJLC010000192.1:0-9456 GCA_035490755.1 Sphingobium sp.
CGCCTCGATGAGATTGGGCCCGGCGCATTGCAGCAGCCGGTCCGGGAAATGCGCGACCCGCATGCCGCGCTCGCCTTGGGGAAGGTCATGCTCCTTGCTCCGCCCATCCGCCAGGTCGCCGAGCACGACGCGCGGCGGACGGACCATCATCACCTCAAGCGGCAATATATCCCACATGCGGAGACGATAGTCCGCACTGAGATTTCGAAAGCCGGTCCAGGCAAGCAGCTCGTCCGGCAGCGTCCCGGTACCGGGCACCAGGCCACCGCGCTGACGGATGATGGCGGGGATCGGCTGCGATCCGCGCGGCGGCCTGGCTTCAGACAGCGCCGCGTCAATGCGCGCGACCAGCGCCTCGCCCCGCTCCGGGAAACCAACCGCGCGCGCCACGTCGCGCACCTGTTGACGGCTTTGGTCGATCGTCTCCGGCACGGCCAGCGTCACGACCCTGACGCCCACCGATCGGATCATGGTCTGCGTGGCCGGGGCCACATGGGGGCCTAGCAGCACCATGTCGGGGCGCAAGGCGACCACCTCTTCCGCCGTTTCGGAATTGGCGGGATAACGGCGCGTGATGCGCACATCCACAGAGCTCGCGCGCGGATCATGGCTGTAATGGCTGATCGACAGGATCTGGTCCGGATCAGCGACCCGCAACAGAATAGCGTCGATGCACGGGTTCAACGACATCACGCGCGGCCGTCCGTCGGAACGGGGCGCCCGCGCGTTCGGCGTCGGTTGCGGGGCGCAGCCCAGCTGTCCTGCCACCAGCAGGGCCAGCGCGGCCAGGCGCCCCGCCCGCCTCACAGCTTGGCTCGCACCCCGATGAAGGCGGCACGGCCGACGGTGCCGTAGTCCGACACAATCTGGTACTTCTCGTCGAACAGGTTCTCGACCCGGCCATAAAGCTCCAGATGCTGGTTGATCGACACCGAGGCGCGTACCGAGGCGATGGTGTAGCCATCGAGCATACCGCGCGAGAAGCCGATGAAATCGGCGCTGCCGGCAACCGACTGCACCGTCGCGCCAACCCGCAGCACATCCTGGACCGCTTCCCAGTCTACGGACGCGTTAACGCTGTGATCGGGCCGGCGCAGCAGCGGCAGGCCGGTCTGGCGATCCTCGGCATCGGTATAGGTATAGTTCGCGTCCATGGTCAGCCTGTCGGTCGGCCGCAGGCGGACGGTTGCCTCGATGCCCTGCGCGCGCGTGCGCCCAACATTGTCATATACGCCAAATGGCCGGTTGGTGCAGATGACGGTGGTCTGGCCGAAGCAGGAGACGAAGTCGACCTGATTGATAATGTCGCGCTCGAACAGCGTGACACCGAGCGACACGCGTCCGTCCACCAGCCGCTGCTCCACGCCGACCTCATAGCTTTTCGCGGTCTCAGGCTGCAGCGTCGTGTTGCCGAACGGTCCGAACAGCTGATAGAGGCTCGGCGCCTTGAAGCCCTCTGCATAGCTGGCGCGAACAATCGTGGCGCCGGTCGGCCGCCACGCCGCATTGGCGGCAAAGGTCGTTTTGGTGCCATAGGTGCGATAGTCGTCGACCCTGACGCCGCCGGTCAATGTGATCTCGTCCACCGGCGTCAGTACGAGCTGCGCGAAGCCGCTGTCCGATCGCGTGGAGTGCCGGCCGCTGCTTCCCTTCGAGCGGCTGAACACATGCTCGGCTCCAAAAACCGCGCGCACGCCCTTCACTATGTCAGCATCGCCGCGATATTCCATGCGCTGCACCGCACCCAGAAAGCTGTCGTCCCGATTGACATCGGTCAGCGTGAATCCCAGGCGGTTGCGAAACGCCCCATCCAGCAGCGTGAAATGCGCGCCGGCATAAGCCGTCAGTTCCTTGGTGCGCGCAACGTCGGCGGTGTCGCTGAACGCAAAGAAGGGCGGCGGAAAGCCGTCGATCGACCGCTCGCTGTCCGCATAATAGGCCCGCAGGTCGAGCCCGGCATCGGGGCCAATGGCAATGCCCAGCTTGCCCGTTACCGCATATTGGCGATAGCCGTCCCGCTCCGTGCCAAAGCGATAGGCGGAGATACCATCGTCGCGGAAATAGCCGCCCCCCAGGCTCGCGGATATCGGTCCGGACGTGCCGCTGACATGGCCGGCGAGCTTCACCGAATCCTTATAGCCATATTCGGCGCCCGCGCTGGCGGAGAGCTGTTCGGTGATCGGGCTGGTGACGACATCCACCACGCCGCCGATCGCATCGCTGCCCCAGGGCACGCTGTTCGGCCCGCGCAGCACCTCGACATGATCGATGACCAGAGCCAGCAGGTTACCGAAATCGAATGCACCGCCGGTCGAGGTCGGATCGTTGATCCTCACCCCGTCGATCAGGGTCAGCGTGTGCCGATCCTCGGCTCCCCTGATCCGCACGGACGTGAGCCCGCCCGGGCCCCCATTGCGGGAATAGGTGACGCCCGGCGTCGTCGCCAGCAGCTCGGCCAGGGACACCGCCTGGCGCGTCTCTATCATGGCCCTGTCGATGATGGTGATGGCCTGGCCGGCGGTGTCGCGGTCCTGCGGCACGCCGGTCGCGGTGACGATGATGTCGCCCGATGCATCCGCCGATGCCGAAACCGGCGAGAACAGGCAGAGGATGCCGGCAAGGCTGGCACCTGCGAGAGAAAAATTCCGGTATTGCATGTAACTACCCCTAACGCGGGGCGAATGTCCGGCGGGGACGCGAAAGCGACCGGCGCCGGACCTGCGGCCCGCTCCTGACGTCGTCACGCGAGGGTTTCAGCCTCGTTCGACCGGCGCATCCCGACCGGCGAAGGACAGACATTTACGGGCAGGTCTCCTGACTTCCGGGTCTTCGTCGCGGCCTTGCCTTCCCGGTTGCCCAGTGGCTTTATGTGAGGCGCAACTCACCGGTTACAGTTGCGGGAACAGCGCCGGAATCGCACCGGCTTCCCTTTTCATCCGCATAGCTGCGGAAACCCGTAACGAGGCGCCGATTAGGCCCGGCGAGCCCCCGCGTCAATCCTCGGCCAAATTGCGGGCCACGCGAAACACCGTCGCGGGCGGCACGTTGCGCAGGATGCTGCCGATCTTGGTGACGCTGAGGCCAAGCGCCTCGACCACTTCGCGCCGGAAGGGGGAGCGGGGTGAATAGGTGAACTGTACAAGCGCCCCATCGGCCGCCAGCAGGTGAAAGGCCTCCGCGAGTATGGCGTGCTGCTGGCCCGCGCCCATCGCCAGCAGCGGCAGGCCGCTGATGATCGCCTGATAGCTGCCGGCCGCGCCGGCGGCATGGTCGCTCACCATTTCGGCGGGCGTTTCCAGAATGTGCACGCCCGGAAAGGCAACACGCAGCTCGCGCGCGAAATGGCCGTTGATCTCCACGACCTCCAGCTTCTCACGCGGCAGGCCGGTAGCGAGTATCTGCCGGGTGAGCGCGCCGGTGCCGCCGCCCAGCTCCATCACCGGGCCGCCCGCCGGATCGATCTGCGCGGCCATCATCCGGCCGAGATGGGGACTGCTGGGGACGATCGAAGCGGTCTGACGCGGCCGCTGCACCCATGCCCTGAGGAAACGGATATAATCGGAAGCTTTGGTGCGGCTGTCTGCAAGCGTGTGCGCGGGAACGGTCATGATCTCGCTTGTCTGGTTGTGGTTGGGCGACAGGTCTAGCGCCTGCGGCGACGGGGTAAAGCCTCCCGACCAGATTTTTTGCGGCCGTAACAATGACGAGGGACTATCCGCCTGAACATGGGCGTTCATACCGGCGTTGCGCCTCCCGCGGCTGGGGCCTAATTTCCGTTCAGCGGCTCGGAACAGGATAAGGAACCATGGCAAGATCAGGTTTGGCAGTGATGGCGCTCCTTCTGCTGACGTCCTGCAACGGCTCGCCCGAGGAACAGGCGGGTATCGACAATGCCGCCATCGCCATGAACGCCAGCGATGCTGACGTCAGCGGGCGGACGCTCCCGCCTAGCGATGATGAGACGCCGGCGGCAGGTTCCTTGGCTGAAATCCCGGCGGCCTTCCACGGCCGCTGGGGCCTGGCAGCTGCCGATTGCGGACCGGACGCCGGCGCCGCCAAGGGCCTGCTGACCATCACCGGCGACATGCTGCGTTTCTATGAGTCGGTCGGCAAGCCGGCGCGCCTGTCCCGCACACGCCCCGACCAGGTGGAGGGGCGCTTCGCTTTCAGCGGTGAAGGCATGGACTGGTCAAAGTATCTGACCTTGAGCCTGGAGGGGGGCAAGCTGGTGCGCCGCGAGCATGATCCGGCGGCCAGCTACACCTATAGCCGCTGCCCGGCCTGACCTCATGAAAGAGGGCGCCGACAGGGGGCGCCCTCTTTCCATCTTCGTCCTGTCCGCAAGCGGACCGGATCAGCCCTTCTTGAGGGTGAGCCCGCCGAAGCGCTTGTTGAAGCGCGCCACCTGGCCGCCCTGGTCGAGCAGGCGTTGGTTGCCGCCGGTCCAGGCCGGGTGCGAGGTGGGATCGATGTCGAGCGTCATCGTGTCGCCTTCCTTGCCCCAGGTCGACCGGGTCTGGAAGCTGGTGCCGTCGGTCATCTGGACGGTGATCAGGTGATAGTCGGGATGGGTGTCTTTTTTCATGAACTCTTGCTCCGAAAGTGGCTGGTTTCCGACCAGCCGGGGATGCGAAGCGCGCGCCATAGCGAAGCGCGCGCCCAATGGCAAGTTGGCAGTGCTGATCGAGCCCTATTCGGCCGGGGCGTCCGCCACCATGGCGGTGCAGCTCGCCTCGGCGTGGAGCTTGCCGTTGATCAATGCCTTGCCGGAGAACTTGCAAATCGACCCGCGCAGCTGCGTCACCTCGACATGGAAGTCGACCAGACAGCCAGGCTCCACCGGCGCCCGGAACTTGGCATTGTCGATGCCCATGAAATAGACGAGCTTGCCCGCCCCCACATGGCCAAGCGATTCCAGCGCCAATATGCCCGCCGCCTGCGCGATTGCCTCGACGATGAGGACACCCGGCATGATCGGCCGGCCCGGGAAATGCCCCTGGAAGAACGGCTCGTTGATGCTCACCGCCTTGACTGCGTGAATGCTCTCGTTGGGCGTCAGCGACACGACCCTGTCGATGAGCAGCATCGGATAGCGGTGCGGCAAGGCCGCCATGATCCGCCCGATATCCAGCGGACCGATGTCGCCCCCCTTGTCAGCGCCTTCGCTCATGGGGTCAGCGGCCGCTCGGCTTGGCGGCGGGCGCCTGAGGCGCGGCGGGCGCGGCGGCCTGCTGACCGCCGGGACGCCAGCCGGCCGGCGGCACGATGCTGACGCTCGGCACCAGCGTGTTGAGCTGCTGCTTGACGAACGGGGTGATATCGACGGTCGGCTGGTAGGAAACCGTCGCCTCCGGCTTCAGCACCAGGTCAACCTTGGCCGCAGCCATTGCCGCCTTGAGCGCGTCGGAAAGCTTGGCGCCGATCTGCTCCTCAATATACTGCTGAGCGAGCGCGATCGGTGCGCCGATGCGCTGCAACTCGGCCTGTGCGTCCTGGCTCGACTTCTGCAGCGCTTCATACTGCGTCTGGAGCGCGGGGCTGGGCTTGCCGCCGTTTGCCTTCAGACCGGCTTCCAGCGCATCCCGCTTGGCCTTCAGATCGCCTTCGATCGCGGTTTTGCGGGTGTTGAACTGGCTGATCTGCGCCTTGTAGGTGGTTTCCATCTGCGTGCGCGCGACGGAATAGGCGTTCGATTCAGCCACGGCCTGGTCGACATTGACCACCGCGACGCCGAGCTTCGACTGCGCCTGCGCGGGACCTGTCATGACTGCGGCAACGGCGAGCGGAGCCATGCCAAGCGCGATTGTCTTGAACGAAATAGCCATCAGAACTGTGTCCCTATGTTGAAGGTGATGAGTTTGGTGTCGTCACCCGGCTCCTTGAGCAGGGCCTTGGCGACATCGATGCGGAAGGGGCCGAAGGGCGAATTCCAGTTCACGCCGAAACCGACGGAAAGACGCGGTTTGAGGGTATCGCCGAGATATTCCTCGACAAAGCCCGTGCCATTGACATGCGTGCCAGACGTGCAGATTGGCGCCTTGACTGTCCCCTGCGCTTGCACCGTGGTCGTCGTGTTGTCTGGGTTTGTAATCGAGCAATAGCCCGGAAATCCGCCGCTGACCAAATTCCGGACAATTGGATCACGCAAGGATCCCACGGCACCAACATCCATGAAGATGGACGGTCTCAGCCCCAGTTCGCGAGCGCCGCTGCCCAGCGGAATTTCGAGTTCGGCATGCGCCAGATAATAGACCTTGCCGCCAAGCGCGTCATCCACCCGATCGTCGCTGGGCGTGGGGACAAAGGTATTGGTGCCGGTCCCGTCGTCGCTGAAGAATGTGCGCACTACGCGCGGCCCGACGCCGCGAATGTCAAAGCCGCGCAGCTGCGGCTCACCCAGGAAGAAGCGATCCGTCAGCCGCACCTTTTCGATCGGATTGTTCGCCGCATCGAATTTTTGTCCCTCGAGCGACATGATGTGCCCGCCTTCACCGCGCACGGAGAATATGAATCCCTTGCCGAGCGGCCAGTATTTGCCTGCTTCCAGGCGGCTGCGGATATAGCGGACATCGCCGCCCAGCCCTGCGCCATCCTGGCTGAGCGTCGCGAAGAAGCCGCGCGTCGGGCGAATGCGATTATCGCGCTTGTCAAAGATCAGCGAATAGCCGAGCGACGATGTCGTTCGTTTGCCGATCGCATCGCACAAATACCGGCCCGCGAGCAGCGGGTCGCAGACACCGTTTGTAAAATAGGTCGCCTGATCCAGCGTGACATTATCGAACGACAGGCCGTAACGCAGCGCCAGCGACATATATTCGGTCAGCGGCACGCCCGCGCGGATCTGGAAGCCCGTCGTCGTCTGCTCATAGGTGGTGTTGCGCGTATTGTCGTTCAGATAGTTGAAGCTGTTGAGATCGCGTCGGAAGATATTGCCCCCGATAGCGATGTTCTTGTCGAGGAAATAGGGCTCGGTAAAGCCAAGCTCGACCGACTTGGAATAATTCGAATAGTCGACGCTTATGCTCAGTTCCTGGCCCATGCCCCGGAAATTGCGCTGGCGCACGGACGCGGCGATGATGAACCGCTCGAGGCTTGAGAATCCTGCGGAGAGCTGCAGTTCGCCGGTCGACTTCTCCTCGACATTGGTCTCCAGGATGATCCGGTCAGGCTCGCTGCCCGGCTTCTGCTCGATCTCCAGCTTCTCCTGGAAAAAACCGAGCGAGTTGATGCGGTCCTGCGAGCGCTTGACGAGGAAGGTATTGAACGCGTCGCCCTCCGCCAGGCGGAATTCCCGGCGGATGACCTTGTCCTTGGTCAGCGTGTTGCCGTTGATGTCGATCCGCTCGACATAGACGCGCGGCGCATTGGCGATCCGGAAGGTGATCCCCATGGTGAGGGCTTCCTTGTCGCGGTTGAACTCGGGACTGACATCGGCAAAGGCATAGCCGAACAGGCCGGCGGTCTGGTTGAGCTGGTCGACCGTATCCTCGACCAGCTTGGCATTGTACCAGCCGCCCTTCTTCATCGTGAGCGTGCTGGTGAGGGATTCGGAGCTGAGGTCACGGATTTCGCTCTGCACCGTCACGTCGCCGAACTTGTAGCGCTGGCCTTCCTCGACCACATAGGTGATGATGAAGTCCTGCTTGTCGGGCGTCAGCTCGGCAACGGCGGACACGACACGAAAATCGGCATAGCCCTGGGTCAGGTAGAACTGGCGCAGCTTCTGCTGGTCATAGGCCAGGCGATCGGGGTCATAGGTCGTGCCCGAGGAAAACAGACGAAGCGCACGCGCCTGCTTGGTCGCCATCTCACCGCGCAGCCGGCCATCGGAGAATTCGTTATTGCCGATGATGTTGATCTGCCGAACCTTGGACTTCGGCCCTTCGGAAATCTCATAGACGATGTCGACGCGGTTCTGCTCGAGCTTGACCAGCTTGGGGTCGACAACCGCCGCGAAACGGCCCTGGCGTCGATAGAGTTCGATGATGCGGGCAACGTCGGCGCGCACCTTGGACCGGGTGTAGATCTGCCGGGGCGCCATCTTGATCTCAGGCAGGATCTTCTCGTCCTTCAGCCGCTTGTTCCCTTCCAGGACGATGCGGTTGATGACGGGGTTTTCGACCACGGTGATGGTAAGCGCGCCATTGTCGTCGCGGATCTGCGCGTCGGAAAACAGCTCGGCGGCGAACAGATCCTTGAGCGCGGCGTCCAGGCTCTCCTTGGTATAAGGCTCGCCCACGCGCAGCTTGGTGTAGGACAGGGCGGTGTCGGGCTCGATCCGCTGGGTGCCGTTAACAGTGATCGACTTGATGATGGCGACAGGGGCAGGCGCCGGGACGGGCGCTGGCGCTGGTGCCGGAACTTTTCCTGTGCCCGGGGCCGGCTTGTTCTCGGGGGCCTGGGCCAGCGCCTGCGCCATGGCGGACGGGCTGAGGCCCGCGCCCATCAGAGCCGTGCCGGCCAGGAAGAACGGCATGGTTCTGCGCCACATGCTGCTGCTCGTCGCGTTCACGCGGTCCACCCCTCTAACTCCATTTCCCTACACGCCTTGTCCGAAAGTCTCGGCCCGCCGCCGGCAGCACTCCCTGCCCGATGTGGCTCAACCGATCAAGCTGAACAGCCCGAATGACATCAAATCGTTGACCGTGACCAGCATCATGACCGCGAGCAGCAGGGCAAGGCCGGAGCGGAACGCCCATTCCTGGACAGCGGGACTGACGGGTTTGCGCTGCAACGCTTCAATTCCCTGAAACAAGAGATGTCCCCCGTCGAGCATGGGAATTGGCAAGAGGTTGATGAACCCCAAGTTAATCGAGATGAGGGCGATGAAAAAGATGAAGTCGGCCGGGCCCCGCGCCGCCTGCTCTCCGGAGATTTGGGCGATCTTGAGCGGGCCACCCAGTTCGTTCACCGATCGGCGCCCGGTGATGATCTGGCCCAGGCCATCGACCATCATGTCGACGATCGCCACGGTCTGCCGGGTCGCCACCACCGGCGCCATCAGCACGGAAACCGGCTGGACTACCGAACTGTTGCTGGCCACGCCCAGCATGCCGAGCCGATATTCATTGCCGAACCGGTCGCGCTCGATCCGGGTGCCGATCACGACCGGCACGTTTCTGACCTGGCCCTGGCGCTCGATCGTCAGCACCACCTCTTCGTTCGGCCGCCCGATGACCGATCGGCTGAGCGCGTCGAAGCGGTCGACGGCCGCGCCATCGATCGCCCGGATGCGGTCGCCGGGCTTCAGGCCCGCCGCCTGCGCGGCGCTGCCGGCGCGAACGACATCGACCAGCGGGGGCGTCACATTCTCACCATGGGCCATGGCAAAGCCGGCCAGGACGAGGATGGCGAACAGGAAATTGGCGGCGGGACCGGCCAGGACCACCAGCATGCGCTGCCAGACCGGCTTGATCTGGAACGTGCGCTGGCGCTCCTCCGGCGACAGTTCCAGCC
>DATJLC010000193.1:0-1540 GCA_035490755.1 Sphingobium sp.
ACATTACGATAGTAACGATCCCACACCTTTCCGAGAACCGCACTGGAGCCCGTCATGTCCTTACCGCCAAACCCGCCCCTTATCGAAATCGAAGGTAGCCCAAGGGATCGCGGCCGCCAATATGGCGAGCAGGCGGCACAGCGCATCAAGCTGGGCATCGAGCACTACGCCACGCAGCTCGACAGGAGCAAGCTCACCTGGCAGGACATTCGCGACATTACAGGTAAATACGAACCGACGATCGCGGCCTTCGATGCGGACTATATCGAGGAGATGCGCGGCATTGCCGAAGGGGCCGGCGTCGAATATGCCGCCGTGCTGCTGCTGAATGCGCGCACCGAGCTGCTGAAGCTCGCCCAGCGGCGCCAGCGCGGCGAATCGATGCCGGACGAGGATCCGGACGGATGCACCGGCGTCGTCGTCATGCCGAAGGCGTCCGCCTCGGGCCGGCTGATCCACGCCCAGAACTGGGACTGGAAAGCCGAATGCGCCGAGACCGCCGTCATCCTGAAAGTGCGTCGGGACAACGGTCCCGACCTCATTACCTTCACCGAAGCGGGCGTGCTGGCACGATTCGGGTTCAATTCGGTCGGCATCTCGATCACCGGCAACTATCTGGAATGCGAGCGCGACTATCGACAGTTCGGCGTCCCGCTGGCTCTCATCCGCCGCAAGGTCCTGGAACAGACGCAACTGGCGGTCGCCATGAAGGCCGTCTATGCCACGATCAAGTCCGCTTCCAACAATATCATCGTCGCGCATGCCAATGGGGTGGCGATCGACTTCGAGTGCGCCCCCGACGAGACGTTCCAGGTTCTTCCCGAGCGCGGCCTCATCGTTCACGCCAATCACTTCCAGAGCCCGGTGGCGCTGACGAAGCTTCTGGACAAGGGGATCGCCAATATGCCGGACTCGCTCTACCGCGACATTCGCGTCCGCGATCTCCTGGAGCCGCACGTCGGCGCGATCACGCCAGATACCGTCAAGGATGCCCTCTTCGACGACTTCGAGGACCCGTTCTCCGTTTGTAGGCCGCCCCGCCCGTCGCTCTCCGGCAACAATCAGTCCGCCACCGTCGCGATGATCGTCATGGAGCCCGACAGCGGTACGATGGACGTGGCGATGCTGCCGGCCCTGAACAGAACGTTTTCCCGCTACGATCTCGAAATGGAGATCACCAGGCCGAACAGCACCCCTGTCTCCAGACAGGCCGCAGAGTAAGCCTGGCCGCCAGGCGGACGTGGCCATCGGACCCGTCGAAGTCGCGATGGCCACATTGGCCTGGATGTTTGATCCCACGGTTTGGGGCCCGATCCCTTCCCGTGAATGGAAGGGAGCACCATGGGACAAGGCTTGTCACGCAAGCGCCGCGACCACGCATGCCGTCAGGGCAGCAACGCGCGGCCGGCTCGATCCGGCGCCGGTCAGTAGTCCCAGAACACCGGCACCCAGCGGAAAGCCTCGCCGGCCACCGCGACCCGGCCGACGGACGGGAACGGCAGGTGCGTGGCCACCAGCAGTTCACCGCTCGCCGATATCT
>DATJLC010000194.1:0-2285 GCA_035490755.1 Sphingobium sp.
ATATTCGTCATCGCCTGGCCCGAGGCCCGCTTCGACATAGGCGAGGGTGGTCGCATAGGCCGAGAGGTCTGGCTCCTGCGGCAGGTAGCGCAAAGTGGCGCTCGGCTCGACGAAGCGCACGCCACCATCATGGACCACATCCCCCGCCGCGATCTTGAGCAGGGTCGACTTACCCGAGCCGTTGCGACCCACCAGCGCGATGCGCTGGCCCGGCGAGACGATGAGTTCGGCGCTTTCGAGCAGCGTCGTGCCGCCGAAGGTCAAATGGATGTTCTGGAGCGAAAGAAGGGGAGCTGCGGCCATGGCGCGGATAGAGCACAAGCCCCCGGCAAAGAAAAGGCCGGTCAGGCCACGCCGCGGCCCTTGACCCGATAATCGGCGCGGCTTTGCGGCTGGCTTTGCATGTAGCGTTCGACGCTGGGCATGAAGAGCTCGCGCCATTCGCGCTCCCAATCGCCGACGCCGCGCGCCAGCGACGCGGCGAGCGTCGAGGCGGCATCACTCTCGACCCAGAGGCGCAGATCGTAGAGCGGCGCCAGCTCCGGGTTGAGTGCCGACACACCCTCGACCACAGTCAGCCCGTTGGGCTCGATCTCGGTCCAGCTATCGGCCAGTCGCCCGGTCGCCCAATCATAGCCCCGGTAGCGGGCCGCTTCGCCGCGCGCCAGCGCCATCACCGCCTGGCTGAATTCGTCATAGCGCATATAGGGAAACGGAAAGGCCGGCTTGGCCACGCCGCGCCATTGGCTCTCGGGCAGCACGAAATCATCGAGATAAAGGATGCGCGTACCGAGCTCGGCTTCGAGCCGATCGGCCAGCGTCGACTTGCCCGAAACGGGCAGGCCATCGATCGCCACCAGCCCTTGGGGCCGGTCGCGCAACAGGGCCACAACCTCATCCATGTCGATCAGTTCGCCGGCCTCCATCATTCCCGCGCAGCGGCATCCATTCTGACCGAGGCCGGGGCAAAAGTGGATGGCTCACGCGAAAAGAAAAAGGCCGGTCAGGACGTTGAGGATCCTGACCGGCCCGGGGAGACGGCAGCAGCAAGCCCCCGTCGTCTCGGCAGCGTAGCGATTGGTAAAGTCCCCTCGGACCAACCCCGCCGCGCGATGACCGGAGATAACCATAGAATATTATGAGTGTCAAACTCATATATTCGTATTTTGGCGGTCGTGGGCCTTAGCTGGCTACGACCAGTCAGCACCCTTCTCTTGTGGGGCGGGTCGCGACGCCAGGCCGTAGCGCAACTGGGTTGGGGATGAGAGCCAAGGTAAGCGGCCCCGGTCACGGACGTCGAAGAGTACCCCCTCCTAACCTCCCCCTGAAAAGGGGGAGGGACAGATCGGGTGCGTAGCACCGTCCTGCCCCACCCACAGGCCGGATTCCTCCCCTTTTCAGGGGGAGGTTAGGAGGGGGTATTCTTGCTTGCTTCTAAACTTATCCCCAGCACAGCCGGTGGGGCCATGCTCCCCCATCATCCCGCATGGGCGGCTTGCAGGCTTCGAGCCGGCCGCAGGCAAAATCGCTCCGGTGGAGCGATTTTAGGTGAGAAGGCCATTCGGGCTACGCCCGAATGACGGGAACAGTGGCTGGGTGAGCCGGGTGGGGACTTTGCCTCTCCCACAGGTTCCGAGGCCGTTGCGACAGGGCGAGCGACCCCTAGAACGGTACAGTTCCAAAAACCGGCACCCTGAGACGGCCTCCGTCTCAGTTTTTACTACTACGAGGCGAAAGCCGTCTCGGGGTCCGTCCATTCATGCGACAACCGCGTTCCAGGCGGCGCCTTGTGCTGGCTGCGTTGCCGCACCCCTTTTTGTTCGCGGATGGCTCCCCATATAACTCTTCGTGATGAGGCAGCGCCGATGGTCGGGCGTTTCATCGCACGACGCTTCCGCCGCGTGTTCAGGTGCCTCCGGGGCCGGGCAGCGGGCGAGACAAGGAGAGTTGCATGAACATCGAGAAATATACCGAGCGGGCACGGGGGTTCATCCAGAGCGCCCAGACGACGGCGCTGGGCAAGGGCCACCAGCAATTCGCCCCCATCCACCTGCTCAAGGTCCTCTTGGACGACGACCAGGGCATGGCCAATGGCCTGATCGAGCGCGCCGGGGGCGACCCCAAGGCCGCGCGGGCCGCCGTGGAATCGGGCCTCGCCAAAATCCCCAGCGTTTCCGGCGATGCCGGCCAGCTCTATCTCGGCCGCGAGCTGGCGCGCGTCTTCGATACCGCCGAGAAGGCCGCCGACAAGGCCGGCGACTCGTTCGTCACGGTCGAGCGGCTTC
>DATJLC010000195.1:0-5226 GCA_035490755.1 Sphingobium sp.
CCTCCGGCACATGCACGCTCCAGGCCGCGACGGCGGCGCGGGCGCGATCGGAGATCGGCACCAGCCGCTCGCGTCCGCCCTTGCCGCGCAGGATGAGGAAGGGCTGGTCGCCGCGCAATGCGCCGCGCGGCAGCGACACCAGCTCCGTCGCGCGCAGGCCCGAGCCGTAGAGCAGCTCGATCAGGGCGGAGAGCCTGAGGTCGAGCGGGGCGGGATGGACGACGGCGAGGCGGGCGGCGATGGTCGCGAACAGCCGGTCGATATCGCCGTGGGAGAGGCATTTGGGCAGCGGTCGGCGCAAGGCCGGGCGGGGCAGCGCCGCCGAGGGATTGTCGCAGCGCAGGCCCTCTGCCTCGAGAAACGCGTAGAATCCGCGCAATGCCGATGCCTTGCGAGCAACGCTGGAGGCGGCGAGGTCCGCCCATATCCGGGCGAGGTCGCGCAGGTCGTCGGGGCTGGCCAGGACAAGGTCGCCGACATGGCCGGCCGCGTCCTCAAGATCGGTGCGATAGGCGATCAGCGTGTTGCGCGCGACCCCTCTCTCGGCCGCCAGCATGGCGAGAAACTGGTCGATCGCGCGCTGCGCCACAGGGGGTCAGCCGGCCGTCACAGCCGGGTGATCGCCTCGGCCGCGATCATGCGCGCTTCGGGCTCCAGGCCGACCTGGCGCAGGGCCGCGAGGATGACGGCGAGATGCTCCGGCGGCAGCAGCGCCCAGCTGCGGGTCTGGAGGCCGATCGCCGCGAGCAGGGCGACCGTGCCCTTTTCACGGCGGACGGCGGCATTGGCCAGTTCGCGCGCCCAGCGGCTGTTGGGCGTGGTGCGCATCTCCAGCCCCTCAGCGACCTCTCGGGCTTCGTCGCCGGACAGGCGCCCCAGGCCGATGAGCGCGGCGGCAAGCATCTTGCTGGCGACCTTGCCCTCGCTCTCGTCGGCATCGGCGAAGGCGTCAATCCGGTTGCTGCTGATGCCGGACGAATTGGGGAGCCCAACCGCGAGCAGCGCCCAGGCACGCGCTTTGCCGTCGCTGTCCATGGCATCGACCGCGCCGGTCCAGCGCGCCGCATTGCGGTCATAGCCGCCGGCGAACATGGCGGCGAGCAGCCAGGGCATGTCCGCACCGGCATCGGGGCTCGGTGGCAGGGCAGCGGCGGCGCGGGCCAAAGCCGGCAGGGCGGCATAGTTCACGCCGCTGATGCCGACCGCGCTGCCGTCGGCGGGTGCCAGCGACCAGAAGACATGCATTGCATCGATGCGGTCGCGGATCGTCTCGCCGCCATAGGCAACGCGGAATGCATCCACCAGCTCGACGGGCACAGCCGGGTCGTCTTCGATGCCGTCCAGCTGGGTGTAGTAATCGACAAGGGCCGCGCCCGACAGCACGCCCAGCCGCGCGGCGGTGGCGGCGCCAGGCAGGCGCTGCGTCAGGGAAAGCATGGGCGCCTGCGCTTCCCAGGCGCGGAACTGATCGCCGGCCGTCTGGTAGAGCGGCTGGGGAATGGCGACATTGGTCGCGGTGGCAAGGCCGAAGCGCCAGGCATCGAGACGATCGACGCCGTCCCACTCAATCTTGACCGAGCGCCGGCTGTTGGGGCCCGCGCCCACGGTCTTTTCCGCGAGGCGATAGTCGATCCCGCGCATCCGGCCCTGATGGGCGACCTGGTTGAGGAAGGAGGTGGCGGTGCCCTGCTCGGCCGCGAAGGAGGCGCAGATCGCCTGCGCCATGACCCAGCGCGCATCGCGGCTGACCTCTGCCGCTTTCGGCAGCAGCGGGCAGAAGCCGGCCGGATCGGCGGTGGCTAAATAGGTCTGCATCGCCACCTCATAGAGGCGGGGCGTGTAGTTGCCGACATCGATGCTCTGGACGATCAGGCGCGCCGAGGCTGCCTCGCCCATGCGCAGCAGCAGCGCGGCGCGCTCGGCGGCCAGGTCCGCGCCGTTAACGTCATCGGGCGTCGCGATGCCCGACAGCAGCACGCGCCGCAGCAGGATCGACGACCAGCGCGAGACGAAGGGCGCGCGGGCGGTGCGCATCAGGCCGGTCATGAACTGGCCGCGCACCCGTCCGAACGCGTCGGGCGAGACCCCGCCCGTCGTGGCGGTCAACGGGCCGATCTGCGCCAACGACCGGCGCGACGCGGGGGGCATGTCGTATTTCTCGCGCCGCGCCGCGTCCTCGGCCGCCATTTCGTTGGCAAGTGCGTCCGCGTCGGGAAGGTCCAAAGTGAGGGACGGTGTGGCCGGCAGGGCGGGGGCCGCGCCGTTCTGGGCGGGCCGGGGCGTGGCAGGCGTCTCGGGCAGCAGGGGTTCGGGCTGGCCCTGTTCGCCCTGATCGCCGAAGTCGGGCGGGAGCAGCGATTCGGGGCCGCGTTGTGCTATGACCGGGATCGCGCCCGCCAGCAGCAGCGCGCCCGCGACGCCCAGAAATCCGAAGTCCGCCTTGCGCATCAGCGCCCCAGGCGCTCCGCCGGTATGACCTTTTCGACCTGTTGCTGCGGCTGCGGGCCACCCCGCTGCCAGAACCAGGCAATGAGGCCGACCAGGATGATGATTCCGATGATCGACGGCAGGAACAGGGGGTTACGGCGACGCTTGTAGTGCGAGGTACGGCTGATTTTCATATATACGCTGCCCGGCCGGGCGCTCCTGTCTAGTCAAATCGTGAATTTGCCTCTTGCGCGGCTGGCTGTATAGCCGCGCCCATCATGCAGCGAAACCGCAAAATGCCCTGTCACGACCCGTCCCGCTCGCTGGTGCTTGTCGGCATGATGGGGGCGGGGAAATCGACCGTCGGGCGGCGCCTGGCGCACCGGCTCGGGCTACCGTTCGTCGATGCCGACGACGAGATCATCGAGGCGGCCGGCATGACCATCCAGGACATTTTCGACCGCTATGGCGAGGCGCATTTCCGGGACGGGGAACGCCGGGTGATCGCGCGGCTGATCGACGGGCCGCCCAAGGTGATCGCGACCGGCGGCGGCGCGTTCATGCAGGCGGAGACGCGGGCGCTGATCCTGGAACGCGCCACCGCGATCTGGCTGGACGCCGACATCGACGTGCTGGTGGAGCGCGTGTCGCGCAAGGAGGGGCGGCCGCTCCTCAAGGATCGCGACCCGCGCACGGTGCTGACCGAGCTCGCCGCCGCGCGCAATCCCTACTACGCGATGGCGCCGGTGCATGTGGTCAGCACCGCGACCCCGCATGAGGCGACCGTGGACCGGATATTGGAGGCACTTGAGCAATGCGGGTGATCGAAGTCGGGCTGGGCGAGCGCAGCTATGACATAGTGATCGAGGACGGCGTGCTGGACCGCGCGGCCGCCCATCTGGCGCGCTTCGCCACCGGCCGCCCGTTCGTGGTCGTGACCGACGAAACGGTCGCCAAGACGCAATGGCCGCGCCTGAAGGCGTCGCTCGCAGGGGCGGGGCTGAGCGCGGACGCGATCATCCTGCCGCCGGGCGAGGGGACCAAGAGCTGGGGCCAGCTCGAGGCGCTGATCGACGCCCTGCTGGTGGCCGAGGTCGAGCGCGGCGATCATATCATCGCGCTGGGCGGCGGCGTGATCGGCGATCTGGTGGGCTTCGCGGCGGCGATCGTGAAGCGCGGCTGCGGCTTCATCCAGGTGCCGACGACCCTCCTCTCGCAGGTCGACAGCAGCGTCGGCGGCAAGACCGCGATCAACGCGCGCGCCGGCAAGAACATGGTCGGCGCCTTCCACCAGCCCGCTTTGGTCCTCATCGACCCGACGACGCTCGACACGCTCGACCCGCGCGAGACGCGGGCGGGCTATGCGGAGGTGGTCAAATATGGGCTGATCAACGATCCGGCCTTTTTCGAGTGGTGCGAAACGGACGGGCAGGCCCTGCTCGCCGGCGACAGCGCCGCGCGGGCGCATGCGATCGGGGTCAGCGTCGCCGCCAAGGCCGCTATCGTCGGCCAGGACGAGCGCGAGACGAGCGGGCTGCGCGCGCTCCTCAACCTCGGCCATACATTCGGCCATGCGCTGGAGGCGGAGACGGGATTTTCGAGCGCCCTCCTCCATGGCGAGGCGGTGGCGGCGGGCATGGCGCTCGCCTTTCGTTTTTCCGCCGCACGCGGCCTGTGCCCCGAGGAGGACGCGCGCCGGGTCACCGAGCATCTGCGCGGCGTCGGCCTGCCCTTTGATGTCGCGAGCGCGGGGGTGAGCGCCAGCGGCGCGACGCTGGTCGCGCACATGCTGCACGACAAGAAGCGGACGGGCGGCAATCTGCCGTTCCTGCTCGCGCGCGGCATCGGCCAGACCTTCCTCGCGCGCGATGTCGACCTGGGCGAGGTCGAGCGGTTCCTAGACGCGGAAGCTTAGAGCGCGCTGCGTCAAATCTGACGCAGGTTGCGCGCTCTAGTTTTTTGTTATCGCATCGTTTTTCGCGCAAAACCGGTTCCCACTTTTGCGCACGATGCTCTAGGCGCCCCGCGCGAAGGCATAAGCGGCCCAGAGCCAGCCGCCGATCATCAGCGCGCCGCCGATCGGCGTGATCGCGCCCAGCCAGCGGGGCGCGCCGAACGCCATGGCGTAGAGGGTCAGGGCGAAGATCGCGGCGCCCGCGAGCAGCACGGCCGCGGCGCCGCGCGCCTGGCCCATCAGCACCAGTGCCGCGACGGCATGGACGAGCTGGTAAAGGCCGCCGGTGCGCAGCCATTCCGCCGCCTGCGGGCTCGCCGCGCCATGGGCGCCGAAGGCACCGGCGCCGATCGCAAGGGCTGCGGACAGGGCCGCCAGAAGCGCTAGAATTGCCGATCCCGCCATTTTCTATCCCTTACGCATTGTCGCCGAGCGGCGCGTCGCCGGACAGGACCATCCTGCGGCCCGGCCCGTACATCAGATGCTTCGCGGCGAGCAGGTTGCCGCCCGCGATCTGCCGGTCCAGCCGCTCCCGATCATTCTCGCGATATTGCCGCTCGACCTCGACGATGTCCTCCTCGGGCAGGCCGAGCGAGGCCAGCACCTCGACACCCATGCGGATGGCGGACTCGAAGACCTCGCGCGTCACGCCGGCCAGGTCCACGCCGTCGAGCGCGATGAGCTGGCGCCGGTCGAAAGCGCGCACGAAAAGCGCGGCCTGGGGAAAGGCCTGGGCGATCGGCTCCAGCGTGTCGGCGCTGAAGGACGGGTCGTCGATGCAGAAGGCGATGACATTCGCCTCCTCGCCGCCCGCCCGGCGCAACAGGTCGAGGCGGGTGCCGTCG
>DATJLC010000196.1:0-18103 GCA_035490755.1 Sphingobium sp.
CGAGAACTACTGGCGCGCGCTCGACCGGGCCATGGCCTTCACCGTGCCGCGCCCGTCGATCCTGGTGGTGGGCTATCCGTCCAACCCGACGGCCGAGGTCGTCGATCTCGCTTTCTACGAACGGCTGGTCGCCTGGGCGAAAGAGCATGGCGTCTGGATCCTTTCCGACCTTGCCTATAGCGAGCTTTATTATGATGGCTGCCCGACGCCTTCCATTCTGCAGGTGCCGGGTGCGAAGGATGTCGCGATCGAGTTCACGTCGATGTCCAAGACCTATTCCATGGCCGGCTGGCGCATGGGCTTCGCGGTCGGCAACCGCAAGCTGATCGCCGCGCTGACCCGGGTGAAGAGCTATCTCGATTATGGCGCCTTCACGCCGATCCAGGCGGCCGCCTGCGCGGCCCTCAACGGGCCCCAGGACATCGTCGAGAGAAATCGCGAGCTCTACCGCAAGCGCCGGGACGTGATGGTCGAGAGCTTCGGGCGCGCCGGATGGGAAATCCCCAGTCCACGCGCCTCCATGTTCGCCTGGGCGCCGCTGCCCCCAGCGCTCAAGGACATGGGCAGCCTTGAATTTTCCAAGCAGCTTCTCACCAAGGCCGGCGTCGCGGTTGCGCCGGGCGTCGGCTATGGCGAGGACGGCGAGGGCTTTGTCCGGCTCGCCATGGTCGAGAACGAACAGCGCCTGCGCCAGGCCGCCCGCAATGTCCGGCGCTATCTCCAGAGCATGGGGATCAACGCGGCCGGATCAGGCACCGTGACCAAAGGCGCGGCCTGATCCTTCCCCAGGAGGCGGCTGGACCCTGATGGCGATCGCGTAGCGACCCTCGACCGGATCATGGGAGAGGGTCGCGCGCAACTGCCGCGCCAGCCCCGTCAACACCCGGCCGAAGCGCTCGGCGATCAGTTGATCCACCTCCGACGAGGGGCAAAGTGCCTGTGACGTGACCGAAAGCTCGGCCATTGCCCCCGCATCCATGCGCCGCAGCCCGATCGTAACGGGCGAGGGATTGCCGCTGAGGATGACCAGCTCGACAAGCTCTGCAATGAGGAAGGCGGTGGGGACGGCGACATCCTGGCTGAGATAATGATTCTCGCAATCCACCCTGATCGAAAATCCCGTGCCGCCGCTGGCTGTCCCGCCCGCCCGCAATGCGCTGCCCAGTTCGCTGATGAGCGCCATGGCGTCGATGCCGTGGCTGAGTTCCGTCGCCGCATAATGATTGCGGTGGACAACCGACAGCGCATCGACGCGCCGCTGAATGGAGGCGTAGGCCGCCGCTGCATCCGCATTCGGGGCAGAACGGCTGTGCAGGTTGATAAGGCTCGCGATGATCTGGAGGTTGTTCTTGACCCGGTGATGCACCTCTCTGGTCAATGCCCGCTGATGCGCCAGCGCATTGGCCAGCTGCCCCTCATGCACGGCAACGTCCCTGCTGATCGCCCGAAATGTATCGCCCAGCATGGTGATCTCGCCAGCCAGCTGGCTTGCCGAAGGAGCCGGATCCAGCAAGGTGCCCGGCTGATAGGCGGCCACCTGGCGATTGAGGTCGACGAGCGGTCTGACAAGGAAGCGATGAACGACCCACCAGCCGATGCCGGCCGCCGTAAACCACATGAAGATCGGCAAGGCAGTGGCGGCCAATCGCAAAAGAGTGAACGGCGGCCGCTGAACTTCCATGGTGAAGGCGAGCCCGCCCAGGTGGAGCGGCGCGGATGCCCTGTCGATGCGCCGCTCCACCGGTCTCTGCCCCTGCCCTGCAAGCCGCAGAACCCGCCCGTCCCGCGACAGCGCAACCAGGCGATAGCCGCTGCCGTCGACGGCAACCCCGGCCATGACGGCGAGCTGGTCGGGCGCGTAGCGCGCCACGGCGTTTACACGACCGCTTTCGCTGGTGACGCGCACCAGCAGCGTCTGGTTCACCGGACTGATCACCGCGGTCTGCACGGAGACGGTCGCGCCGCGCGCGGCAGCCAAGAACGCGTCGTCGCCGACCGCGCAGAGCCGTCTGCCGCCCCGGTCGTGAACCGCAAACAAAACAGGCCGTCCCCGGGCGGACAGCTCCCGGGCGGCACGACGGCAGATGTTGAGCCGATGCGGTGCTTCCTCCAGCGAGTTCGCCATCAGCCGCATCATGGCGCGATCATTGTTGATTTCGCCCAGAAGCCTGTTCGCGCCCTCGGTTGCGTCGAGCCGAAGCGATGCCATCCGCTCGATCTCCGCCGCTCGGATGATCTGGATGGTTCCAATGACCGCGACGACGCCCAGGGGCAACAGCGCCACCATGAGCACGATGAACATCTTGAAGCCTGTGCCCAGCCCAGCCCTGTTCGAGCGGGTCGCGCTTCCAAGGCCGGCCGCGATCCTCTTCCAGGGGACCGGCGGACGCGGGCCTTGGAACCTGTTCATTCCAACCTGTTCAGGAGATCCAGGAGATCGTCGGGAATGGCCTCCTCAACGGTTTGCCTATAGGCGCCCCGCAGCAACTGGCCCACATCGGCGCCCGCTGTCCGCTTGCGCGTCCGCGCCTTTCCACGGACTATCTCAGCGTCGCCGTTGCTCGATGCCGTATCGCAAGCCGGCACGGCCGCGACCGCGACGTCGGGCACACCGACCGAAGACATGTCGTCTCTATGACCGCCTGAGACCTTGCGACTCAAAGCCCTGCCCCTGAAAAGCCAATCGAGCGGATCACCCTGTTCCTCGCCATGCGATATCGACATAATCACGCCCCGGCATCAGATAAAACATAAAACTTGTCGCAACGGCGCGCGAAATGAAACTAATATCCTTTCGGTTTGTTCCATTTGCGATCTGGGTGCAGGCATGACGGCCATTGCAACCTGTCATGGACAAGATTGTCAGGGGGGAAACCATGCGATCCTCTCCGGCAATCGATCAATTCTGGCGGAGAGAATACCGAATGTCCCTTGGTCAACAGCTTCAGCCGCACCTTCCCTTCCTGCGCCGCTACGCACGCGCCTTGACCGGCAATCAATCCGATGGCGATACCTATGTGCGTGCGACCCTTGAGGCGATCATCGCCGCACCGGGTGAATTCCCCTTGTCGATGGGACCACGCCTCGGCCTTTATCGTACCTTTCACGCGATATGGGATGGCACGAGCAAGGCGTTGGCCGGTGACAGCCAGCCTGGGCAGGATCCGGAAGCCATCGCGGCCGCACGCCTCGCCGCGATACCGCCCCTCTCGCGCCAGGCTCTGCTGCTGACGGCAATGGAAGGTTTCGCCAATAACGAGGTCGCCTATCTTCTCGATACAGACGAGAACCGGGTCGAGGCGCTCGTCGATGAAGCCATGGCGGAAATCGAGGCGCAGACCCGCACGCGCGTGCTCATCATCGAGGATGAGCCGATCATCGCAATGGATATAGAGACCATCGTTCGCGATCTCGGCCATGAAGTCAGCGGAATCGCCGTGACTCGGGACGAGGCGGTGCGCGAAGCCATGACGGACCGGCCCGGCTTGGTCCTTGCCGACATTCAGCTTGCCGATGACAGCAGCGGCATCGACGCCGTCAGCGACATATTGGCGCAGTTCCCGGTGCCGGTGATCTTCATCACCGCCTTTCCGGAACGCCTGCTGACGGGCGAGCGGCCGGAACCCACCTTCCTCATTACCAAGCCGTTCCAGCGCGCCACCGTGAAGGCTGCCATATCGCAGGCGCTCTTTTTCAACAGCGAGACGGCCCCCGCCTGACGGCAACCGGGCCCGGCAAAATCTTTCCATGGGGGCTGCGCCACCCGTCAGTCGTGTCTATTAGGCCGCATGACTGAACCGGATGAACGCCTTCTTCCCATGGATGTCGTACGCGGCGCGGCTGTGCTTGGCATGGCGGTGCTGATTGGCAGTGCAATCGCCCTCCCCTCGACGATTCAGCGCATCCCCGACGCGGCCGGTGACGGCGTTGCTGGCGCAATGGTCTGGCTCGCGTCCTTCGCGCTACTCGATGGCAAGATCGTTGGTCTGTTCGCGATGCTATTCGGGGCCTCCACTCTGCTCGTGATTGATCGGGCGGAGATGGAGGGCGGCGACGGGTTTGCGGCGCAGCGCCGGCGCCTGCTCTGGCTGATGCCCATCGGGGCCGCCCATTATCTCCTGGTCTGGCCCGGCGCCTGGCTGATGCTGCTGGCGCTCGCAGGATGGATCGCGCTGCGTTTTGCAGGGCGGGAACCGCTCGATCTTTTGAAGTGGGCGCTCGCCTTCTTCGCCCTGCAGCTGCTGATCAGCGCGGTCATGGCCGCCTTGGCCATCTCCACCCGCTCACCCGAGGCCTATTCCGCGCTTCTCGAAAAAGAGCTTCTGCATGAGTTGGTCCTCCACCGCGGCGGCTACGTGCCGTTGGCGCTCGCACGCCTGGCCGAGGCGCCGGCGCATCTCGCGGCATCAATGGTCCGCTCGCTGTTCGGAATGCTGGGCTTCATGCTGCTCGGCATGGCGATGGCGATGGGCGGGTTCTTCACGGGCCAATGGTCGCGCGAGCAATATGCCCGGACCGCGCGCCACGCCTATCTGGTGGGCCTGTTGCCGGTGCTGCTGCTCGGCGCGTGGGCGCTTCTGTCCGGTGATCCGCGCATCGCCGGTGAAGTGACGGGCGTGGTCGCCTTCCCGTTCGCCATTCCCATCGCAATCGGCCATGCCGCGCTGCTGATGCTTGCCGCCATGCGAGGTGGCACGAGCCAGCTGGTGAAGCGGGTGGCCGCGGTCGGCCGGACGGCGCTGTCCAATTATCTGCTTTGCACCATCCTCTTGGCCACGCTGGCCTATGGCTTTGGCTTGGGACTTTATGGACGTCTCGACCGGATGAGCCTGCTCGGGATTGCCATCGGCCTCAGCGCGCTCATGCTGCTTTGGTCGCCGCATTGGCTGCGCCTGTTTGGCGCTGGACCGGGCGAACGGCTGTGGCATGCTCTTCGCCGGATCGGTCGCCGGGCAGGCTGAGGCCTGCGCGCGGCGGCGGCAAAAGAAATGGGCCGCGGGACAATCTCCCGCGGCCCATTTCAAAATTCCGCCAGGCCGGCCAATCGGCCGGCGAAGCAATCAGACGAAGCTGACAGCCGCATTGCGGGTCGTGCGGCGGCGCATGGCCATGCCTACGACGCCGAGACCAGCGATCATCATCGCCCAGGTTGCGGGCTCGGGAACAGCCGCAAAGTCGATCGTGCCCGAATAGGTCGCGGTGCCGGTGGTGTTGCCCACGAACTTCAGGTCATAGGTGCCCGGGCCAACGAAGAAATCATTGGGAACGCCGAGACCGACGATGGGCCCAACGCCGACCAGCTCCTTGGAGGTGAAGCTGATCGCGCCAGCCGTCTTGGTCATCGTGATTGACAGCTTGCCGGCGGTCGACAGGACGACCTTGAAGACGTCTGTAAAGGCGCTGTTGCCCTGGAAGCTGTTGCCGAAAAGACCGGTGCCGCCGACTTCATCAAAAGTGCAGGTCGCCGGAGGAGCAAATGCCGGGCAGGCCAGCGTAACCGAAGCATTGGCGCTGGGGGCCAAAGCGAAGGCCGCAACGGCCGTCGTAATAGCAAGAAGTTTCTGTCGCACGTTCATACTCCCATAAACCTTGGTGTCGGCCGTTTGCCGCAGTTCGAAATAGTAAGGTGCTACCCGCTTTTCGTTGCGCCCTCATTAACTGATCCCTTTGGTAATACCTACATGTTTTTTGCAGGTGCAATAAGTCGCGTCAGCTCCAATTCGGAGATTCAAACAATTGATTTTAAACGATAAAATTGCGCGCTCGGCCAGTGTCTGTTTCAAATTGGGAAGGTCTTCGTCAAACTTTCCGGCCTGCCGGATCGAGAATCACGTTTACCATATTCTGACCCGGTCATCCGGCCTCAAATAGAGTTTTGCCGTCGGGGATGGACCGTAAGCAGCATACCAGGGGTCGAGATTGCGTACGGTCGCGACTCGGTATTCCGAAGGCGAATGGGGGTCCGTCAGCAGCCGCTGGCGCTGAGTCGCCTCGCGCACATTGCGCCGCCACACCTGCGCCCAGCCCAGATAGAAGCGCTGGTCGCCCGTCGTGCCGTCGATCACCGGCGCCGCCTTGCCGACCAGTGACGCCGTGTAGGCATCATAAGCCACGGTGAGCCCGGCCAGGTCGGCGATATTCTCCCCGAGCGTGAACTTTCCCTGCACATGCTGGCCAGGGAGCGGCTCATAGGCGTCATACTGGCTGGCCAGCCGGCCGGTCAGCGCGTTGAAGCGTTTCACGTCAGCATCCGTCCACCACTGCACCAGCTTGCCGGTTGCGTCATATTTCGCGCCCTGGTCGTCGAAATGATGGCTCAGCTCATGGCCGATCACGGCACCGATGCCGCCATAGTTGATCGCCGGGTCGGCGGCGGGATCGAAAAAGGGCGGCTGGAGGATGGCGGCCGGAAAGACGATCTCGACCATGCTGAAATTGGCGTAGGCGTTCACCTCCATCGGCGTCATGTGCCATTCCCAGCGGTAGATGGGCTTGCCCAGCTTGCCGACCCCATAGTCATGGTCGAACTGGTTGGAGCGCATGGCATTGCCGAACAGGTCATCACGCCGGACCTCCAGCCCCGCATAATCGCGCCAGCGGTCGGGATAGCCGATCTTGGGCGTGAAGGCCGCGAGCTTGGCATGTGCGCGCGCCTTTGCCTCGGCGCTCATCCAGGCGAGGCCGTCGATCCGCCTGCCCATGGCGGCGATGATGTTCCTGACCATCTGGTCGGCTGCCGCCTTGGTCTCGGGCGGGAAGAAGCGGGCGACATAGGCCTTGCCCAGCTCCTCGCCCAGCGACCCCTTCACGAAATTGACGGCTCGCTTCCAGCGCGGCTCGCGTTCCGGGGTTCCGGCCAGCGTCGTGCCGTAAAAGGCGAAGCTCTCATTGGCGATCGCATCGGGCAGATAATCCGAAAGGCCGTCGAGGCTGCGGATCAGCATCGCATCCTTGAGGACACTGAGCGGCGCGCGCGCGATCAACGCCGCCTGGCCCTTGACCGCGCTCGGCTGCGCGACGAGCAGGTCAGTGACGCCACCCAGCCCCTGCGCCTTGAGCCAGGCCGCGAAATCAAAACCCGGCGCCAGCTTACCGAGCTCGGCCACGCCGAGCTTGTTATAGACCTTGTCGGCGTCGCGGCTCTCGGTCCTGGTCCAGTGCACCTTGGCGATCCGCGTTTCGAGCGCCATGATCGCCTGCGCCCGCCGCACGCCGTCCGCCTCCCCCGCCAGCGCGAACATGCGCGCCATATGCGCGACATAGGCCGCGCGGATCGCCTTCATCCGGGCATCGTCGGTGAGGTAATAGTCGCGGTCGGGCAGGCCAAGGCCACCCTGGAACATGCCGAAGATATAGCTGTCCGGCGCCTTGTCGTCCTGCCCGACATAGCCGCCGAACGGCCCATCCACGCCATTGCGCGCGGCGCGCCCGGCAAGCGTCGCATAATCGGCCCTGGTCCGCACGGCCTTGATCTCGTCGAGCCAGGGGCGGATCGGCGCGAGGCCTCGCGCTTCCACCGTCCCCTGGTCGAGATAGGCCGCATAGGCATTGCCGATCTTGCTGGCGGGATCTTGCCTGGCCTGCTCCAGTATCTCCCGGGTCCGGCTCTTGGAAAGATCGTCGAGCACGGTGAACAGGCCGTAATTGGATTTGTCGGCGGGAATCGGCGTGTTCTTGGCCCAGGTGCCGTTCGCATAAGCGTAGAAATCGTCGCCGGGCGCTACCGTGCGATCCATGCCGGATTCGTCAAAGCCGAAGCTGCCATAGGTCGGCTTGGGGGCGGGCGCAGGAGTGACTTGCGCGACGTCCGGCGCCGCCTTCTGCTGCGCCGTGCAGGCGGCAAGGGCGGTCGAGGCAAGGATGGTCAGTTGGATCGAACGGCGCATGGACATCTCCGGTCTGGAAGCTGTGCGACCCTAACGGGTGCGCCTTCGCCTCACCAAAGAAAAAGGGCCGGAGGATCGCTCCCCCGGCCCCTGTTCCCGTCATGCCAGCGAAGGCTGGCATCTCGTGGCATGAGACCCCAGCCTACGCTGGGGTGACCATCCAGTGGATGATCAGAAGTCCATGCCGCCCATGCCGCCCATGCCGCCGGGCATGCCCGCCGGGGCGGGCTTGTCTTCGGGCAGCTCGGCGATCGTGGCTTCCGTCGTGATGAGGAGGCCGGCGACCGACGCCGCGTCCTGGAGCGCCGCGCGGACGACCTTGGTCGGGTCGATCACGCCCGCGGAGACCAGGTTCTCATACTGGTCGGTCGCGGCGTTGAAGCCCTTGGTCTCGTCATTCTCGCGCAGCAGGTTGCCGGCGACGACGGCGCCGTCATGGCCAGCGTTCTGCGCGATCTGACGCAGCGGAGCCTCGATCGCCTTGCGGACGATGTCGATGCCGCGGGTCTGGTCGTCATTGATGCCCTTGAGACCGGCCAGCGCCTTGGTCGCATAAAGGAGGGCCGTGCCGCCGCCGGGGACGATGCCTTCCTCGACAGCCGCGCGGGTGGCGTGCAGCGCGTCGTCGACGCGGTCCTTGCGCTCCTTCACCTCGACCTCGGTCGCGCCGCCGACCTTGATGACGGCAACGCCGCCAGCGAGCTTGGCAAGACGCTCCTGCAGCTTCTCGCGGTCATAGTCGGACGTGGTGGTCTCGATCTGCGCGCGAATCTGCTCGACGCGGCCCTTGATCGCCTCGGCATCGCCCGCACCGTCGACGATCGTGGTGTTGTCCTTGTCGATGGTGACGCGCTTGGCCTGGCCGAGCATGCCGAGCGTGACGTTCTCGAGCTTGATGCCGAGGTCCTCGGAGATCATCTGGCCGTTGGTCAGGATCGCGATGTCCTCGAGCATCGCCTTGCGGCGATCGCCGAAGCCCGGCGCCTTGACGGCGGCAACCTTGAGGCCGCCGCGCAGACGGTTGACGACCAGCGTCGCCAGCGCCTCGCCCTCGATGTCCTCGGCGATGATGAGCAGCGGACGGCCCGACTGCACGACCGCCTCGAGGATCGGCAGCATCGACTGGAGGTTGGAGAGCTTCTTCTCGTGGATCAGGATGTAGGGGTCGGTCAGCTCGACCTGCATCTTTTCCGGATTGGTGATGAAATAGGGCGAGAGATAGCCGCGGTCGAACTGCATGCCCTCAACGACGTCGAGCTCGAAATCGAGACCCTTGGCTTCCTCGACGGTGATGACGCCTTCCTTGCCGACCTTCTCCATGGCCTCGGCGATCTTCTCGCCGACTTCGGTGTCGCCATTGGCCGAGATAATGCCGACCTGGGCAATCTCGCTGGAACCGGCGACGGGCTTGGAACGGCCCTTCAGGTCCTCGACGACCTTGCTGACGGCGATGTCGATGCCGCGCTTCAGGTCCATCGGGTTCATGCCGGCCGCAACCGACTTCATGCCTTCGCGCACGATCGCCTGGGCCAGGACCGTGGCGGTGGTGGTGCCGTCGCCTGCGACGTCATTGGTCTTGCTGGCGACTTCGCGCACCATCTGCGCGCCCATATTCTCGAACTTGTCCTTCAGTTCGATTTCCTTGGCAACCGAAACACCGTCCTTGGTGATGCGCGGCGCGCCAAAGCTCTTGTCGATGACGACGTTGCGGCCCTTGGGACCAAGCGTCACCTTGACCGCATCGGCCAGGATGTCGACGCCGCGCAGGATGCGCTCACGGGCATCGCGCGAGAATTTTACGTCTTTTGCAGCCATGGTATCTACCTCTGCTTTCTGGAAATTTTAGTGTGGGATGGAATGGAAAGGCGGTTTCGCGTCAGCCGATGACGCCGAGAATGTCACTTTCCTTCATGATGAGCAGGTCTTCACCGTCGACCTTCACCTCGGTGCCCGACCACTTGCCGAACAGGATGCGGTCGCCGGCCTTGACGTCCAGCGGCGTGACCTTGCCGTCCTCGGCCTTCGCACCGGTGCCGACGGAGACGATCTCGCCTTCCTGCGGCTTTTCCTTGGCGGTGTCGGGGATGATGATGCCGCCAGCCGTCTTTTCATCGGCCTCGATGCGGCGAACGAGCACGCGGTCGTGCAACGGACGAAATGCCATATGATGTCCTTTCCCAATTAAGTGCCACGGGACCGGTCCGCCGTTCGAATGAGAACATGGGCGCGGAGACGATCCCGAGAGAGGCGAAAATCAGCTATTAGCACTCGGCGCGCCCGAGTGCCAACGAGGCGCAATATGGTTCGGCTGTCCGACGGGTCAAGGCGGACCCCAATAAAAATTTGGAGGTAGCGGCGACTTTCCGATGCCCCGTGCGCTGATTGCGGCGGAGCAACGCTTGCTCTAGGGTGCGTTCAGTCAGCAGGGAGCACGCGCGTGTCATTCATCCGGAGCGCATGGCGCCTTCTCATGGTCGCCAAGGACGCGCTTGTCCTCATCTTTCTGCTGCTGTTCTTTGGCATTCTCTATGCGGCCCTTTCGGCGATACGTCCCGCTCCGGTGCCCGTCACCGGCGCGCTTCTGATCGCCCTGGACGGCAGCGTCGCCGAGCAGCCGTCGCCGGACGATCCGTTCGCGCTGCTGGGCGAGACGCAATCAGTGCACCAATATCGGCTGCGCGACGTCGTCCACGCCATCGAAACCGCCGCGGCTGATCCGGCGATCAAGGCGATCGTCCTTGATCTCACCCGCTTCGCCGGCGCGGGTCAGGTCGCGACGCAGCGGATTGGCGCCGCGATGGATGTCGCCCGCAAGGCCGGCAAGCCCGTGCTCACCACTTCCCTTGCCTATGATGATGACGGCTATGCCATCGCCGCCCATGCCAACGAGGTCTGGCTGTCCCCGCTCGGCATGGTCGCGCTAGCCGGCCCCGGCGGCAGCCAGCTCTATTACAAGGGCCTGATGGAGAAGCTGGGGGTCAACGCCCATATCTATCGTGTCGGCACCTACAAGAGCTTCGTCGAACCCTTCATCCGCACCGATCAGTCGCCCGCCGCCCGGGAGGCGAACCAGGCGCTCGCCACGGCCTTGTGGCAGGACTGGCTCGCCAATGTCTCGGCCGCGCGGAGCGGCGCGGACGTTGCCGCCTATGCCGCTGACCCGATGGTCGTCGCGCGCCGCTTTGGCGGCGATGCCGCGAAGGCGGCCCTGGCGCTTGGCCTTGTCGACCGGCTGGGCGACGGTTTCGCCTTTGCCGAGCATATCGCGGGCATTGCGGGCGAGGATCCCGACGGGCGTCCTGGCGGCTTTGCGGCGATCAGCATGGAGGACTATCTGCGCCACCACCCGGCAAGGGCCGGGCAGGGCAAGGTCGGCGTCCTCACCGTGGCGGGCGACATCGTCGATGGCGAGAGCCAGGCGGGCACCGCGGCCGGCGACAGCATAGCCGATCTGGTCGACGACGCGCTGGCGGACGGGGACATCAAGGCGCTGGTCGTGCGGGTGGATTCCCCCGGCGGATCGGTGACGGGCGCCGAGACCATCCGCCAGGCGCTGTTGCAGGTTCGCGAGGCCGGCCTGCCGATCGTCATTTCCATGGGCAATGTCGCCGCGAGCGGCGGCTACTGGATCAGCACCACGGGCGACCGGATCTTCGCCCAGCCGTCGACCATCACCGGATCGATCGGCGTGTTCGGCATCATCCCCAGCTTCGAGAATACATTGGCCAAGATCGGCGTCACCACCGACGGGGTGAAGACGACGCCGCTGTCCGGCGAGCCCGATGTCGCAGGCGGGGTCAGCCCGCAGTTCGATGCCCTCGCGCAGGCCAGCGTGGAAAACATGTATCGCCGTTTCGTCACCCTCGTCGCCACCGCGCGTCGGCTACCCGCCAACGAGGCCGAGCGGATCGCCGAGGGCCGGGTGTGGGACGGCGCCACGGCGCGAAGACTGCACCTGATCGACCGGTTCGGGACGTTGGACGACGCGGTTGCCGAAGCGGCGCGGCTGGCGGGCCTCAAGGGCGGGGACGCGCGCGCCCGCTACCTTGATCCGCCGGCGAGCCCCATTGACCAGATCCTCTCCACCCTGACTGCGAGGATCCGCGCCGCCCGCCAGCCAGAGGCGTTCGACTGGCTCTCGCGGCAAGGCCGGCGGCGCGAACAGGCGGTGCTGGATGCAGCCACGGACGTCCGCGCCATGCTGACCGGACCGGCCATGCGTGCCGACTGCCTTGAATGTCGCAGCTATGGCGGCCGGCCGTCCGGGCACAGGCAGAGCAGGGGCGCGCTTGCCTGGCTAAGCACCTGGCTCACGCGATAGCGCGCGAGCAGCCTTACATGTGAATGGGCTTGCCCGTCACCGCCATGGCCGCTTCCTTGATCGCCTCGCTATGCGTCGGATGCGCGTGGCAGGTATAGGCTATGTCCTCGCTCGACGCGCCGAACTCCATCGCCTGCGCCGCCTGCGCAATCATCGTGCCAGCCGGGGCGCCGATGATCCAGACGCCAAGCACCTTGTCCGTCGCGGCGTCCGCGATCACCTTCACGAAGCCGTCGGTGTCGTCGATCGCCTTGGCACGGCTGTTGGCCATCATCGGGAACTTGCCGGTCTTCACCTCGCCCCGCGCCTTCGCCGCCTCTTCGGTCAGGCCGACGCCCGCGATCTCGGGATGGGTATAGACGACCGAGGGGATCACCTCATGGTTCACGATTCCGGTCAGGCCGGCGATATTCTCCGCCACGGCAACGCCTTCGTCCTCGGCCTTGTGGGCGAGCATCGGGCCCTGGATGACGTCGCCGATCGCCCAAACACCGGGAACCTTGGTCGCGAAGTCATGATCGGTCTCGATCTGGCCGCGATTGTTCACGGTGAGGCCAATGGCTTCCAGTCCCAGCCCGTCGGTATGGGGCCGCCGCCCGATGGCGACGAGCACCGCGTCGGCCTCGAACGTCTCGGCAGCGCCGCCGGCCGCGGGCTCCACGGTGACGGTCGCCTTCTTGCCCTTGACCGTCACCCCCGTGACCTTGGTCGAGGTGCGGATGTCAAAGCCCTGCTTCTTGAAGATCTTCGCCGCCTCGGCGCGGACATCGCCGTCCATGCCGGGCAGGATCTGGTCGAGAAACTCGACCACCGTGACCTTGGCGCCGAGCCGGCCCCAGACGGAACCCAGCTCAAGACCGATCACGCCGCCGCCGATGACCAGCAGATGCTTCGGCACCGCCGGCAGCGCCAGGGCGCCGGTTGAATCGACGACGATGCCCTTGGCATTGTCGACCGCAACGCCGTTCAGCGGCATCACGCTGGAGCCGGTGGCGATGACGATGTTCCTGGCCGTCACCGCCTTGCCCGCGACATCGACCGTGTTGGCGCCGGTGAAACGGGCCTGGCCCTTCAGCCAGTCGACCTTGTTCTTCTTGAACAGGAAGGCGATGCCCTGGGTCAGGCCGGACACGGCCTTATCCTTGTCCGCCATCATCGCGGGCAGGTCGAGCTCGACCGAGCCGAGCTTCACACCATGCTTGGCCAGCACGCCCGATGCCGCCTCATGATAGAGCCCCGATGCGTTCAACAGCGCCTTGGAGGGAATGCAGCCGACATTGAGACAGGTGCCGCCCAGCGTCTCGCGCGCCTCGGCGCAAGCGGTCTTCAGCCCCAGCTGCGCCGCCCGGATCGCCGCCACATAGCCCCCCGGCCCGGCGCCAATCACGAGAACGTCATAGTCGTACTGCTGCTCAGCCATTCTTCTCTCCATCAATGTTCCCGCCAAGGCAGGAACCCAGAGTTGCTTGGGCCGGCGGTTGTGGCCCTAGGCTCCTGCTTTCGCAGGAGAACGTCGATACCGTCGAACCTGTATTCCTGCGAAAGCAGGAACCCAGGATTACAGGCGGTGGCGCTTGCGATTTCGCGCTCCCCCACAATCAAAAGAGCGTCTCGAACAGATCCTTCCATTGCGGATTTTCGCGTTCAATCAACTCAATCTTCCAGCCCCGCTTCCACTTCTTCATCTGCAACTCGCGACGCCTTGCTTCCTGCAAATCGTCATATTGCTCGAACCACACGAGCAATCCGCAACCATGATCCTTGGTGAAGCCGTCTACCAAGCCGTTCCGATGCTGGTAAGCCCGCGCTGCAATGTCGCTCGTTACGCCAAGATAGAGCGTACCGTTACGCCTGCTCGCCATCAGGTAAACATATCCGGCTCTCGTATTGCCCTCCACCCTGGACTCCTGCTTTCGCAGGAGCACTCATTCTTACAGATCGATCAGCAGACGGGTCGGATCCTCGATCGCGTTCTTGACTGCGACCAGGAAGGTCACCGCCTCGCGGCCATCGATCAGGCGATGGTCGTAGCTAAGCGCCAGATACATCATCGGCCGCACCACGATCTGTCCGTTACGCACCACCGGCCGCTCCTCGATCCGGTGCAGGCCAAGCACGCCCGACTGGGGCGGGTTGATGATCGGCGTGGACATCAGGCTGCCGAACACACCGCCATTGGAGATGGTGAAGGTGCCGCCCTTCATGTCCTCCATGGTGAGCGTGCCGTCCTTGGCGCGCTTGCCGAAATCGCCGATCGTCCGCTCGACATCGGCGACGCTCATCTTGTCGGCATCGCGGATCACGGGGACGACGAGGCCGTTGGGCGCGCTGACCGCCACGGAAATATCGGCGAAGTCGTTATAGACGATCTCGTCGCCCTCGATCTGGGCATTGACCGCCGGCACGTCCTTGAGCGCCATACACACGGCTTTGGTGAAGAAGCCCATGAAGCCGAGGCGCACGCCATGCTTCTTCTCGAACAGGTCCTTGTAGCGGTTGCGCGCGTCCATCACCGCCGTCATGTCGACATCGTTGAAGGTGGTGAGGAGGGCGGCGGTCTCCTGCGCGCTCTTCAGCCGCTTGGCGACGGTCTGGCGCAGGCGGGTCATCTTCACCCGCTCCTGCCGGCGCACGGACGACATTGGCGCGGCGGCCGGCGCGGCGGGGGCGGGGGCGACGGGCGTTGCCAGCGCGGAACCGTCGGCGATCGCCGCCAGCACATCGTCCTTGGTCAGGCGTCCGTCCTTGCCGGTGCCGCCGATCTTGCTGGGGTCAAGGCCATGTTCGAGGACGAGACGGCGAACGGCGGGCGACAACGTAATCGCGCCGCCTTCCCCGTCATCGGACTCTGCCTTGACGGGCGCGGGTGCCGCAGCCTCCGCCTTGGCCGAGGATGCTGCGGGCGCCTTGGCCCCGGCCGCACCGGCCTCGACAACAGCGATGACCGTGCCGACATTCACCGTGTCGCCAGCCTTGACAAGCTGGCTGCCGAGCACGCCCGCGACCGGCGACGGCACGTCGATCGCGACCTTGTCGGTTTCGAGGCTGACAATGGGCTCGTCGGCGGCAACCGCATCGCCGGGCTGCTTCAACCACTGACCCACCGACGCTTCGGTGACGGACTCGCCCAGAGCGGGCACTTTGACTTCAGTTGCCATGACGCTTGTTCAGCCCTTCTTCTGGCGTTTGATTTCGGTGCGGACGCTGTGCCCCAGGGCATCGGCGATGAGCGCGCCCTGTTCCGCCAGATGCCGCTTGGCAAGGCCGGTGGCGGGCGACGCGGCCCCCTTGCGTCCGGCATAGCGGGCGCGCATCGGCGCCTTGCCGGCATCCTGCAGGGCCTGTTCGACAAAGGGCTCGACGAAGAACCAGGCGCCGTTGTTGCGCGGCTCCTCCTGGCACCAGACGACCTCTTCGAGATTGGTCATGCGGGCGATCCGCTTGGCCAGGGCGTCGGTCGGGAAGGGATAGATCTGCTCGATGCGCACAATCTGCGTCGTCTTGTCGCCGGCCGCGTCGCGCGCCTCCATCAGGTCATAGGCGACCTTGCCGGAGCAGAGCACCAGCCGCCGCGTCTCGGCATCTGGTGCCGGGTTGAGGTCCGACAGGATGCGCATGAAGTGCTGGTCACCCAGGAAATCCTCGGCGCTGCTCACCGCCAGCTTGTGCCGGAGCAGGGACTTGGGTGTCATGATGACGAGCGGCTTGCGGAACGCGCGCAGCATCTGGCGGCGCAGGAGATGGAAATAATTGGCCGGCGTGGTGCAGTTCGCGACCTGGATATTGCCCTCGGCGCACAGCTGCAGATAGCGCTCCAGGCGCGCGGAGCTGTGCTCCGGCCCCTGCCCCTCGAAGCCGTGTGGCAACAGCATGACCAGGCCGTTGGCGCGCAGCCACTTGGCCTCCGACGCCGCGATATACTGGTCGATGATGATCTGGGCGCCATTGGCGAAGTCGCCGAACTGCGCCTCCCACAGCACCAGCGACTTGGGATCGGCCATGGCATAGCCATATTCGAAACCAAGCACGCCATATTCCGAGAGCGGGCTGTCGAGTACCTCGAACCGGCCGTGCGGCACGGTCGAGAGCGGGATATACTTCTCTTCGGTGTTCTGATCGACCCAGACCGAATGGCGTTGGCTGAAGGTGCCCCGTCCGCTGTCCTGGCCGGAGAGCCGGACACCATAGCCTTCCGACAGCAGCGAGCCAAAGGCCAGCGCCTCGCCCGTCGCCCAGTCGAAATTCTTGCCGGTCGCGAACATCTCGGCCTTGGCGTCGAGAATGCGCCGCAGCGTCTTGTGGATGGCAAGACCCTCGGGCACCGTCGTCAGCGTCCGTCCGAGGCTTTCGAACAGCTTGGGCGACAATGCGGTCTCGACATTCTGCCGGGCCGTTTCCTGGTTGGCCGGCTGATGCAGGCCCGACCAGCGGCCCGCGAACCAGTCCGCCTTGTTGGGCTTGTAGCTGGTCGCGGCCTCGAACTCTTCCTCGAGGAGGTTGGTGAACTCCTGCGTCACCCCGCCGACATAGCTGCCGTCGATGACGCCCTCCGCCTCCAGCCGCGCACCGTAGACGGCGCTGACCGGCGGGTGCTGCCGGATCCTGGCGTACATCAGCGGCTGGGTGAAGCTCGGCTCGTCGCCCTCATTATGGCCGAAGCGGCGATAGCACCACATGTCGATGACGACATCGCGGTGGAAACGCTGGCGATATTCGATCGCGAGCTTGCAGGCGAAGGTGACGGCTTCCGGATCGTCGCCGTTCACGTGCAGGATCGGGGCCTGCACGCCCTTGGCGACATCGCTCGGATAGGGCGAGGAGCGCGCGAACTGCGGGCTCGTCGTAAAGCCGATCTGGTTGTTGATGACGAAATGGAGGCAGCCGCCGGTATTGTAGCCGCGAATGCCGGAGAAGCCGAAGCATTCCCAGACGATGCCCTGGCCAGCAAAGGCCGCGTCGCCGTGGATCAGCACGGGCAGGACCTGCTCATGCTTGCCGATGTCATCGCGGAACACCTGCTGCGCGCGCACCTTGCCCAGCACGATGGGATCGACCGTCTCCAGATGCGACGGGTTGGGCACCAGGCTCATGTGCACCTTGACGCCGTCGAACTCGCGGTCGGTGGACGTGCCGAGGTGATATTTCACGTCGCCCGATCCGCCGACATCCTCCGGATTGGCGGTGCCGCCGGAGAATTCGTGGAAGATGACGCGAAAGCCCTTGGCCATCACATTGGCGAGCACGTTGAGGCGGCCGCGATGCGCCATGCCATAGACGATCTCGCGCACGCCCAGCTGGCCGCCATATTTGATCACTGCCTCGAGCGCGGGGATCATCGATTCGCCGCCGTCCAGGCCAAAGCGCTTGGTGCCGACATATTTGCGGCCCAGGAACTTCTCATATTGCTCGGCATGGACGACCTTGGTCAGGATCGCCTTCTTGCCTTCCGGCGTGAAGATGATCTCCTTGTCCTTGCCTTCCATCCGGTCCTGGAGGAAGCGGCGCTCCTCCACGTCGGCGATGTGCATATATTCCAGGCCGACATTGCCGCAGTAATTGGCGCGCAGGATATCGACGATCTCGCGGATCGTGGTCCATTCCAGGCCGAGATTGCCGCCGATATAGACCCGCCGATCGAGGTCGGCGCCGGAAAAGCCGTGATATTCCGGCGTCAGGTCGGAAGGAAGCTCCCGCTTGGAGAGGCCAAGCGGATCGAGATTGGCAGCGAGGTGCCCGCGCACGCGATAGGTGCGGATCAGCAGCATCGCGCGGATCGAATCGGCCGCCGCCTGGGCGACGTCGGCATCGGCGAGCGGTTTGCCGGCAGCCTTGGCGGCGGCCTTCACCGCCACCGCCATCTGGGTGGGGTCGAGCGCCGCGGTCAGGTCATCGGTGG
>DATJLC010000197.1:0-3284 GCA_035490755.1 Sphingobium sp.
ATGATAGGGCAGCGACATCGCGGTATAGCGGATGCGGCTCGGGAAGATCTCGACCAGCAGCGCCGCGATCGGGCCATAGACCGCGGTGACCAGCAGCACGAGCCAGAAGAGCAGCGCGACGATCAGCGGCTTGTTCATCGCCGCCGGATCGGCCTTGGCCGGGTAGCCTGCGGCGTCGAGCGCCGACTTGAGCTCGCCCTGGAAATTGGCGACCGCTGCGGCGCGCTGGGCGGGGTCGAGCCCTGCGGGCTGGGGCGCGGCGATCTCGGTGCCGCCGATGCGGACGATCGCTCCCATTTCGGCCGAGGCGTCGCGATTGCCGTAGGGAATGCCGGCCTTGGCCAGCGCGGACTTGGCGATGTCGCAGCCGGTCCGGTCGAACTTGTTGCCGCCCACCGGGTCGAACTGGAACGCGCAGCTCGCGCCATGCGCCTGCACCGTCACCGGCGCGCGCGCCTGCGCCTGCGCGAGCGCAGGGTTGGTCGCGGCGGTCAGCGCGACGAAGGTCGGAAAATAGGTGAGCGCCGCGAGCGCGCAGCCGGTCAGGATGATCTTCTTGCGCCCGATCCGGTCGGAGAGCCAGCCGAAGATCACGAAGAAGGGCGTCGCCAGCGCCAGCGCGATCGCGATCAGGATATTGGCGGTCGCGCCGTCGACCTTCAGCGTCTTCTCGAGGAAGAATAGCGCATAGAATTGCCCGGTGTACCAGACCACCGCCTGACCCGCGACCGCGCCGAGCAGCACGATCAGCACGGTGCGCAGGTTGCGCCACTGGCCGAACGCCTCGCTGAACGGCGCCTTCGACGTGGTGCCTTCCTCCTTCATCTTCTGGAACACCGGGCTCTCGGCGAGCTGCAGCCGGATCCACAGCGACACGGCGAGCAGCAGGATCGAGACGAGGAAGGGCAGGCGCCAGCCCCAGTCGGCGAACGCGGTCTCGCCCAGCGCGGTGCGGATGCCGATCACCACCAGCAGCGCCGCGAACAGGCCGAGCGTCGCTGTGGTCTGGATCCAGCTCGTGAAGAGGCCGCGCTTCCCCTCGGGCGCATGCTCCGCCACATAGGTGGCCGCGCCGCCATATTCGCCGCCGAGCGCCAGCCCCTGGACGAGCCGCAGCAGGACGAGGATCATCGGGGCCGCGACGCCGATGCTGGCATAGCTCGGCAGCACGCCGACCGCGAAGGTCGACAGGCCCATCAACCCCATCGTCACGAGGAAGGTGTATTTGCGCCCGACCACATCGCCGAGCCGCCCGAACACCAGCGCCCCGAACGGCCGCACCGCGAACCCTGCGGCGAAGGCGCCCAGCGCCAGGATGAACGCCGTGGTCTCGTTGACTCCTGAGAAGAATTTGGCCGAGATGACGGTGGCGAGCAGCCCGTAGAGGTAGAAATCATACCATTCGAACACGGTGCCGAGCGACGAGGCGATGATCACCTTGCGCTCGTTCCGGCCCGCAACAGCTGGCTGCGCCGTCATCCTCATCCCCCTGACACGTTTTGCGGATGGTGGCCCGATTTATCGCATAGGTCGAGGGCCGAAATGATCTTACGGCAAGGGGCCAGTGCTGTTGATACGCAATCCTCCCGCCAGGAGGAGGTGTCAGCCAAGGGCTGACGGAGGGGGAGGTCACCATGCGCTGGAGAGCGGCCCGCCGTCCTCCCCTCCGTCCTCGCTGCGCGATGCCACACCCCCTGGCGGGGGAGGATTATTCGGGCTGCATGAGAGAGGTGAGACTACTCGTCCAGCAGCGCCAGGCTCACCTTGGCCGTTCCGCTGCGGTGCATGCCGATCTCGCGCGCGGCGGCGTGGCTGAGGTCGATGACGCGGCCGGCGCGGAAGGGCCCGCGATCGTTGATGCGGACCACCACGCTCTTGCCGGTGGCGAGATTGGTCACGCGCATGCGGCTGCCGAACGGCGCAGTGCGGTGCGCGGCGGTGAGCGTGTCGGGATCGCAGCGCTCACCGCTTGCAGTGCGGTTGCCGGCGATCTCGCGGCTGAAATAGCTGGCGATCCCGCTGCCCAGATCAGTGCTCGCCTCGACGGTCGCGGGAATGGCCGCATCCTCGGCCAGGGCAGGCGCTGCAAGCAGAAGCAGCGCGATGGCAAATAATCCCCGCATATCCCCGTCCCCTTTGGTCGGGGCAGGGTGAAACAATAACAGCGCCGGCCGGCAATCCGTCCAGCGCCGCACTGTTTTGAATCCTGTCGGGCGATTCATAACATTACCAATCTTCTTTCTCCTAAATACAAGAACTCGCCCCAAAGGACGGAGAGTTTGATCCAAAAAGGCACCACGTTCCCTGGACGCCTCACCCAAAAGCCTGCGAATTCCTCTGAGCGCCATTCCCAACGCTTTCGTGAGCAGCGGCTAAGTCCGATACGCGGTATGGAGCGCTCTTGCGCCGAGAAATTAGGGGGGCAATTTCAACCTTGCAATCGCCTTCCCAATCCTATGGAACTTGAGGGATACTGGCGGCAGAATGCCCCTCCAGATGGATTTCCATCGCAATATTCCTGCTGGATGGATCGTTCCCGCAATAGGAAGCTCGCTGATCCTCTAAGAGGCAGTGATCAATCAAGGAAGGCAGAGATGACGACCGACCATTCCGCTGGCTGGGATGCCGTCGCTGATCAGTTCATGGCTATCCGCTCGGACATCGGCACGGCCTTGGTCCGATCGTGGGCAAGGGATTGCCTGCCTCCATCGGCTGCAATCCTGGACATAGGGTGCGGGTCCGGCGTCCCGATTGCCCAGGCGCTGGCGAGCGATGGCTTTACGGTGTGGGGGGTCGATGCGTCGCCTTCGCTTATATCGGCCTACCGGTGCCATCTTCCCGACATGCCTGCCGCCTGCGAACCAGCGCAGGACAGTAGTTTTTTCGACCGGACCTTTGTCGGTGCGGTGTCGATCGGCCTCCTTTTTCTGCTCAGCGCGAGTGACCAACGGAAACTCCTCGCGAACGTTGCGCGGGTGCTGGAGCCCGATGGACAATTCCTATTCAGCGCTCCTCGCGAGGAGTGCAGCTGGAAGGATACGCTGACCGGCCGTATATCGATTTCACTGGGAGCGGAGGGCTATGCCGAGCATCTCGCCAGCTTGGGCCTAACCTTGACCCAATGCTATTCCGATGAGGGCGGCAACAACTATTACGAGGCGGTCAAATCCACTATGACGAAGCGGCAAGGATCAGCTCATCATTCTATTCGCCGCGCGTGAAGCTATCATCACGCCGCGGGGCAAAGCGGCGACGGACGGCTTTTCCGACGTGGCTCTATTCTA
>DATJLC010000198.1:0-8515 GCA_035490755.1 Sphingobium sp.
CCAATATCCCCCCTCCCGGATGCTCCGACACTTGACACGGCAATTTGTTCCACCCCTGAGACAAACCGCTGGAATGCTGACGTAAGGCGATACCACCGGACGGTGTCAGTGAGGCGGAGACAGAAGGCTTGCCCCGGCGAAGGGCGTTCCCTACTTGTTCGTGCATGTCCCTGCCCGCTCCATCACCCGCCGATCCGCCCTATCTGCGCGGGCTCAATGCGCCGCAACGCGAGGCCGTGCTGACCACCGAGGGGCCGGTGCTGGTGCTGGCGGGAGCCGGCACGGGCAAGACCGCGGCGCTCACCGCGCGCCTTGCTCATCTCGTGGCGACTCGGCGCGCTTATCCCTCGGAAATCCTGGCAGTCACCTTCACCAACAAGGCGGCGCGCGAGATGCGCGAGCGAGTCGGCCGGCTGGTCGGCGAAGCGGTGGAGGGCATGCCGTGGCTCGGCACCTTCCACTCGATCGGCGCCAAGATGCTGCGCCGCCATGCCGAGCTGGTGGGGCTGCAAAGCAATTTCACGATACTCGACACCGACGATCAGCTGCGGCTTCTGAAGCAGATGATCGCCGCCGCCGGCATCGACGAGAAAAGATGGAGCGCACGTCAGCTCGCCGCCCTGATCGACCGATGGAAGAACCGGGGCTGGACGCCCAGGGACATCGACGCGGGCGAATCGGAAGTGTTTGCCAATGGGCGCGGCGCCGAGATGTATGCCGCCTATCAGGCGCGGCTGCTCGCCCTCAACGCCTGCGATTTCGGCGACCTGCTGCTCCATGTGCTGACCCTGCTGCGCACGGACCGGGAGGTTCTGGCGCGGTATCAGCAGCGCTTCCGCTACATCATGGTCGACGAGTATCAGGACACCAATTCAAGCCAGTATCTCTGGCTGCGGCTGCTGGCGCAGGAGCGGCGCAATATTTGCTGCGTGGGCGACGACGACCAGTCGATCTACAGCTGGCGCGGCGCGGAGGTCGCCAACATCCTGCGCTTCGAGCGCGATTTTCCCGGCGCCGCAGTCATCCGCCTGGAACAGAATTACCGTTCCACATCGCATATCCTCGCGGCGGCGTCGGGGGTGATCGCGGAGAATGGCGGCCGCCTTGGCAAGACCCTGTGGACGGATGCGGGCGACGGGGAGAAGGTGCGCGTCCTCGGCGTCTGGGATGGGCCCGAGGAGGCGCGGTTCGTCGGCGACGAGATCGAGGCGGCGCAACGAGGCGGGACCAGCCTCAACGACATGGCGATCCTGGTGCGCGCCCAGTTCCAGACCCGCGAGATCGAGGACCGCTTCATCCAGATCGGCCTGCCCTATCGCATCATCGGCGGCTTCCGTTTCTACGAGCGCGCGGAAATCCGCGACGCGCTCGCCTATCTGCGGCTGGTCAACCAGCCCTCTGACGACCTGGCTTTCGAGCGGATCGTGAACACGCCCAAGCGGGGCCTGGGCGACAAGGCCATGGAGAGGATCCATCGCCTCGCCCGTTCCGAGCAGATCCCGCTCACGCTCGCGGCCGCCCGCATCATCGACAGCGACGAGCTGACCCCGCAGGCGCGCAAGAGCCTGGGGCGGTTCATCGGCGATGTTGCACGCTGGCGCGACCTGTCCGGCACTTTGCCGCACGCCGAACTCGCCCGGCAGATACTGGACGAGAGCGGCTATACCGCGATGCTCCAGGCGGAGCGCACGGCGGAGGCCAGCGGCCGGCTGGAAAACCTCGCCGAACTCGCCCGCGCGATGGAGGAGTACGAGACCCTTGGCGCGTTTCTGGAGCATGTCAGCCTCGTCATGGACAATGACGCCCTTGCCAGCGACGAGAAGGTCACGGTGATGACCATCCATGCCGCCAAGGGGCTGGAGTTCGATACGGTGTTCCTGGTCGGCTGGGAGGAAGGCGTCTTTCCCTCCCAGCGCGCACTGGACGAAGGCGGCACGGCGAGCCTGGAGGAGGAGCGGCGCCTCGCCTATGTCGCGATCACCCGGGCGCGGCGCCGCTGCGTCATCCTGCACGCCGCCAATCGCCGCATATACGGGCAGTGGACAAGCTCCATTCCATCGCGCTTCATCGGCGAGCTGCCTGCCGGCCATGTCGATAACGAAAGCACGATGACCGGCGGGGCGAGCCTCTGGCGGGCCAACTGGTCGGAGCGCGAGGACCCGTTCGCGCATGTCGCGCGCGGCACGGGGCGCGGTCCGGGGTGGCAGCGCGCGGCTTCGACGGGGCAGCGGGTGCGCGAGCCCGCCCGGATCGTCGAGGCACGCCAGAGCGCCGTCAGCATGGCCGCCAAGGGCCGCGGGGACCTGTCGGTCGGACAGCGCATCTTCCACCAGAAGTTCGGCTATGGCGCCATTGCCGAGATCGAGGGCAACAAGCTGGAGATCGAATTCGACCTGGCCGGACGCAAACGGGTGCTGGACAGCTTCGTAAGCCTTGCGTGATCCCTGTCACAAAAAATTAAACCGTTACGCCTTAGATATGCATTTGCGACCCGAGGGTGCTGCAAAGCCAGTATCCCTAACTGGACCCGGCGGCTCACCCGCCGGGTCCTTTTTTTGAGCGCCAAGGCGCGGCATCCGTCCGGCGCATTTGTTCATGCCCCAAAATGCGCTATGCGCCCGGCCATGACCGATATTTCTCCCCTTGCCAGTCCCTTCCCTGACATGCCGCCCATTGCGGGCGCCGTGCCCCGCATCGCCCGCGCGCACTACAAGAGCTGGAATCGTTGCGACCTGACCTTCATCACGCTGGACGAGGGCACCGCCGTCGCGGGCGTGCTGACCCAGAGCAAATGCCCTTCCTCCGAGGTGGAATGGTGCCGCGAACATCTGGCGCAAGGCACGGCGCGCGCGCTGGTGGTGAGCGCGGGCAACAGCAACGCCTTCACCGGCTTTCGGGGCCGGCAGGCTGTGGAGGCCGTGACCGCCAAGGCGGCGGCGCATCTGGGCTGTCCGGTCGAGCAGGTCTTCGTCTCCGCGACCGGCGTCATTGGCGTGCCCCTGCCCATCGACAAAGCCGAAGCCGGACTTGAAGCGGCCTTTACGGCGCAGCCGTGCAGCTGGGAAGAGGCCGCCGCCACGATCATGACGACCGACACCTTCCCCAAGGGCGCCGTCGCCACCGCCATTGTCGATGCGCGGACGGTGACCGTGGCCGGGATCATCAAGGGCTCGGGCATGATCGCGCCCGACATGGCGACGATGCTCGGCTACATCTTCACCGATGCGGCCGTGGCTCCGGCCTTTCTACAGGACTGCCTGAGCGCGGCGAACCGGCGGACCTTCTCCTGCATCACGGTCGACAGCGACACCTCGACATCGGACACCGTCCTCGCCTTCGCGACCGGCAAGGCGGGCAATGCACCCCTGGCGAGCACGGACAGCCCCGGCGCGGACGCTTTCGCAGCCGCGCTCGAAGACGTCTGCCTGCAACTGGCCCAGCTGGTGGTCCGCGACGGCGAAGGGGCGCAGAAGCTCATCGAAATCACCGTCGAAGGCGCCGTATCCGACGAGAGCGCGCACCGCGTCGCCATGAGCATCGCCAGCTCGCCCCTGGTCAAGACCGCGATCGCGGGGGAAGACGCCAATTGGGGCCGCGTCGTCATGGCCGTGGGCAAGGCAGGCGAACCGGCCGATCGCGACAAGCTTGCCATCCGCTTCGGCGACAAATGGGTGGCCCAGGCCGGGCTGGCGGTGGACAGCTATGACGAGGCGCCGGTGGCAGCGCATCTCAAGGGCCAGGAGATCAGCATCGGCGTCAATCTCGACCTGGGGCCGGGCAAGGCGACGGTCTGGACCTGCGACCTGACGCATGGATATATCTCCATCAATGCCGATTATAGAAGCTGAGCTTCGAGGAACGCCGGCATGACCCTTTTGTCCCCTGAACGCGCCGAGGCGGTCGACGCGCTGATCCGCACCGTCGCGCGCGATATCGTCCTGCCGCGCTACCGCAACCTTGCGGCCGAGCATATCCATGAGAAGGCGGCGGACGACCTTGTCACCATCGCCGACCATGAAAGCGAGGCGCGGCTTGCCGAGGGGCTTGCCGCCATCCTCCCCGACGCCCGGGTGATCGGCGAGGAGGCCTGTGTCGCCGATCCCTCGCTCCTGGAGCGGTTCGGGGACAGCCTGGTCTGGATCATCGATCCGATCGACGGCACCGGCAATTTCGCGGCCGGGCGCCCCCCGTTCGGCATCCTGATCGCGCTGGCGGCCGATGGCGAGGCACGGGCGGGCTGGCTCTACGACCCGCTGACCGGCCGCATGTGCCATGCCGTGGCAGGCCAGGGAGCGTTCATCAACGGGGAACCGGTCCGCGCCCGCGAATCCGGCATGGCCCCGCCGGTGGCGGGCATTTCACTGCTCTACGTCGATCCCGACAAGCGACGCAGCATCATCACGCGCGCCGAAGGGCGGCTCAACATGGTCGACATACCGCGCTGCGCCGCCGAGCAATATCCGCGCGTCGTGCTGGGGCAGAATGATCTCGCCCTGTTCGAGCGGACATTGCCATGGGATCATGCGGCGGGCGCGCTCTTCCTCACCGAGGCGGGCGGACGCGCGCTGCGGCCGGATGGGCTGCCTTACCGTGTGGATGATCCGCGTCCGGGCCTGCTGGCCGCCGCATCGCCGCGCCTCTGGGACATGGGCGCGGCGATCGTATTCGCTTGATCTCGTTACACGGTCCCACTCACCGTTCGTCCTGAGTAGCCACTGAGCGAAGTCGAAGTGGCGTATCGAAGGGCCTCGCTGGCGCAGATGCTTCGATACAAGTCTTCGGCAGGCTCAGTCCCTACTCAGCACGAACGGGGGTGGGTTAACCCTCAAAGCTCGCCTTCAAGCCACCCCTTGAGCTGGCTCTTGGGCGCGGCGCCGACCTTGGTCGCGGCGGGCGTACCATTCTTGAAGAGGATCATGGTCGGGATGCCGCGCACGCCATAGCGCGCGGGGGCGTCGGGATGCTCGTCGATGTTGAGCTTGGCGATCGTGACCTTGTCGCCCAGCTCGTCGCTGATTTCCTCCAGCGCCGGGCCGATCATCTTGCACGGACCACACCATTCCGCCCAGAAGTCGACGAGCACAGGCTTGTCCGCGCTGATGACATCGTCGTGAAAGCTGCTGTCGGTGATTGCCTTGGTGGCCATGCTGGAACTCCCTTTATGATGTTGGGAGCAATCTAGGGGTGTCGAGCGCCACTCTCAATATCGCGCGGACAAATTGTCCTTTTCCACGTCCAAGCCCGGCTTCATTGCCGCAAGCCGCTCAGGGTCGATCATGAACAGCCGGGGCGCCGCCGTATAGAGCAGCCCCGCCTCGATCCGGCGGTCCGGGAAAATGACCGCGAGCGCCGCGGCATAGGCCGCCATCTGGCGGACATGGGAGGCGGGCAGCGCATCGGCGTCATCGGGCAGCCGCAGGCCGGTCTTGAAGTCGACGACGAGGACGCGGTCTGGCTCTATCACCATCCGGTCGATAGTGCCGGTGATGACCAGCCCCTCCACCGTCGCCGCGATCGGCGCTTCGGCAAGCGCACCCTCGCCGAACAGGACGGCAAAGCGCGGATCCTCGATGAGGCCGAGTGCCTGGTCGATGATCGCGCCGCGCGCATCCGGCTCGGCAAAGCCGGCCTGGCGCAGGAGCCAGCTGTCGGCGACAGCACGGCGCCGGTCCGGGGAGACGGCGGGCAGCCGTTCGAACAAAGCGTGCAACGCAATGCCGCGCCGGGCCGCCTCACGCTGAGCCGGCGCGGGCGGGGCATAGGGCAATTCGTCCTGGATGGCGGCGGACGGGGCGAGCGGCCTTGGCGGGCGCGATTCCTGCGGTGCCGGGGCGTGAAGCCAGGCAGGAATGGCGATGTCGGCCGTGGCCTTGCTCGCGGCGGGCTTTGCCTTGGCCGGCTTGTCGGCGCGCCGCCCCTGCCAGACGGTTTCGCTGTTCCAGATCGGCGAGTGGTCCGGGATCGCGCCCAGACTTTCCATCGCGCGCCCGACCCGGCTGTGCCAACTCTCCTCGGGCGGCACGCCCTTGCGCTTCGGGGCGAGAAAGCCGCCGACCGCCAGCAGCTCCTCGGCGCGGGTCATGGCGACATAGAGGAGGCGCCAATGCTCCTGCCGCTCGCGGGTGGCCCAGTCCTCGACCGCCACCTCGACCGGCCCGAACCCCTCGCCCTTGCGCGGCATCAGGATCGGGAGCGTGAGGTCATCCTCGCAGTCCCAGTCCACCGATAATGCGCGCGGCTGCTTGGCGGGGTCGAAGGTCGCATCGGCGAGGATGACGATGGGCGCCTGCAATCCCTTGGCGCCGTGGACCGTCATCACCCGCACCGCATCGGCGCTCTCGCCCATCTCTCGCTTGATCTCGCCCTCGCCCCGGTCGAACCAGTCGATGAAATGCTGGAGCGAGGGATTGTCCTCCTTCTCGAAGGCGATGGCGGCGTTCAGAAGCTCGTCGATGGCGTCCGCCGCCTCAGGACCAAGCCGGGACAGCAAGGCGCGCCGTCCGCCCATCGGGCCGGACAGGATGTTCTCAAGGAAGCGATAGGGGGTGGTGAAATCCGCGCCCGCCAGCAACGCGCGCAGCGGCGCCAGCGCCTCCTCCGGCTGGAGCGCGCGCAGATGCGGCCAAAGCCCCTGCCCCGCCGGCCTCAAGGCAGCGTGCATCAGCCGGTCCTGGTCCCAGCCGATGAGCGGCGAGACCAGCAGATTGGCAAGGTTCAGATCGTCACCGGGCTGCACCGCAAAGCGCAACGCCGCCAGAAGGTCGCGCACCGCCAGCGGCGCTTGTAGCCGCAGCCGGTCGATGCCCGCCACCGGCACGCCCTCCTCGTAGAGACGGGCGACGATGAGCCGCGCCAGGTCGGAGCGGCTGCGCACCAGGATCATGACATCGCCAGGCGTGGCGGCGCGCCCCTTGGCGGCGAGCATCAGCGGCGCGTCCATCCACGCCCTGACCTGCTTGGCGATGGCGGTGGCATGGGCGCGGACATGATCGGCATGCCAGTCTTCCTCGCCGGCAATGTCGGGATCGTCTTCCCTCACGTCCTCCTCGCCGCCGGCGCCCCCGGTCGGCCGCCACAACAGCACCCGGCCGGGATGGGGCCGGGCGCTGAGATGCGCGGGCGCCGCGTCGTCGAGGCCCATCGCCTCATGGCCAAGATCGGCAAGCACGGCGTCAACGACATCGAGGACCGGCGGCGTCGAACGGAAACTCTCCGACAGGGGCAGCGCGTGAAAGCTCTGCTCGGCGATCAGCGCGCGGGCGGAAAATCCCTGCTTGGCCAGCTGGAAGGCGGCCGGGCTGGTGCCCTGGAAGCCGAAGATCGCCTGCTTGTCGTCACCCACGACGAAGAGGGTGCGCGGCCGCTCCGCGCTGTCCGGATCGACCTGGAAATATTCTTCGACCAGCGCGTCGACGATCCGCCACTGGTCGCGATTGGTATCCTGCGCCTCGTCGACCAGCACATGGTCGATGCCCTGGTCGAGCTTGTAGCGGATCCACTCGGCCATCGCCCCTTCGCGGAGCAGGTCGATGGTCCAGCCGATCAGATCGTCGAAGTCGACCACGCCCTTGCGCCGCTTGGCACCGGTATAAGCGCGTGCGAAGGCCCGGCCGGCGTGCAGCCCTTGGGCGGCGCGGCGCGCCCAGGCGACGCGGCTACGCAGGGACTCGAGGGCCTTGCACGCCTTGGCAAGGCGCTCGGCCATCGCGGCATAGTCGGCATGGCTCTCCGCTATTTTCTTCTGGACGGCCTTGAGCTTGCCGTCCTTGGTGAGGACGATCGACCGGATGGTGGAAAGGGCAGCGGAACGCTCCGCACCCGCCATCCCGAGCCACGCCGTAATCGCATCGGCATTGGCCAGGCCCGTTGCCGTGCCCCATGCCCCATTGGCCCGTGCGACATACTGCAGCGCCTCGCCATCGAAGGCATCATCACCGCACAGTTCGGCAATCACCGCGTCAATGTCACCGTCCGGCAAATCAAGCCTGCCGAGCAGCCATGCGGTCAGATCCTCCGGCAGCGCGTCCAGCGCCGCATGCGCGCCGGCACAGCGCATCAGATAGCGCTCGGCGTCGCCTTCGCCCAGCTTAAGCGACAGGGCAGCCAGCGCGTCGAGCAGCGGCTGGTCGCCATGCTCCTCCGCCTGCACGACCAGCTCTACCAGGGTCGCGCGGGCGAGCTCCGCCTGGCCGCGCTCGTCGAGCGGGCGGAAGCCGGGCACCAGCCCCGCCTCCAGCGGAAAGGCGCCGAGCAGGTTGGTGCAGAAGCTGTGGATGGTCTGGATCTTGAGGCCGCCGCCGGTCGCCTCCAGCACGCGGGCGAAGAGCAGGCGCGCGGCCTTGCGCGCCTCCGGCCCCGACGCCTCGCCCAGCGCCTCTAGGTCCTGGAACAGGACGGTGTCGTCCATGCGCACCCAGGCGGCCAGGCGCTCATGCACGCGGTTCGCCATTTCCGCCGCGCCCGCCTTGGTGAAGGTGATGCACATGATCCGCTCGGGCGGCACGCCGTTGAGCAG
>DATJLC010000199.1:0-9549 GCA_035490755.1 Sphingobium sp.
ATGCCGACGCGGTGAAGGCGACGGCCTCGCGCGCGATCGCCCGCGCCGGAGAAGCTGCGCAGAGCGCGAGCCGACAGGTGGCGGAAAAGGCACGCCAGCTTGCAAAGACAGCGGAAATCGCGGAAAGAGCCGCGTCAACACGCAAGACCAGATCGACGCGGAAAACCGGAGAGAGTTGAGAGGCGCTCAAGCTTTAGCGGGGAGCAACGGAACTAACATGAGCAAGCTGCATCTCGTCATGGGTGGCCGCGTCAAGGACCCTCAGACGCTGGAATTCGAGGATCTCAGCAAGATCGAGCTGGTCGGCGTCTATCCTGACTATGCAACCGCCGAAAAGGCATGGCGCTCATCGGCGCAGCGCACGGTCGACGACGCGCAGATGAAATATGTGGTCGTGCATCTGCATCGGCTGCTGGACCCTGCTGAATCAGCCTGATCGGGCAGCGCCCAGCAAGCGCGCCACCGCGACGAACTCATCGACCGACAGTGTCTCGGCGCGCCGTTCCGGATTGATGCCGGCCTCTGCCAGCGCCTCGATCGCGCCGGGCATGGCGCGCAGGCTCTGCCGCAGCATCTTGCGGCGCTGCCCGAAGGCGGCCGCCGTCAGTTGTGACAAAATACGGGCATCCACCCCCTCCGGCGCCGCTTTCGGTTCCAGATGGACGACGGCCGACATGACCTTGGGTGGCGGGGTGAAGGCCGACCGGTGCACGCGAAGCGCAAGCCGCGCGGTGCAGCGCCACTGCGCCAGAACGGAAAGCCGCCCATAAGCGGACGATCCGGGCGCGGCGACGATCCGCTCCGCCACCTCCTGCTGGAACATCAAAGTCGCCGAATGCCACCAGGGCAGCCAGGGGTCGGCCTCCAGCCAGTCGACGAGCAGGGCCGTGCCGACATTATAGGGCAGGTTCGCGACGATCCGGGCGCCCTCACCCGCCTCCTGTGCGCCGTTGATGCACATGGCGTCGCCCTCGATCACGCGCAGGCGGCCCGGAAACGCAGCACCGAGTTCGGCCAGCGCGGGGAGGCAGCGCGCGTCCCGCTCCACGGCGACCACATCGGAACCCGCTTGCAGCAGCGCCCTCGTCAGCCCGCCGGGACCGGGTCCGATTTCGAACACGCGCGCCCCCTCCAGATCGCCTGCGATCGCGGCGATGCGGGAAAGAAGCTGGCCATCGAGCAGGAAGTTCTGGCCCAGCGCCTTGCTGGCGCGAAGACCATGAGCGGCGATCACCTCCCTCAGCGGCGGCAATGTGGTCATGCGCGGGTTCAGCCGGTGCAGGCCCGGCGGCACGCGCGCGCGTCGCGGGCCATAGCAATGGCGGCGATCATCGCGCCGGGATCGGCGCGGTCCTGCCCGGCTATATCAAAGGCAGTGCCATGATCGGGCGATGTCCGCACGATCGGCAGGCCGAGCGTGATGTTGACGCCGGCATCGAAATCCAACGTCTTGATCGGGATCAGCGCCTGATCGTGATACATGCACAGCGCGGCGTCATAACCCGCCCGCGCGCGCGCTGTGAACAGGGCATCAGCGGCAAAAGGCCCGGAGATGTCGAGCCCATCCTCCTGCAGCGAGGCGATGGCGGGCGCGATGATCCGCGCCTCCTCGTCGCCCATATGGCCGCTCTCCCCGGCATGGGGATTGAGCGCCGCCACCACCAGCCTTGGGTGCTTGATGCCAAAGCAGCGGTACAGTCCCCGTGCGGTAACATGGGCACGGTTGCGGATCAGCTCTATGCTGAGCGCGCCGGGCACGTCGCGGAGCGCCAGATGTATGGTCAGCGGCACGACCCGCAGCGATGGTCCGGCCAGCATCATGACGGTGTTGTTGCGGGCAATGCCGCAGCGCTCCGCGACAAATTCGGTTTGGCCAGGATATGTGAAGCCGACGGCGGCAAGTTGCGACTTGGAAACAGGCCCGGTGACGAGCGCGCCGGCGCTCTCCGCTCGGACAAGGCCTGTGGCGATCTCCAGTGCGTGGAACGCGCAGCGTGCTCCATCAAGCGTGGGAACGCCCGGCACCGTCGAGCAACCCTCGTCTACGTGCAGGCAGGGTAACGCCTGGTCAAACAGGCCCGCACAGTCCGAAGGATCGAAGATGCGCTCCACCGGTCCGTCCCAGACAGCGCGGATCGCATGCATGTCCCCAACCGCGAAGAAGGGGGACAAGCCATGGGCGCCGCGCGCTGCCCATGCCTTCGCAATGACTTCCGGCCCGATCCCGCTCGGGTCCCCGAGGGTTACGGCCAAGGGCGGCATCCTGGCCTCGTCACCGAGTGTTTGCATCAACCGTCAGTCATATTCGATAATGGCGTCGCGGCGCAAATCCCGCAGGTAAATACGCGCGCGCTTGTTGACGCGCTCTTCCTCCATCTGCCCCATCACCTGGTCGACCGAGGGCAGCGCGCCCTCGGCCGGATCATCCCGGCCACACAGGACGAGGACCCTGACGCCGTCCGATATCGCACCAAATGCGGGCGTGGCCTCGCCGATCTGAAGGGAAAGCAGGATCTGCTGCAATTGCGGCGGCAGGTCTCTGACCTTGACCCCGTCACTATCGACGACATCGGCGCCAATGCTCTTTGCCACCGTATTGGCGGTGCCGCAGCCCTGAATGGCCTTGACCTGTCTGGAGAAATTATCGGCAAGCGCACGCGCCTGCTGCGGCGTCGTGCCGGCCGGGAAGTTGACGCCGATCTGCTTGAGGCTCAAGGTCGCGTCGCGGGGATCCGCCGACAGGACCTTGCGCTTGTCGACCATATAGATGATCGAGAAGCCGCCCGGCAACGCGATGGGGCCTGCGAGCTGCCCCGGCGCCATCTGCTGGACGGACGCGGCCAGCGCATCGGGCAGTTGCGCGGGGCGCACCCAACCCAGATCACCGCCGACCGCCGCCGTCGACGCTTCCGAAAACTGGCGGGCATAAGCCTGGAATGACCCGCCCTGCTTGATCTGCTCGATAATCTTGCGGGCGTTTTCAGCAACCGGCTGCTGGTTCTCCGGCGTCGCTGACAGATAGATCTCGGCGATGCGGAACTCTTCGCTGCCCTTGGCCTTGCGCATCCGGTCAATCACCGAACGCACCTCTTCCTGCGAGACGTTGACGAAAGGTTGTACCTTGCGCCGCAACAGGCGCGACCAGGCCAGTTCGCCCTCGATCTGCCGCTTCATGCTGGCGGCGGAGGAGCCGTTCGCCTTGAGATAATCGGTGAAGGCGTCCGGCGCCGATTTGAAGTTCGCCGCGACGCGCACGAAATTATCGTTGATCTCGGCAGGCGTGATGCGGATGTCGTTGGCGGCGGCCTCCTGGATCTGCAACGTCTCGTCGATCAGGTTGCGCAACACCTGGAGCCGCAGTCGCTGGCGCTCCTCTTCGGCGATCTTGCCGCCATTGGCCATGATCACGAGCGCCAGACGCTGGTCGACGTCCGTCTCGGTAATCACCGAGCCGTTGACCACGGCCGTCGCCTTGCGGACATTCGGATCGGAGGCGCCGAAAACTGTCAGGTCCTTGGGCAGATCCAGGCCGGCTCCGGCTGGACGCTGGTCATTGCCGTCAGCCGTCTGCCCATGGACGGCCACGCCGCTCGCCATCAAACTCGCCACTGTGAAACCGATGAGCGCCCGACGCCCGGCGCTTGCCAACACTGCTTTCAAGTTTCTCTCCTTGCGGGAAAACCGCCTCTTTGAGCGTCACCGTCCTGCCTACCGCCGGCTGAACCGCAGCTTAGCACCCGACTCCGCATGCGCGGACCGCCACGCACTCTTATATGCCCAGATTGCGGAACGCCAGCCGCACCAGAAAGGAACTGCCCCGGCGCGCATCACCCAATGTCTGGTACTCGCGCTGCCAGGTCAGGCCGAGGTCCACGCAGTCATTCTGATAGGCAATGCCGAGCCGGTGGCGCACGGGGGTATAGCCATCCAGCAAGGTGGCGGGATCCTCGCTGCGCCCCGTCATGTCGATCGTCGTGGAGCCGAACAAGGACCAGTTGCGGGCAAAGGCGATGCGGCCGCCGAGGCGCATTTCCTCGACATCCCGCAGATCCTCGAGATTTGCGGTCACGTTGCGGTTGAGGCGCAAATAGCTGATACGCGCATAGGTAGCGCGCGAGCCGATCGTCGCGTCGATCTCGTTGCGCCGGATCGCGAGATTCTGCTTGTCGAGACGGAAGCGGTGGGTGAGCGAGACGAAATCCCGATAGCGGATTTCCACCCGTCCCACAAAATCGGAAAAGCGCTCCGACAGGCCGGTGCCCTGCGGCAGGATCGAGGCGCGGTTGGTCAGCCTGTAGCTCTGGCCGACCGTGCCCTGAATGGCCAGATGCGGGCGGTCGAACCGGTAATCCACGCCATAGGTTATCCGGCTGCTGTCCTCGAACCGGTCATAGCCGGGGAAGCGGTTGAGGGCGAACAGATTGCTGTCCTCCAGGTCGACCGACCGGGCGTCTTCATTGGGGACCCTGAGGTTGGACAGGCGCGGCGCCGCGACCAGCTGGATGCGCGGCACGATATGCTGGGTGCCGCCGAACAGGGGGCCGGTGAAGGGCCATCGGACGTCCGCCGCGACCGCCGCGATGCCGCGCGTCTGCCAGCCAGGCTCGCCCCGGTAAATCGCCGTGGCGGTCAGCTGGTTCTGCGCGCTGTGATAGACATCGCCGCGCAGATAGGCGGTCAGGCCGATCTCCTGCCCCATGCCCGTCAACCGCGACAACGACCATTGGCCGCCCACAAAGGCCCGCTGACTGTCCTGGCCCGCCGACCTGACGATCGCCAGGCTGTTGGCCTGAAGCTGCACAGTCCCGCCAAGCCAGGGGTCGGGCAGGCGCAGGCGATAATCGATGGCCGGCAGGGCAAGCGGCACCCGCCCCTGCGGATCACCCGGCCGCAATGTCTGGAACGCCCAACCCGCGATCGACAGATAGCTGCGCCTGCCAATCCGCTCGGCGGCGATGGTCGATCGCAATCGGTCGTCCCGGCTGATGTCATAGCGGTTGAGGAAGGTCCGGTCCGTCACCCGGCGCAGCGACCCAGACACCGACCATTCCGGGTTGAGCTGGAACTTGCCGCTGGCGTCGAAATAGCCGCGAAAGGCACGCGTGCTGCTGGTCACGGCGAGATTGGCCGGATCGGACCGCCGGCCATAGGTGGCAAAGCCGGTGACCTGGTACGCCCCATTTCCGACCAGCGCACGGTAGGTCCCCTCCAGCATCGGCCATACCCGGCTGTAGAGATGCGTGGTCACCTTCAGGTCCCGGTTGGGCGCCAGGCTGAAATAATAGGGCAGCGACAGTTCGGCGCCATTCAGCGCATCGATGCCGACGTCGGGCACGAGCAGGCCCGATCCGCCGCCGGTCCCGACCGGATGCGCAAGACCCGGCAGCGGAATGAGCGGCAGTCCGAACAGCTCGATGCGGGCGCCCAGATAGCGGACCTTTTCATGCTCGCTGTCGTACACGACGCGCGCCGCCCTGATCTGCCAGGTCGGCGACTTGGGGCAGCCATGCTCGTCAACCACCGCGCAAGGCGAATAGGCGGCTTGCTTCAGGATGAAGATGGGACCACGCCGCTCGCCCTGGTTGGCGGCGATGCGGTCGCCCTCCCGGGTGACGATCAACAGGCCCTCGACGATGCCGTCGCGCAGGCTCTCAGTGACCTCAACGACGTCACCATAAGCGGTGTCGCCCTTGGGATTGGTCACGGCCACATCGCCCCTGGCAACGACCTTTCCGGTCTTGCGGTCCCAGGTCACGCTGTCCGCGCGCAGGATATTGCCGTCGCGCCTGACCACCACATTGCCCGACGCCGTCACCACCTCCCGCTCCGTGTCGTAGAGAAGCTCGTCGGCGACAAAGCCGATCTCGTCGCCGGATACCGGAGGCGGCGTCTCGGCGGGAGTGGCCTGCATCTCCTGCGGCTGAGCGCCCGTGTCCTGCGCGGCCGCGCCAACAGGTGCCATAGCAAGCGCGGCAATGCCGATGGCGGCGAGCCGCATCAACGGGCTGTTGGACGCCGCGCCGCCGTGATCAGGACCGATTATGGAATGCATGCGAATGGAAGCGGCCGTCTTTGCGTGATGATTGCCGCCTATCGCACTGCTTTGCGGCGGCTGCAAGGCAATGCGCGGTGGCAGTGACCGCAAGGGCCGATCCCCCTGCCTCCAAAGGCTATTGGAAATGCACCCGTCAATGGGCTACCCCCTTGCTGACCTTTCCGATCCGTACCCTATATCTACTTCATCTACCTCAGGAATTGCCTCGTCATGCTCGTTACCGTCAGCGCCAGCCTGCCAACAGAAGTCGACTGCCGGATCTTTCCGGTAGTGAAGAATGCCCCGATCACGCCACCGCTCGAAGCGGCCGGCCTGATCGCGGAAGAGGCCGCCGCATCTCGTTTCACCGGCGATGCGGGCGGCTGGTTCGAGATTTTCGCGATGGAAGGCGGCGCGGCGCGGCGTATCGTGCTGGTCGGAACCGGCAGCGGCAGCAACGCCGACCTTGAGAAGGCGGGCGCGGCCATCCCGGCGCGCCTCCTGACCTCCGGCGTGCGCCACGCGGCCCTCGAGGCGGGAGGGCTGTCCGCGAGCGATGTCGCTGCGCTGGCGCTGGGCGCGCGGCTGCGGGCGTGGCGGATCGACACCTATCGGACCCAGGTCGCCGAGGCGGCGCGGCCGACGTTGGAGACGCTGACGATCGTCTCAAACGTCGAAGCCAGCGATCCCGCGATGGCCGGCGTAGATGCGCTGGCCCAAGGCGTCGGCTTTGCCCGCGAGCTCGTCTCGGAGCCCGGCAACGTGATCTATCCGGAAAGCTTCGTCGAGCGTTGTCGCTCCCTTGCCGATCTGGGCATCGAGGTGAGCGTTCTCGATGAAAACGACATGGCGGCGCTCGGCATGGGCGCCCTGCTTGGCGTCGCGCAAGGCTCGCCGCGTAAACCCCGTCTGCTCGCGCTGCGCTGGGATGGCAGCGCCGGCGTCCAGGCCGCACCCTTGGCCCTGGTCGGCAAGGGGGTCACCTTTGACACCGGCGGCATCTCCCTGAAACCGGGCGCGGGCATGGAGGACATGAAGTTCGACATGGGCGGCGCAGCCGCCGTGGTAGGCGCGATGATGACTCTCGCCAAGCGCAAGGCACGCGTCCATGTGGTGGGTGTGTGCGGCCTGGTCGAGAACATGCCCGACGGCAATGCGCAGCGGCCGGGCGACATCGTCAAATCCATGTCCGGCCAGACCATCGAGGTGCTGAACACCGACGCCGAGGGCCGCCTGGTCCTGGCTGACGCGATCTGGTGGACCCAGAAGACTTATGCGCCCAAGACGCTGATCGACCTCGCCACCCTGACCGGCGCGATGATGGCGGCGCTGGCCGATCAATATGGCGGCCTGTTTGCCAATGACGAGGGCCTTGCCGAGCGGCTGATCGCGGCGGGCAATGCGAGCGGCGACCGGCTGTGGCGCTTCCCCTTGGGCGACGCCTTCGACAAGATGATCGACAGCCCGATCGCGGACATGAAGAACATGGGCGCGCGCTATGGCGGCGCGATCACCGCCGCGCAGTTCATCAAGCGCTTCATCCAGGAGGGCGTCAGCTGGGCCCATCTCGACATTGCCGGCATGGTCTGGGCCGACAAGCCGGGCACGCTGTGGGACAAGGGCGCGACCGGCTATGGCGTCCGGCTGCTCGACCGCCTGGTGGCCGACAATTATGAAGCCGTCTGAGCCGGGGTGCGCGTCGACTTCTATCAGCTGAGCCGCGATCCGGTGGAGCAGGTGCTCCCGCAGATCGCGGCGCGCATCCTCGACGAAGGCGAGCGGATGCTGGTCGTTTCGGCGGATTCGAGCCAGCTCGACAGGATTTCGGCGGGCCTCTGGAATGCCGGGCCAGCGAGCTTTCTCGCCCATGACCGCGCCGATGCGCCCCTGCCGGAGGTCCAGCCAATCCTGTTGTCCGGCACGTGCGAGCCGGCCAATGGCGCTACCCGCATCGCGATCGCCGACGGGCAGTTCCGGGATGCCGCGCTCGGCTTTGACCGCGTCTTCTATTTCTTCGCCCCTGAGACAATCGCCGCCGCGCGCGAAAGCTGGCGCGCGCTCGCCCGGCGCGAGGATGTCGAAACCCATTTCTGGCGCCAGGACGGCGGAAAGTGGCGGCGCGGCCCCTGAGGCTTGATCGCTTCGGCGTTCACGGTTAAAGGCGCCGCAACTTTTCCCCCTCAACCACCGGAGTCTTTCATCGCCATGGCCGCGACACGCACCTTTTCGATCATCAAGCCCGACGCGACCCGCCGCAACCTGACCGGCGCCGTCACCGCCAAGCTGGAAGAGGCGGGTCTCCGCGTCATTGCCTCCAAGCGCATCCAGATGAGCAAGGAACAGGCCGAGGGCTTCTACGCCGTCCACAAGGAGCGCCCCTTCTTCAATGATCTCGTGTCGTTCATGATCTCGGGCCCGGTCGTCGTTCAGGTCCTGGAGGGCGAGGATGCGGTCAAGCGCAACCGCGACATCATGGGTGCGACCAACCCGGAGCAGGCCGCCGAAGGTACGATCCGCAAGACTTTCGCGGAATCGATCGAGGCGAACAGCGTCCACGGCTCCGACAGCGACGAGAATGCCGCGATCGAGATCGCCTATTTCTTCAAGCCGGAAGAGATCGTCGGCTGAGGAAGTGACGTAGCGAGGGTCTGGCTTGGCGGCTGCGTCGATCCGGGCCTTCGCCAGGTTCAGTCCCTACTCAGCACGAACGGACTGAGCGCGAAACATAGGCGGCGAGTGTGCGGGCGTAGAGTTGATGCTCGGCGATCAGGACGCGCGCCGCCAGCGTTTCCGGCGTATCGCCCGGCAGGATCGCGACGCGGGTCTGGCCCAGCACCGGGCCGTCGTCCAGTTCCGCCGTGACGAGATGGACGCTGCATCCCGCATGGCTGTCCCCTGCCTCCAGCGCGCGTTCGTGCGTGTGCAGCCCCTTGTAGAGCGGCAGCAGCGAGGGATGGATGTTGAGCATCCGCCCTTCCCATTTCGCGACGAACTCGGGCGTCAGGATCCGCATGTAACCGGCGAGTGCGACATATTCGGCGCTCGCCTCAACCAGCGCTGCTTGGACGGCCCCGTCATGGTCAGCGCGGTTCATGCCCTTGTGCGGCAAGGCAAAGGTCGGAACGCCTTCCGCCGCCGCCAGCTTCAGCCCCGCCGCGTCCGAATTGTTCGAGGCGACCAGGGCAATTTCGAACGGACAGTCGGCGGCCCTGGCGGCGTAGAGGAGCGCCGCCATGTTGGTGCCGGTGCCTGAAATGAGGACCGCGACGCGGGCGCGTTCAGCCATTATGCGTTGCTTCCCAGGCCTCCCGCGCGCTCCATGTCTCCGCCGCGCCGCGCACGGTGCAGCCGCGCGTGCCCGGCACGATTTGGCCGATGCGGTGAACGGTCTCGCCCGTCGCCTCGAGTGAAGCCGTCACTTCGGCGACCTCGCCTGCCGCGACGACCACGACCATGCCGATCCCGCAGTTGAAGGTGCGCGCCATTTCGGCGGGCTCGATGGCGCCCTGCGCCTG
>DATJLC010000200.1:0-1586 GCA_035490755.1 Sphingobium sp.
ATTTCCGGGCATGATTTGCGCACAGCTCGGTTTGCCGCCGTATCCGAATTGCCCGATCCCACCGGTGTTTTTCCTTGCGGTCAATGTCACTGCGTTCTGGGTCGCGGCTCCCATTGCAGCCCTGCTCAGCCGACGACACCCCCTTGTCGGTCTTTCTATATACGGCATCATAATCATCAACGCCCTGGTACATATGGCAGCCGCGCTTGGGGGCCGCTTCGGTGGAGGGTTTTTCACTTCATTGCTTTTCGTGGCCCTGGCTTTGTGGGTTATCCGCGCCTGCTTCGGTCCAGGGCGGATGAGCTACGGCGCGCTCGCCCTTCTTGTGGCTGGCGGAATCATAGTTCACATGGTTTTGGCAGCTCCGCTGGTGCTGTTTGTCAATTTTGGCTTGAGCGCGACTGTGGTTGTCTTGCTGCAACTGGTGAATCCCTTCCTGCTGATGCTCATCCTATGGCTTGGGGAGCGGTGGCGTGATGGGGTGTTGATCTCGAACCCGCGAACCAACTGACCTCACGAGGGCGCGGACCTCACCGCGAATGTCCGCTTTCCGGATTCCTAAGAAACGTCTGCTTCTGCATCGTGAGAGCCTAGTGCAGACCGTCCGAACCGGCCCCAAATCGGTCATTTCTTTTTGGCTGGAGCAATCTCAATTGGTATCGGTCGGTGGTGTCTCTGGCCGCATTTCTGCTAAAGCTGGGAGACAAATCACGGCCATGGGCCTCTCACTCATCAGGTCTCTTGTCTTGAAGGAGGAGCGTTAAGATGGGCACCGACCTGGATACCGTGCGGTCCTATGATGCGGTCGCGGCGGAGTACGCTGCCGAGGCCGCGGCGATGCCCGAATGGGTCGCGACAGAGATCGATGCATTCGTGACCGAGCTGGGCGGCTCGGGCAGGGTGCTGGAGATCGGAAGCGGTGGCGGGCGGGATGCACTTGAGCTTGAGAAGCGAGGAATTAGCGTCCGGCGTACCGTCATTTCAAGGGGTTTCGTCGACCTGCTTCGCGAGAGTGGCTTCGAGGCCGACCTGTTGGATCCACTGACCGAGGATTTGGACGACCCGCAGCGCCCCGGAATGCCGTACGACGGGATCTGGGCCTGTGCCTGCCTGATTCATGTTGCGCAGGAGGATTTTGGCACGGTGCTTGGACGGCTTGCCGAGGCGACCCGGACCGGTGGCCGATTGCACGCCTCGGTGAGAGAGGGCGACGGCGAGCATGTGTCCACGCATGGCAGTGCTGCAGCGCCTCGGCGCTACGTCGAGACATACTGGCGCGAATCTGCCCTGCGGAGCGCACTTACAGATGCCGGCTGGATCGTCAGCGAGATACGCCGGTGCGTCGGAAGGCCTCATGATCGGTGGCTGAGCGTTCGGGCGAGTCGTGCGTGACACAACACAGGACTTGCGAAAACGGCCGGTAGTGGCGCGACGACGAATTCCAGGGGGGGCACCGCAATGTTGGCTTCTCGCCGAAGGCAAAGATCCTTTCTAGTCAATATGGAGCGCGGAGCTGTCGTTTTATGGGTGTTACTAACCCGGCCACCTTAAAAGCAACTTCTGTCCCAAAGGCGATCTTTCGCGGC
>DATJLC010000201.1:0-1970 GCA_035490755.1 Sphingobium sp.
CGAGGTGCGCTCCAAGCGCGGCAATTTCATGATCGGCAACGGCGCGGGCGGGGACGTGGCGCGGACCCTCAAGGACAAGCTGGTCGGCATCCAGTACGGCCGGGTCGCCGACGCGCATGGCTGGCTGGACCGGCTAGTCTAGCGCATCGTGCGCAAAAGTGGGAACCGGTCTTGCGCAATGAAAATGATGCGATAACAAAAATTGGAGTTTGTCCTCATCCAGCTGAAACAGGGCATGTGCTCCTGCGAAAGCAGGAGCCCAGAGTTATTCGGCACGCCCTAGTTCCCTGGGCTCCTGCCTCCGCAGGCGTACGTTCTGTCTCAACGGGACAGACTCTAGGTCACGACCCACCGCCATGGCCGGCCAAATGCGGCGGCTCGTGGTAGAATTCGACCTGCATCCGCATCGGCCCGATCGTCTCGACATGGTGGGTCATCTCGGGCGGGATCACGGCCGGGCGCTCCGGGGTGACGAGCAGCGGCCCGCGCCCATCGAAGACGAGATGCACCGCACCTTCCAGCACCCGCAGCAATCCCCATACGCCCCGCTTGGTCTGATGCTCATTGCGGATCGCCGGGGGCAGCGAGGCTTCGTCGAAGACGCCGGTTGTCTTGTAGGGAACAGGCATCAGGCAGCCCTTGTCGGATTGTCCGCGCCCAGGCGGAAAAACAGTGCAAGGCTCAGGCTCTCGGCGATGCGCCCGGCCTTGTCCTGCAACGCCCGCGCGTCGTCGGGCCGCATCAGCCGGTCCGTCGTCTCGCGCCAGATCGCGAGCCACCGGTCGAACATCGCCGGCGTGATACGCGCCTTGTGCTTGACATGGGCGGGCATGGGCTGGCCCTTGTAGCGGCCGCTCGTCAGCATGACCGAGGACCAGAAGTCGCCCAGCTTGCCGAGATGATGGGGCCAGTCGTCAATGGCGTCGTTGAACAGCGGCCCGATCAGATCGTCAGCGCGCACCGCCGCGTAGAACGCATCCACCAGTCGCCGGAGCCCGGCATCGTCCAGGGCCAGATGGTCCGTCATGGAAGCCTCGCCATAATCATGCATCAAGAATGCATCTATGAAGCCGCACCGCATAAAACAAGGGCAGCAATGATCATGGGGGCCAGATAGCTTGGAGAGAAAAAGTGCCCCGCGCGGGCCAGGGGGGAGGGGCGCCCGCGCGGGGTCTTGGGAGGATCAGTTCAGCGTCAGCGCCAGCAGGACATAATGGGCCGCCAGGGCCAGGCCCAATGCGATCAGCACCTCGGCGCCCTTCAGATAGGTTTGGCTCTTCAGATAGGTCATGGCAATTTTCCTCGTATCGCGTTTGCCCGTCGTGCCGGTGGTCCGTACCCGGGCTGTTGGGATTGCAGATGGCCGACGGCGGATCGCGGGCAAGGGCAAATGCGTTACGCAGCGGCATGGCTTGATAAGTCCCGGGATTCAGGCATATTCGCGGTTCGCGCTTCGCGAATGGGAGTAGGGACTTCGTGAAAAGCGTCCGCCGTGTGCTGTTGGAGGTCTGGGCGATGCTGCCCGTGGCCGCCGTTGTCGGTTTCCTGGGGCCGTTCGGCACCTATCTGGCGGGCGATTTCTTTCCCCGCGCCGGACGCTGGTGGGCGATGCTGATGGGCGCCTATCTGCTGGTCCGCCCGACCATCCTGTTCTGGCGCTGGATCGGCCTGTCGACTGGCCTGCCGCGCGGGTCGGTCGTGTTCTGGGGCCTCGTCCTTTCCAGCTTTCCGATGGCGGGCATCTGGCAATGGATGGGTTCTGCCGAAACGCGGCTGCTGGGCGGCTATGCCGGCATCCTCCCCTTCTCGCTCCTGTGCTCGCTCCTGATCCTGGCCGTGGTGTGGTGGGCCGATCGGGCGGACCGGCATCTCCAGCGATATTATAGCGGCCCGGTGCTGCGCCATCTCGCCGATCCGCCGCCCAGCTATCTGACCCGCTTCGGCGAGGCGCTGAACCGGCCCGAGCCGGA
>DATJLC010000202.1:0-5519 GCA_035490755.1 Sphingobium sp.
GAGCTGCGCTATCTGGATGCACATCTCGGTCCCCGAGGTGCCATAGGCATGGCCGACATAATCGGTCGCGGAAAGGCTGATGGCGAGGAGGTCGACATGGCCCCGGCGTCCGAGTGCCTGATCGTCAAGGAGCGCGTCCGCCAGATCGAGCGTCACCTGGTCCAGTGCGGGTGAAGAACGGAAGGCGCCTAGGTCGCCCGTTTTGCGGGCGAACCGGCCGTTGCCGACGCTGGCAATTGCCGTCACCGCGACGGGATGATCGAGCGCTGCGCAATGGGCGGGCAGGGGCAAGGGCGCGCTTTCCGCGCTGAGTGTAGCGAGTGCCTCGGTATTCACCCGATCGACGGTGGGCGTGGTCGTAAGGCCAGTGAAGGTCGCAAATCCCTTTGGCCCCCACCACCAGATCTGATCGGTCCTGTGTCCGCCCATCATCACCGCCGCTCGATCCTTGCCGGACAAGGCGATCACGCGGCTAGCGGGGTCCGTCGCCTTCATACGATCGCCCAGCGTTTCGGCACGCAGGCGCTTCAAGGAGACCATGTAGCTTTTGGAGGATGAGCCGGGCACGGCAGGGTCCTCGGCGCAATAGACCCGCTTGTCCTCGCGCGCGATGGACTGGTCGATCCAGTAATTGGCGATAATCCCGGAACGACCGGGCCGGACGCCGGTCAGGATGGTCGCATGGCCGGGGCATGTCTCGGTCGCCGCGTGGGACTGATAGCCCTGGGGAAAGACGACCCCCTGGGCGAGGCGTTTCAGGCCGCCGTTGAAGGTCGCACGATATTGCGAGAAGAGGTCGGCCGAGAACTGGTCCACCGCGATCGCGACGATCAGCGACGGCTTGGACGCCGGCGCCTGCGCTTGCGTTCTCATTTCCTGTCCCACGGCCGGTGCGGCGAGCGAAAGCATCGCCGCCAGCGCGAGAACGGACCTGTGCAGCATGCGGGACTCCTCATGGGCTTGCGGAACGGGCATAAGCGCAATAGCGAAACTTTTGTTTTCCGGTCAGGACAAATGCGCGGCTTTGATTTCCTTTTGATGACGTTGCTGTGCGTGCTGGCCTCATGGTCCGGCGCGTCGCGGGCGCAGATGCCTTTGCCTGCCTCGCATATCCGTGCGGAACTGGTCGCCGAAAGCGTGGAGCCGGCACCGGGCAGCTCCGTGACGCTAGCAATCCGCATGGTGCCGGAGGCGGGCTGGCACGGCTATTGGCTCAATCCCGGCGATGCCGGCCTCGGCGTGGAAGCGGACTGGACGGTGCCCTCAGGCTTTTCCGTCGGCCCGCTCCGCTATCCTGTGCCGACGCGCCTGCTGATCGCCGGCCTGATGAACCATGTCTTCGAGGGGCCCTATGCGTTGCTCGCCGACCTGCGCGTTCCCGAGCGGGCCCGTCCCGGCGATCCCCTGCCGGTCCGCCTCGCGGCGCGCTGGCTCGCCTGTACGGACAAGGTCTGCGTGCCCGAGAGGGCGACCCTCTCCATCGGGCTGACGGTGGGGTCGGGGCGGATCAATCCCGAGGATCAGCGACGCTTCGACGGCTATCGGGCTGCCTTGCCGCGCCCGCTCGGCAGCGCCGCGCATTATATGAGCGAGAGCGGCAAGCTGAGGATCGCCATTCCCTATCCCGCCGCCGCACCTGTCGACGATCCCTGGTTCTATGCCGCGACCAAAGACGCCATTCGCTATGCCGAGCCGCAAAAGGTGCGGCGCAATGGCGACTTCCTCATCATCGAGACCAAGGGCGATCCGGCAAGGGGCAGCGCCATAGAGGGGGTGCTGGCGGTCTCGCCGCAGACCGCCTTGTCACTGGCCGCGCGGCCGGGGCCGGTGCCGTCAGGAGGCTTCGCGGTCAGCGGAGACAGCGCCCCGGTCGGGCTGGTCAGTTTTGCACTAACGCTGGGCGGCGCCCTGCTCGGCGGGCTGCTGCTCAACATCATGCCCTGCGTCCTGCCGATCCTCAGTCTCAAGGCCATCGCCCTGTCCCGCGCGGGTGGAGACGAGCGCGAGGCGCGGGTGGAGGCCATTGCCTATACGCTCGGCATCATGCTCGCCTGCCTCGTCCTGGGCGGCCTCATCCTTGGGCTGCGGGCGGCAGGACACAGCGTCGGCTGGGCCTTTCAGTTGCAGGACGAGCGTGTCATCGCGCTCCTGCTCGTTCTGATGGTCGCGATCACATTTAACCTTGCTGGCATCTTTGCCCTGCCGGCGCTCGATGCCGGGCGGCAGGGGAATGGCGCGAGGGGCGCGTTCCTGACCGGCACGCTTGCGGCCTTCGTGGCGACGCCATGCACCGGCCCGTTCATGGCCGTGGCGATGGGCGCGGCGCTGCTGATGCCATGGCCGCTTGCACTCACGATTTTCGCGGGCCTGGGCCTGGGCCTCGCCGCGCCTTTCCTGGCGCTGGCCTTCGTGCCGGCGTTGCGCCGCCGGTTGCCAAGACCGGGGCCGTGGATGGAACGTCTGCGCCGCATCATGGCGGTGCCGATGGGCCTGACCGCGTTGGCGCTGGCATGGCTGCTCTGGCGGCAGGGCGGAACGGGCGGTGTCACGCTCGCAATCATCCTGGCCGTTGCAACCGCGCTGCTGTGCCTCATCGCTGGTCGTATTCAGCGCGGGGGGCGCGGGGCCGGGTCGATCGGGCTGGCGGGCGCCGCGCTGCTGTCGGGCGCGGCCCTGCTTGTGCCGCCGGCGCTGACCGCAACCGTCCAAGACGCGGCTGCGGACGGCGCGATCCCCTATGGCGCGGCGCAATTGGCATCCCTGCGCGCCGAGCGCCGCCCGGTTTTCCTCTATTTCACCGCCGATTGGTGCGTCACCTGCAAGATCAACGAGGCGGGGGCGATCGCCGATACCGATGTCGCACAGGCCTTCGCCCGTCAGAACGTCGCGGTCATGGTCGGCGACTGGACCCGGGGCGATCCCGCGATCACCCGCTTCCTGGAGGCGCACGGCCGGTCGGGTGTGCCGCTCTATCTCTATTATGCGCCCGGTGCGGCCACGGGGCAGGTGCTGCCGCAGCTGCTGACGCCGGGGTCGCTCACGGCACTCGTCGGCGCCTGAACGCCATGGCGAAGGCGCGCGCGGATCAGATGCTCGTCGAACGGGGCCTCGCCGAAAGCCGCACTCGTGCGCAGGCGCTGATCATGGCCGGGCATGTCTATTCGGCCGATCGGCGCATCGACAAGGCGGGGCAGATGCTGCCGCCCGACGCGCCGCTCGACGTGAAGGGCCGCGACCATCCCTGGGTTTCGCGCGGCGGCATCAAGCTGGCCCATGCGCTCGACCATTTCGGCCTGGATGTGGCGGGCAAGGTCGCGATGGACGTCGGCAGCTCAACGGGCGGCTTCACCGATGTGCTGCTCTCGCGGGGCGCGATGCGGGTCTATGCCGTGGACAGCGGGACCAACCAGCTTGCCTGGAAACTCAGGACCGATCCGCGCGTCATCGTCCACGAGCAGACCAGCGCGCGCATCCTGACGGCCGAGCATATTCCCGAGCCCGTCGACGTGATCGTGTGCGATGCCAGCTTCATCGCGCTTGCCAAGGTGCTCGATCGGCCCCTGACTTTCGCGGCGCCGGACGCGGTTCTGGCCGCCCTCATCAAGCCGCAGTTCGAGGCGGGCAAGGTGGAGGTGGGCAAGGGCGGTGTGGTACGCGACCCGGCCGTGCACGCGCGTGTCTGTGAAGATGTGGCTGACTGGCTGCGGGGGCAGGACTGGCAGGTGGACGGCATCACCGCCAGCCCCATCACCGGCCCGGAAGGCAATGTCGAGTTCCTGATCGTGGCGCGGCGCCGCTCGCCGGATGGCCCTTTATAGGACAGGTCCAATAATGGATGCTTGCTAGCACCAGTAAATCGCCCCAGAAAGTTAACAAGCTGGTGAGGTAAACGGGGGATTCGCGTGGTCATGCCGGGACGGTGCAGCCGATGAACGAGCTTGCCTCGAAGGGTCAGCTTCGCCTGTCCTATTTCCGCTGGGCCCTGGTCTGCATCACCGCAATCCTGTTCTGCGGTATCCTGTCGGGCGTCATCGCCAATAGCGGCCATGACAACCGGTGGTTCGCAGCGCTGACGAAACCCGATCTCATGCCGCCCGGAAAGATATTCGGCATAGTCTGGCCCGCACTTTACGTCCTGCTCGGCCTGGCTGTCGCTCTCATCCTTGATGCGCGCCGTGCCCGGGGCAAGGGACTGGCGATCACATTGTTCATCGTCCAGCTGCTCTGCAACTTCGGCTGGTCGCCGCTCTTTTTCGCCGCGCACGAGGTTGAACTGGCGCTCTATCTGCTCGGTGTCATCCTGCTGCTGTCGGTCGTCACGGCCTGGCTGTTCTCGCGCATTCGGACTGCCGCAGGCTTGCTGATGCTGCCCTATATCCTGTGGCTGTGCTTCGCCATCTACCTGAATTTCGAGGTCGATCGGCTGAATTCCGGTGCCGAGACGCTTGTTGCGCCGGCTATCAATACCCAGATATAGCGCCTCATCCACTCCCTACCGGACGATTAGCCATGCAGAGCGAGAACCGCTTTTTCGACGACCTTTCGAAGCTCATGAACGGTGCCGCCGGCACTTTGGCCGGCATGGGCCGCGAATTCGAGAGTTCAGCGCGCGAGCGCGCGAGGGAATGGATCGGCGGTCTTGATTTCGTATCGCGCGAGGAATTCGAGGCGGTGAAGGCAATGGCCGCCGCCGCGCGCGAGCGGGTCGAGGCGCTTGAGGCCCGGATCGCCGCGATCGAGGGCAAGGCGAGTGGCGGCTAGACAGCCGTCCACAGCTTTTCCACAGATTTGTACCCATTCGGAGGTTTTGAATCTTCGCAAGACTGTCCGTTGGTGCCGAAACGTGGTAGCAATCCGTTCGGCGATGAAACTGAACGGCTTTGAGGCCCGGATCGCATTGAAATGATTGACAGAGACGAATTTGGACATGGCGATCAGGAAGCTGAGCCGATCGACATGCTAGCCGCTTATTTCGAAGCCCATGAATGGCCCTTCGAGCATGTGTCGGAGGAGGAGATCTGCGCCCGCTACCGCGGCAGCTGGACGGAATATGAGGTCCGGGCGATCTGGCGCGAGGAGGATCAGGTCCTCCAGATGCTCGTCATGCCCGACATTCGTGTTGTGGAGGAAAAGCGTTCGCCGATCTACGAGACGATCGCCCTCATCAACGAACAGCTCTGGCTGGGTCATTTCGAGATCTGGTCGAGCAACGGCACGGTGTTGTTCCGGCACGGCGCGCTGCTTGGCGCCAATGGCGCGCTGACGCTGGACCAGGCGCAGCTCCTCATCGAAAGCGCGATCGACGAGTGCGAGCGCTTTTACCCCGTGTTCCAGTTCGTGCTGTGGGGCGGCAAGTCGCCCGCCGACGCGCTGGCTGCCAGCCTGATCGAAACGCATGGCGAAGCCTGACATTGGCGTGGGTGAAATGCTGAACGAGTGGAAAACGCCCATTCTGATGGTCGGCTGCGGCAATATGGCGGGCGCGATGCTCGATCGCTGGTTGGCGGCGGGGCTCGACC
>DATJLC010000203.1:0-5099 GCA_035490755.1 Sphingobium sp.
CCGAGCCTGAAATTCGCGGTCGGCTTCACGCTCACCGCCGGTTTTCCGGCATTGCTGCTTTGGGGCAAGGATCTCATTCAGATCTACAACGATTCCTATCTGCGGCTCTGCAGAGGAATGGAGGCGCCACTCGGCTCAGAATTCCATTTGAGCTGGCCAGAGCCCGTGGTTCACGGGAAACCGGTTTTCGAACAGGTGTGGCGCGGCGAGACCATAGTCGTAGAGGAGTCTCGCCATTCCGGGCCAGCGGCTTCTGAAAGCGATCCGGCCTGGCTGACTTCCAGCATCAGCCCGGTGCGCGATGAGACGGGAGATATAGCGGGTATCTCCATCATCATCGACGAGCTGACCCAGCGGGTACTCGCCGAGTTGACGCTGCGCGAGAGGGAGACGCAGCTTTCAAACCTTCTGGACCTGCTGCCGGTCGGCATCGCCCTGTACGATGTCAACGGCGAGGTCACGAAGGTAAATCCTGAAGTGCTGCGCCATTTCAGAAAAGGCGACGTGTCACATCCGTGGAAGATTTTTGATCGTGAGGGGGTTCCGCTGGCGCCAGATGAATATCCCGTGGCCCGGGCACTGCGCGGTGAAGTGGTAAAGCCTGACGTCGAGATGCTTGTGGAAATAAATGGAACGAGGCGGTGGCTTCAGATCGGCGCGGTTCCGTTCCTTCGCGACGGCAGGATCGATGGTTGCATCGCCATCTGCCATGATGTCACCCAGGCGAAGGAAAGCGCGGATCGCCTGGGCGTCCTTGTCGCTGAACTTCAGCATCGCACGCGCAACCTGATCGCAGTCGTGTGCGCTCTTGCCGACAAGACGATAGAGGGCAGCGCGTCGCTGGCGGAATTCGAGGCGACATTTCGTACACGCCTCGCCGCGCTGGCCCGTGTCCAGGGTCTGTTTTCGCGTTTGACCGATGGCAGGCGGATCACCTTCGATGAGCTTTTGCACGCTGAACTGGAAGCGCAGTCCGCGTTCGAGGACGAACGCGTCACCCTCGACGGCCCGTCCGGTGTGCCGTTGCGCTCAAGTACCGTGCAAACGCTCGCGCTTGCGCTGCACGAACTTGCCATCAATGCCGTCAAGCATGGTGCGCTTGGTCAGCCGCAGGGGCGATTGGCAGTGCGCTGGCGCGTGGAGCCGGCGGCGCCAGGCCGTGGGCCCTATATTCATGTCCACTGGCAGGAAAGCGGCGTCCCCGTGGCTGCAGATGACGCGACGGCGATCGGGCTCGGCTATGGGCGCCAGCTGATAGAACGGGCGCTGCCCTATCAGTTCGGTGCCGAGACCAATTTGACGTTTGGCACGGACGGGGTGACCTGCACGATTTCGCTGGAGATTGCCGATCGGGACGAAGCTGAACAGGCGCAATCCACCTTTGAGGCCAGCCAGTCGTTACAACGACCTGTCGACAAAGGCTGATATGCCATGGATGCGATGCCGCCAGTTCGGAAATGGCCCATCGGCAAGAGCGAGATGCATGAACGGGTACGCGCCCATGACTGGGCAGCGACACCGCTGGGTCCGATGGCGGAATGGCCGCCGAGCCTGAAATTCGCGGTCGATTTGACGCTCAACGCCGGTTTTCCGTCATTGCTGCTTTGGGGCAAGGATCTCATTCAGATCTACAACGATCCCTATCTGCGGCTCTGCAGAGGGCTGGAGCCGCCGCTCGGCTCAGGATTCCTTTTGAGCTGGCCAGATTCGGTGGCTCACGGCCTGCCGATCATCGAACGGGTGCGGTGCGGTGAGACCGTGATGGACGAGGCGCACTATTTAGACCCAGTTGATGACAGCGGTTCGACCTGGCTGACTTCCAGCATCAGCCCAGTGCATGATGAATCGGGAGACATAGCGGGCATTTCGATCCTTATCGACGAGTTAACCCAGCGGGTGCTCACCGAGATGGCGCTTCGCGAAAGAGAGACGCAGCTTTCGAATCTGCTGGACCTGCTGCCAGTCGGCATTGCCCTGTACGATGTCGACGGCGAGGTCACGAAGGTAAATCCTGAAGTGCTGCGCCTTTTTGGAGGGGCCGTGGCGCACCCGTGGCAGATTTTCGATCTTGAGGGGGTTCCGCTGGCGCCAGATGATTATCCCATGGTCCGGGCGCTGCGCGGTGAAGTGGTGAAGCCTGAAGTCGCGATGCTTGTGGAAATCAATGGAAAGAGGCGATGGCTTCAGATCGGCGCGGTTCCCTATTTTCATGATGGCAGGATCGACGGTTGCATCGCCATTTCCCACGACGTCACGGAGGCAAAGGAAAACGCGGATCGGCTGGGAGCGCTCGTCGCCGAGCTCCAGCATCGCACCCGCAACCTGATTGCCGTTGTGTCCGCACTCTCTGACAAGACAATCAAGGGCAGCGCTTCGCTGGACGACTTTCAGGAAGTATTTGGTACACGTCTGGCCGCACTTGCGCGTGTGCAGGGGCTGTTATCGCGCCTGACCAGGGGCAGTCGGGTGAAGTTCGATGAACTGCTGCGCGCCGAACTGGAGGCCCACTCCAAGTTGGACAGCGAACGGATCACGCTTGACGGCAAGCCCGGCGTGCGCCTGCGGTCACATACCGTGCAGACGCTCGCGCTTGCGTTGCACGAACTCACCGTCAACTCGGTCAAATATGGAGCGCTTGGTCAGCCACAGGGACGACTGGCAGTGCGCTGGCGCGTCGATGCGGCGCGCCCGGGCGGCAGGCCGTACATTCATGTCGACTGGGAGGAAAGCGGCGTCAGCATGCCCGCTGTAGACGCAGCGGAGTACGGCTTTGGCTATGGACGCGAACTGATCGAGCTGGCGCTGCCTTACCAGTTCCAGGCGGAGACCAGCTTTGCGCTCGGAACGGACGGAGTGAAGTGCATGATCGCGCTGGAGATTGCCGGCGATGGCGAAGACGAGCCCGATCAGACGAATGCCTGACCTGGCATGTTCAATCAAGGCGAACCCTGCCACGTCCCTGTTTGACGCCTGATCGCTTCTTCTTCGCATCGACGCGCCGTTCCCTGGCGGCCTTGCCGGGACGGGTCTTGACGCGGCGGGCCTGGCGTTCCTCGGCCTTTTCAAGGAGGGCCGCCACCCGATCGCGCGCGTCCTGCCGATTGGCTTCCTGGGTGCGAAAGCGCTGGGCCGTGATGATGAGCGTGCCGCTTTCGGTCATGCGTGATCCCGCCAGCACGCGCAGCCGGCGGAATGTCTCGGGCGAGAGGCCGAGGCGGTAGGTGTCGACGCGCAACTGCACGGCGGTCGCGACCTTGTTGACATTCTGCCCGCCGGGACCGCTGGCGGTGATGAAGCGTTCCTCCAGCGCATCGGCAGGCAGCTCAGCCATCGCCCGTCTCCGCCATGACGATCGCTTCGGCATCGCTGAAACCGCCCTCGGCAAAACGCTCCGGCATGGGGGCAATGGCCTCCACCGGCGGCTTGCCGGCGCGCTCAACGCGGAGCATGCGGGCGTGGAGCAGGAGCGGGGTACGTGGTGCGGGGGTGGCCTGGCCCGTGTATACCGGATCGCCCATGATGCCGATCCCCAGGCCATGGAGGGCGTGGGCGCGGATTTGATGGGTGCGGCCGGTGTGGGGCGTGAAGGCGACGAGCGCGCGGCCGTCCCGCACCGCGAGTACCCGCCAGTCGGTGCGCGCGGCCTTCCCCTTGGGCGACGGCGCCATACGCCAGCCTTCGGCCGCGCTGCTGATCTTGGCGAGCGGCAGGTCGATCGATCCGCTGGCGTTTTCCGGCACTCCGCCCAGGACCGCGATATAGAGCTTTGACACGGCCTGCGCCTCGAACGCGGCGGTGAATCTCTTGTGCGCCTTGGGGTTGCGGGCGAGCAGCAGGCAGCCGCTGGTGTCCCGGTCGAGCCGGTGCACGGCGAGCGGCCAGCGCTGGAAACCGAATGTCAGCGAGGCCAAATGGTTTTCCAGGCTGAGCGAACCGTCGCGCGGCGGATCGACCGGGAGGCCAGCCGGCTTGTCGATGACGATCGCCTCGCCATCGATGAAAAGCACCCTGTCGGCCAGCGGCGAGTGCGGTGCATTGGCGGTTCGGCGCTGGGGACGGTTGACGGTCATGGGCGAGCCTCTAGACGATATGCCATGCAGGGGCAAAGCAGGGATATGGCAGGCAGCGCGATGGCCGGGCGGCTGATCTGGGTTGATGCGGCCAAGGGCGTCGGCATCCTGCTCGTCGTCGCTGGTCATGTGTGGACGCGCGGACCCGTGCGCGAGGCGATCTATGCCTTTCACATGCCGCTCTTCTTCCTGTTGTCGGGCTATATGGTGCAGGCCCGACCGATGGCCGGGCTGGCCGTGCGGCAGGCGCGCAGCTTGCTGGTGCCGTTCGCAACCTTTTGCGCGCTGCTGATCGTGGCCGATTTCACCATTGAGTGGCTCCGCGGGGTTCGACCGATCTTCCCATCGTTCGGGGCAGCGGTCTCGGTTATCCTGCTGAAGTCTGAAACGCTGCGGGGGCCGTTCACCACATTGTGGTTCATACCCTGTCTGTTTTTTGCGCGGATGGTCTGGAACGGGATCGCGCTTCGCCTCCCCGACCCGGCGGACTGGCGATGGATCGTGCTGATCGCGCTGGGGATGGCCGGCGCGCATGTCGTTGCGGAGCGCAGCACAGCCTCGCCGCTGGGCCTGATGGCGGTGCCGGCTGCCGTCGCGCTATACTGGGCTGGGCAACTCTGGCGCGCCCGCCCGCCGGGCGCCGTCCTGACGGCGCTGGTTCTTGCGCCCTTCTCGCTGGCCGCCTTGCTCTGGCTGCCCCCGGTTAACATGAAGCTCGGCGATTTCGGCGTGCCGGTCCTGTCGCTGGTGGCCGGCGTGACGATGAGTATCCTGCTGTGCCTATGTGTCGCCAGCCTGCCGTACCGCGCGCAGCGCCCGTTGGCTCGGCTGGGGCGGGCTTCGTTGGTCATCATGTATATGCATGTCGCCTTCATCCATTACAGCGCGCCTTATGCCGGCGACCGGACATGGGCGCTGTTCGCCGTCGCCATCGCCGGATCGCTGCTGATCCACTGGCTGGCGTCGGCGACGCGGCCGGGGCGGCTCCTGCTGCTGGGAGAGGGCGGCCAAAGGCGCGGAATCCCATAT
>DATJLC010000204.1:0-3229 GCA_035490755.1 Sphingobium sp.
GCGTGAGGCCGGGGGCTGGGAACTGGTGAAGCTGGAGGTGCTGGGCGAGGCGCGCACTCTTTATCCGGACATGCGCGAAACGCTGAAAGCGACCGAGACATTGGCGGCCGAGGGTTTCAAGCCGATGGTCTATTGCGTGGACGATCCCATTGCCGCGCGCCAGCTCGAGGAAGCGGGCGCGGTCGCGGTCATGCCCTTGGGCGCGCCGATCGGTTCAGGACTCGGCATCCAGAACCGCGTCACCATCCGCCTGATCGTCGAGGGCGCGAAGGTGCCGGTGCTGGTCGACGCTGGCGTCGGCACCGCGTCCGACGCGGCGGTGGCGATGGAGCTTGGCTGCGACGGCGTGCTCATGAACACCGCCATTGCCGAGGCCAAGGATCCGGTGATGATGGCCCGGGCCATGCGGCTGGCGGTGGAGGCGGGGCGGCTGTCCTATCTGGCCGGGCGCATGGGCCGCCGGCTTTATGCCGACCCGTCGAGCCCGCTGGCCGGGCTGATCTGACCTGCCGGAACCCTGCCGGTCGGCGGGGGTTCTTCCTTTCAGCAACATGCTGATTACAGGAAGGATTTGTCATGGGCGCAATGATCGACAAGGCCAAGGGCGCCGCCAACAAAGCCATCGGCAAGGGCAAGGAAGCGCACGGCCGCAAGACCGCTGACGATACCCTGGTCGCCGAAGGCAAGGGGCAGAAGGCCAAGGGCGCCGGTCAGAAGCTGAAGGGCGCTGTGAAGGGCGCCTTGGGTGATGATATCTAGGCCGCTGGCTATTATGATCGCGAAAGGCCGTCCGCTCGCCCGGGCGGCCTTTTTTCTTGCGTGAGACAAATGTCCCGCTTATCCGATGACTGCGGTTGCACTGCAACATTTTCGCCGAGAGGAGTCCGCCCGTGAACAAGCTCTATCCCGATGCTACGACCGCGCTTGAAGGTCTGCTGAGGGACGGCATGCTGATTGCCAGCGGCGGCTTTGGCCTGTGCGGCATTCCGGAACGGCTGATCGACGCTCTCGTCGCGAGCGGGGTGCGGAACCTTGTCGTCGCCAGCAACAATGCCGGCATTGATAATGAGGGGCTCGGCAAGCTGCTGCGCACGCGCCAGATCGCCAAGATGATCAGCTCCTATGTCGGTGAGAATAAAGAGTTCGAACGGCAATATCTGGCGGGCGAGCTGGAGGTGGAGTTCTGTCCGCAGGGCACGCTGGCCGAGCGCATGCGCGCGGGCGGGGCGGGCATTCCCGGCTTCTATACCCGGACCGGCGTCGGCACGCTGGTCGCCGAGGGCAAGGATGTGAAGAACTTCGACGGCCAGGACTATATTCTCGAGCGCGGCATCTTCGCGGACCTGGCCCTGGTCAAGGCGTGGAAGGCCGACGAGTCCGGCAATGTCGTGTTCCGCAAGACGGCGCGCAACTTCAACGTGCCCGCCGCGACCTGCGGCAAGGTCTGCGTGGTGGAGGTCGAGGAGGTTGTGCCGGTCGGCAGCCTCGACCCTGACGCGATCCACCTGCCGGGCGTCTATGTCCAGCGCATGATCGTGGGCGCGCCCTATGAGAAGAAGATCGAGTTTCGCACCGTGCGCCAAAGGGAGACCGCCTGATGTCCTGGACCCGTGACGAAATGGCGGCGCGCGCTGCGCGCGAGTTGAAGGACGGCTTCTACGTCAACCTCGGCATCGGCATCCCCACGCTGGTGGCGAACCATGTGCCCAAGGACATCACCGTCACCCTGCAGTCGGAAAACGGCATGCTCGGCATCGGCCCCTTTCCCTATGAGGACGAGGTGGACGCCGACCTCATCAACGCCGGCAAGCAGACGATCAGCGAGCTGCCGCAGTCGTCCTATTTCGACAGCGCCCAGAGCTTTGCCATGATCCGCGGCGGCCATATCGACCTCACCGTGCTTGGTGCCATGGAAGTGGCGGAAAATGGCGACATCGCCAACTGGATGATCCCCGGCAAGATGATCAAGGGCATGGGCGGGGCGATGGACCTTGTCGCCGGCGTCAAGAAGATCATCGTCGTCATGGAGCATTGCGCCAAGGACGGCAGCGCCAAGTTCATCCCGTCCTGCACCCTGCCGCTGACCGGCAAGAATGTGGTGGACATGATCGTGACCGACCTCGCCGTGTTCCAGCGGCCCGATCACGCCTCTCCCTTCCGCCTCATCGAAACCGCGCCCGGCGTTACCGCGGCCGACGTGGCGGCCCGGACAACGGCACATTATCTGGTCTGACAGGCACGGCCATGGGGTGCTTGCGGCGCCGCACCTATGTTAAGTGTCTTTGCTTCTGCCCAGGATGCGGCTAGGGCGGCGGATTATGTCACAGCCTTCAACGCTCTACGAAAAGATCTGGAACGCGCACGTCATTGACCGGCGCGACGATGGTACCTGCCTCATCTATATCGATCGCCACCTCGTCCATGAAGTGACCAGCCCGCAGGCCTTCGAAGGGCTGCGCGCGGCCGGACGCAAGGTGCGTCGGCCCGACCTGACGTTGGCCGTGCCCGATCATAATGTGCCGACCACCGCGCGCCTGGACGCGGCGGGGCGTCCCGTTCCCATCGCGGACCCGGAAAGCGCGGCGCAGCTTGCGGCACTGGAGTTCAACGCCCCGGCCGCCGGAATTCGCTATTTCCGGGCCACCGACGCGGAGCAGGGCATTGTCCATGTCGTCGGGCCGGAGCAGGGCTTTACCCTGCCGGGCACCACCGTCGTCTGCGGCGACAGCCACACGGCGGCGCACGGGGCATTGGGCGCGCTCGCCTTCGGCATCGGCACGAGCGAGGTCGAGCATGTGCTGGCGACCCAGACATTGCTCCTCAAGCAGTCGAAGAACATGGAGATCCGGGTCGAGGGCAAGCTGGGCTTCGGCGTTACGCCCAAGGACGTGATCCTGGCGATCATCGCCCGGATCGGGGCGGCCGGCGGCAATGGCTATGTCCTTGAGTTCCGTGGCGACACTTTCAGCGACATGAGCATCGAGGGCCGGCTGACCGTCGCCAACATGGCAATCGAGGGCGGCGCGCGCTCCGGCCTGTTCGCGCCCGACGACAAGACCTTCGCCTATCTCAAGGGCCGGCCGATGGCGCCCGCCGGCGAGGCGTGGGACCGCGCCGTCGCCTATTGGAAGACGCTGGTGACGGACGAGGGCGCGCGCTTCGACAAGTCGGTGACGCTCGCCGCCGCCGACATCGCGCCCAATGTCACCTGGGGCACCAGCCCGGAGGA
>DATJLC010000205.1:0-2246 GCA_035490755.1 Sphingobium sp.
CCGAGCCGGGGCAGCTGGAGAGAGAGCTGTTCCAGCCCGGTGCCGATCCGGTCGACCTGCGGCTGCACCCGGGCAGGCAGCAACCGGCGCTGCGCCTCCAGCCAGGCCTCCGTCTGCCCCGTCAGCCCGCTGAGGTCGGCCTCTCGCAGGTCGGTGGCCGATGGCGGAACCATCCTGGGAAAGATCGCGAGCAGGATGAAAGCCGCCAGCATCGCGAAAATCGTCATCAGCATTCCGTCCGGGCCAAGCCCGCCGATGAAGAAACCGGCCAGCAAGGCCGCCACGAATATCGCGGCGGCGGCAAGGGTGGCGCGGCGCAGGCGCCGCAAACGATGCTGACGTCGCAACTGGCGCAGGCGCCGCAGACGTGCATGGCGGCGCCTTTGCACGGTCAGCCATTCGTACAGCTCCTGCCCGGCTTTCACCCAGTCCGTCATCCCATGGGCGCTCCCGTGCTCAGTCCAGTGCCTGCAGCGCCCCGGCGGATTCCCCCTCGGCGCTCGCCTGCGCCTGGCCATGGGCCCGCGCGATATAGGCCCTGGACTTGCGGATCTCGTCCTCCAGCGTCGCTACCGTCTGCTTCATGCTGTCGAGGGCCTTGAGCTTGAAGCTGTCGATGCTGTCCATCGTCTCATAGATATTCTGGAAAGCGCGGCTCAGCGTTTCCATCGGCACGGTCGAGGCCGCCGCCTGCTCGTGGATGCGGGCGGTGTTGTCGCGCATCATCTGGCCGGTGGCATCGATGATGTTGGCGGTGGTGGTGTTGAGCGCGCTGATCTGGTCGAGGACGAGCCTCTGGTGGGTCAGCGCCTGTGCCACCGTCACCGCCGTGCGCAGCGCGCCCACCGTGGTCGTAGAGGCGCGGTCGACGCCCTTGACCAGCTCGACATTGTTCTTCTTGACGAGGTCGAGCGCGAGATAGCCTTGCACGCTCACCGCCATTTGCGTCAGCAGGTCCTGCGTGCGCTGGCGGATATAGAACAAGGCGGTTTCACGGATCGCCTTGGCCTTGGCCGGGTCGCTCGTCTCAAGCTCGCCCGCGCGCGCCTCCAGCCCGGCGTCGAGCAGCTTCGACATGACGATCATCTGTTCGAGCTTGCCGAGCGCCGCCCACAGGTTCTGCCGTTCCACGTCGATCGCCGCATTGTCCATCAGCAGCTCGTCCTTGCCGCCCTGCAGCCGGGCGAGGATGGCGCTGATATGGCTCTGCGCGCTCTTGTAGCTGTCGAAATAGCCGCGCAGCCGGTTGCCGAAGGGAATGATGCCGAACAGCTTCCGGGGCGCGAGCAGGTTGCCGCGCCGCGAGGGATCGAGGTCCTCGACCGTGCGGCGCAACTGGGCGAGATCGGCGCCGACGCCCGAGGTCTCGTCCATCGCGCGCACCGGCCGGTCGAGAAAACGGTTCGACTGGCCGGCCGCCTCGGCGATCTCGCGCCGGCCCATATTGGTGATCTGGTCGACGCGCCGGCCGAACTCGGGCGAATTGGCATCCTGCGCGACCAGTTCGTCGACAAAGTGATCGACCCTGGCGGCGAGCTTCGACCGCTGCTCTTCGCTGACGGGGACCAGCCCGGCCGCCTTGTCCGGCGCGACGGCCGCGACCGGCTCCGGCGGCGTCAGTTTCAGCGCATCAGTGCCTGTAGCGGGATCGCGCGGCGCACTCGCCATGGTCATGCCCTCATTGCCGTTGCTTGCCTGCGGGAAAAGCTGGGGTGCCTATGGGGCCAGTACAAGGGCATCGGGGTTGGTTGCTCGGCTTCCGACCCTTGGCTATACCCTCAGCCAATGCGGAAAAATCAGGGAGAGGCAGGATGCAACGGCTGGGTATCGAGCATCTGAGCGTATCGGGCCTGTCGCCGATCGAACATGTGCATCTGGCCGCCGACCTGGGATGCGATTGCATTTCAATCCTCCTCTATGGCGAGGATGAGTCGCATTCACCCTACAACGTTCTGCGGCACGATCGCGCGCTGCGCGCCGACATGCTGGCGGTTATGCGTGATCGGAGTGTTTCAATTTCAATGGGCGAGGGGTGCCTCGTCAGCCCCGGCGTCGACATGCGCGATTTCGCGTCGAACATGGATGTCATGCGTGATCTCGGTGCAGAACAACTCAACACGATGAGCCTTGATCCGGACCAGGGGCGGGCGCTGGACCAATTCGCCATTTTCGCCGAAATGGCAGCCGAACGCGGCATGACCTCGACGATAGAATTCTGTCCGGCCCTGCCGGTCAACAGCCTGGAC
>DATJLC010000206.1:0-19609 GCA_035490755.1 Sphingobium sp.
GCCCGCGAACAGCGCGCCATGCGGCTCATGATCCGCCACGTCCGGCGCCAGCACCGCGCCGGATGCTATATAAGGGGGATTGCAGAGGATGAGGTCGAAGCGATCGTCGAGCCCCGCGCCCCAGTCCGCTTGCACGAAGGCCGCGCGGTCGGCGAGGCCGCAACGGCCCGCATTGTCCTGTGCCACGGCGAGCGCCGCCCCGGAGATGTCGACGCCGAGCCCGGTGGCCTCCGGCCATTCGCTGAGCGCCGCCAGCAGCAGCGCGCCCGAGCCGGTGCCGAGGTCGAGGATGCGGCCCGGCCCTGCCCGCCCGGCGAAATGACGCAGCGCCGCCTCGATCAGCGTCTCGCTGTCGGGGCGGGGGATCAGCACGTCCGGGCTCACCCTGAGGCGCAGCGTCCAGAAGTCGCGGGTGCCGGTGATATGCGCCACCGGCTCATGCGCAAGCCTGCGGGCGAGCAGCGCGTCCGCGCCCGGCGGCACATCGAGATCACGCAGGCGCAGGAGCATCTGATCGCGCTCCAGCCCGGCGGCATGAGCGGCGATCAGCTCGGCATCGAGCCGGGGCGAATCGCTGACGGCCGCCAGCCGCGCCGCCGCGTCGCGCAGCCAGTCGGAAAGAGGCATCTCACCCCACCTCGTCCAGCTGAGCGAGGCGCGCCGCCTCGTCCTCGGCGATGAGCGCGGCGATGACCTCGTCGAGGCCCGGCCCCTCCAGGATTTCGGGCAGCCGGTGCAGGGTCAGGTTGATGCGGTGGTCGGTGACGCGCCCTTGCGGGAAATTATAGGTGCGGATGCGCTCGGACCGGTCGCCCGAGCCGACCATGGCTTTGCGAGCACCGGCCTGCTCGCTCTGGGTGCGCTCACGCTCCGCCTCATAGAGCCGGGTGCGCAGGACCTTCAGCGCCTTGGCCTTGTTCTTGTGCTGGGACTTCTCGTCCTGCTGGGTCACCACCAGGCCGGTGGGAAGATGAGTGATCCGCACCGCGCTGTCGGTGGTGTTGACATGCTGCCCGCCCGAGCCCGAGGCCCGGTAGACGTCGATCCTGAGATCGGTGGCCTCGTTGATCTGGACATCGACATCCTCCGCCTCCGGCAGGACGGCGACCGTAGCGGCGCTGGTGTGGATGCGCCCGCCGCTTTCGGTGACGGGCACGCGCTGGACGCGGTGGACGCCGCTTTCGAACTTGAGCCGGGCGAACACGCCGGTGCCGGTGACGGAGGCGATGACTTCCTTGAAGCCGCCGGCCTCCGACGCGCTGGCGGAAATGATCTCGATGCGCCAACCCTGCGATTCGGCATAGCGCTGGTACATGCGCAGGAGGTCGCCCGCGAACAGTGCCGCTTCGTCGCCGCCGGTGCCGGCGCGGATTTCCAGCATGGCAGGCCGCGCATCGGCCGCATCGCGGGGCAGCAGCGCGAGGGCCAGCACGCGCTCCGCGTCGGGCAGGCGCGCCTTGACGCTGGCCAGTTCCTCCTCGGCCATCGCCTTCATCTCGGGATCGGCGAGCATGGCGTCCAGCTCGCCAAGCTCGTGCCGGAGCGAGGCCACCTCGCCCGCCGCGCGCGCCACCGGCTCAAGCTCGGCATAGTCCTTGGAGAGCCTGACGAAGTCGGAGGGCTCAAGGTCCGGCCGCGCCATCGCCGCCTGCACCTCGTCCCGCCGCGCGAGGATCTGGGCGATCCGGTCGGGGGAGATGGTGGTCACGCTTTGGGTCCTGCCCCACTGGGTGACGATTTTGCGGTGGTTCCGTCATGCTGAACTTGTTTCAGCATCCATCGCGCCGCCGGCAATCTCGGAGCGAGAGGAGAGATGGACCCTGAAACAAGTTCAGGGTGACGAAAGTGGGGCAACAGGATCATTGAAACCCGGCTTCGACGGGAGGCGGCAGGAGATCGCTCACCTGCTGCACCAGGCCCTCTTCCCCTCGCAGTCCATAACGGACCTGCCCATCCCTGATGCCGATGCTCAGTATGATGCGGGCATCAACCTTGGTGGCCTTGTCGAAACGCTTGCGGGGTGAGCCGGTGGCGATCATGTCAGCTGACAGCCTCGCCTGCCTCAAATAAGCCAATGCCTGCATGCCAGTGCGCAATGCACCGTCATCTTCAAGCGCAACGATGACGTCCAAGCAGGGCGTGGCGGTCCCCTCCCCCAGCAACATCGCCAGCCGCTCGATCCCCGCAGCCCAGCCCACGGCCGGCGTCGGCGGGCCGCCCAAATTTTCGATCAGGCCGTCATAGCGCCCGCCGCCCAGCACCGTGCCCTGCGCGCCGAGGCGGTCGGTGATGAATTCAAAGGCGGTGTGGCGGTAATAATCGAGGCCGCGCACGAGGCGGGCATTCCGCTCCCAGGCGACGCCGGCCGCTTTCAGGCCATCCGTCACCTTTTCGAAGAAGGCGCGCGCCTCGTCCGTCAGGAAGGCGTCGATGTCGGGCGCGGTTGCCACCACCGCCTTGTCGCGCTCGTCCTTGCTGTCGAGGATTCGCAAGGGGTTGCGGGCCAGGCGATCGAGGCTGTCTTCGCTCAGGCTGTCGCGGTGCCCCTCGAAATGCGCGACCAGGGCGGTGCGCCAGGCATCACGGCTGGCCGCGTCGCCCAGCGTGTTCAGCGTCAGGGTCACGCCCTCGCTGACACCCAGCTCCTTGAGCAGATGGTCCGCGAAGATCAACAGCTCCGCGTCGGCCAGCGGTTCGGCGGCGCCGATGATTTCCGCGTCGAGCTGGTGGAACTGGCGATAGCGCCCCTTTTGCGGCCGCTCGTAGCGGAACAGGGCGCCGTGGGTCGCGACCTTGAGCGGCGCAAATTGCTGCCAGCCCTCGGTGATATAGGCCCGCGCGATGCCGGCGGTGAATTCGGGCCGAAGAGTGACGCTGTCGCCGCCCCGGTCCTCGAAGGTGTACATCTCCTTGGCGACAACGTCGGTACTCTCGCCCAGCGAGCGGGCGAACACCGCCGTCGCCTCGAACATCGGCACCTCTATCCGCCGGAAGCCATAGAGCCGCCGTACCCGGTCGAACGTCTCGACCACATGGGCAAAGCGGTCCGCCGTCTCACCCAGCATGTCCTGCGTGCCCCGGATCGGCCGGGGTGTTTCGATGCGTCCTGTTTTATCCTGGGCCATGGCGCAGCCCTCTAGCGGGATTTGCAAGGCAAGGGAACATGCCTTGCCGCCGGACGTTGTTCCTCATATGTTCTGATCGCCGAATCGAAGGAGACCGACCATGACAGCGGAGGGGACCGGGGAACTGACCGGCGGATGCCAATGCGGCGCGATCCGTTACGAGGTCAAAGGCGCGGCCAAGCACGTCACGCTCTGCCACTGCCGCGATTGCCAGCGGAGCGTGGGCGCGCCGATGGTCGCCTGGGCCGCTTTTGCCGAGGAGGATCTCGCCGTTACCGCCGGCACGCCGCGCACGGTCAATTCGTCGGGCCAGACCCTGCGCAGCTTTTGCCCCGACTGCGGAACGGGGCTGTTCTATCGCAATGCCGAGTTCATGCCCCGAATCGTCGACATACAGTCGGTCACGCTGGACGATCCTGACGCGCTGCCCCCGCAGGCGCACATCCAGATGGCCGAAAGGGTCGCCTGGATGGACGGGCAGGCGGACCTGCCCCGGTTTGATCGCTATCCGGGCTGACTCGCGGTTTGACGGCTGGACGAACCGGGCGGAGCGCGCCATTCTCCGTTTCATATGCATAACAGACCCAAATGGGCCGAGCGCCTGCAGCCCTGCCTCCTGCCGCTCCTCCTGTCCGCCACCGGCGCCGCACAAGCCCAGGCACCTGCTTCCCCCGCCCGCTCCGCGCCCGTTGCCGAGCTTGTTGTCAGTACGGTGCCAGAGGCGCGCGACATCGCCTGGCCCGGCGGCACGATGCGGCTGGAGGTCGATGCGACCGACATCGCCCGGCGCATCATCCGGGTGAAGCAGACCATATCGCTGGCGGCGGGCGGGCCGCTGACGCTCCTCCTCCCCCAATGGCTGCCCGGCCACCATGCGCCCCGGGGCGAGATCGACAAGCTCGCCGGCCTTCGCTTCACCGCTGACGGGCAGGAGGTCGGCTGGAGCCGTGATGCGGTGAATGTCTATGCCTTTCACCTGAACCTGCCCGCCGCGGCGCGGACACTGGTGGCCGAATTCCAGTATCTGGGCGCGACCGAGGGCAATCAGGGCCGGATCAAGATCAGCGCCAATATACTGAACCTGCAATGGGAGAATTTGTCGCTCTATCCGGCGGGCTATCATGTCCGGCGCGTGCCGGTGCAGGCGAGCGTCACCTATCCCGCCGGCTGGACCGACGCCAGCGCGCTCCGGGGAAGGCGGACCGGTGGACAGGTGGTCTATGAAGCGACCGACTATGAGACGCTGGTTGATTCGCCGGTCTTTGCCGGGCGCATCCACAAGGCCGTGCCGCTCGGCAACAATGTCTCGCTCCAGATTTTCGCCGACGATGCCAAGGAGCTGGCGGCTACGCCGGACCAGATCAACCGGCACAAGAAGCTCGTGGACGAGGCCCTGGCCCTGTTCGGCGCGCGGGCATTCGATCGCTATGACTTCCTGCTGGCGCTCAGCGACGAGTTCGGCGGAATCGGCCTCGAGCATCACCGCTCCAGCGAGAATGCGGTCGGCCCCGGCTATTTCACCCGCTGGAACGAGGGGCCGGGCAGTCGCAACCTGCTGCCGCACGAGCTTGTCCATAGCTGGAACGGCAAGTTCCGCCGCCCCGCCGCGCTCTGGACTCCGGATTATGCGACGCCGATGCGCAACGACCTTTTGTGGGTCTATGAGGGTCAGACCCAGTTCTGGGGCTATGTGCTGGGCGCCCGCTCCGGCATCCAGACCAAGGAACAGACGCTCGACGCGCTGGCCGTGATCGCAGCGCGCCTGGATGCGACGCGCGGCCGGCTGTGGCGCCCGGTCGCCGACACCACCCGCGACCCGATCATCGCCGCGCGGCGGCCAAAGGCCTGGCCTGACTGGCAGCGGGGCGAGGATTATTACAACGAAGGGCTGATGATCTGGCTAGAAGCGGACGCCATCATCCAGCGCGGCACCGGCGGCAAGCGCGGCATGGACAATTTCGCCCGCGCCTTCTTCGGCATGAATGATGGGGACTGGGGCGTCCTGACCTATGCCCGCGCGGATGTGGTGAAGGCGCTGAACGACGTCATGCCCTATGATTGGGACGGCTTCCTGACCGCGCGAATCGACCGCACCTCCACGCAGGTGACAAAGGCGGGACTGGAGCTGGGCGGATACCGGCTCGCCTATGGCACGGAACCCAACAGCAGCACCAAGGCGCGCGAGGTCGAGCGCCACATCGTCGACCAGAGCCATGGCGTCGGCCTGATCGTGCAGGACGACGGCGCGGTCGACACGGTCATCTGGGACAGCCCCGCCTTTCGCGCCGGCATGACCAATGGCGACCGGATCGTCGCGGTGAACGGCATCGAATATTCGCGCGCGCGCTTTCTGGAGACGCTGGGCGCGACCAGCGGCGGAAAATCGCCGCTGCAATTAATCGTCAGGCAGGGGCGACGCTTCGCCACTATTGCACTCGATTATTCCGGCGGCATCCGCTATCCGCGCCTCCAGAAAATAGGAGAGGGCGAAACGAGCCTCGATCGGCTGCTGAAACCAAGGCGCTGACGGGCCGTATCCGGCAATTCTTTGGCAAGGCCCGAATATGAACATTGATCTGATTCCCGTTGGCGCAAATCCCCCAGAGAACCTCAACGTGATCATCGAAGTGCCGACCGGCGGCGAGCCCGTGAAATATGAGTTCGACAAGGCATCGGGCGCCCTGTTCGTCGACCGCATCCTGCACACGCCGATGCGCTATCCGGCGAATTACGGCTTTGTGCCGCACACCCTCTCGCCCGATGGCGACCCGCTCGACGCGCTGGTCGTGTCGCGCTCGCCTTTCGTTCCCGGCTGCGTCGTGCGCGCCCGGCCGATCGCGGTCCTGAACCTGGAGGACGAGCATGGCGGCGACGAAAAGCTGATTTGCGTCCCCGACGACGCGACCTTCCCTTATTACTCCAACGTCGCCGAGAAGGAGGACCTGCCGGACATCGTCTTCCAGCAGATCGAGCATTTCTTCACCCACTATAAGGACCTGGAGACCGAAAAGTGGGTGCGCGTCGGCACCTGGGGCGACGCCGCCGAGGCGAAGCGAGTCACGCTGGAAGCGATTGATCGCTACAAGGCCGAGAAGGCGAAAGCGGCGGCCTGATCGGCTCGACTAGCGCAATGATGGGACGGCGGCGCGGAAGTGCCGCCGTTTTTTGGCAGATTGGTCGGGCAACCGCCCCGCACTGTAATGCCCGCCTTCGCTGGCATTACAGCCCCCTTCCCCCCTGCCGCCACATTCCCTATAGGCTGGGCATGGCAGAAGAACCCACCAGCAGCTCCAACCAGAATGATTACGGCGCCGACAGCATCAAGGTGCTGAAAGGGCTCGACGCGGTGCGCAAGCGGCCGGGCATGTATATCGGCGACACCGACGACGGATCGGGCCTGCACCATATGGTGTTCGAGGTCAGCGACAATGCGATCGACGAGGCGCTGGCGGGGCATTGCGACCGGATCGACATCACCCTCAACCCCGATGGCTCGGTCTCCGTGACCGACAATGGCCGCGGCATCCCGACCGGCATCCACAAGGAGGAGGGCGTCTCCGCAGCCGAGGTCATCATGACCCAGCTGCACGCGGGCGGGAAATTCGAGAACACCTCCGACGACAATGCCTACAAGGTGTCGGGCGGCCTCCACGGCGTAGGCGTCTCGGTCGTCAACGCGCTTTCGGAATGGCTGGACCTCACCATCTGGCGCGACGGCGAGGAGCATTACATGCGCTTTCGCAACGGCGACGCGGAGGCACCGCTGAAGGTCGTGGGACCGGCGGAAGGCAAGAAGGGGACGCGCGTCACCTTCCTGCCTTCACCCGCCACCTTCAAGATCACCGAATTCGACTTCGAGAAGCTCGAGCATCGCTATCGCGAGCTGGCCTTCCTCAATTCGGGCGTACGCCTGTTCCTGACCGACGCGCGCCATGTCGAGAAAAAGACGGTCGAGCTTTATTATGAGGGCGGCATCGCGGCCTTCGTCAAATGGCTGGACCGCAACAAGACCCCCCTCATGCCCGATCCGGTGGCGATCAACGGGACCCGCGACGACGTCACCATCGATGTCGCGCTGGAGTGGAACGACTCTTATTATGAGAACGTCCTCTGCTTCACCAACAACATCCCGCAGCGGGACGGCGGCACGCACCTGGCGGCGTTCCGCGCGGCGCTGACCCGTACGCTCAACAATTATGGCGACAAGTCCGGCCTCCTCAAGAAGGAGAAGGTCAACCTGACCGGCGAGGACATGCGCGAGGGGCTGACCGCGATCGTCTCCGTCAAGCTGCCCGACCCCAAGTTCAGCAGCCAGACCAAGGACAAGCTCGTCTCCTCCGAAGTGCGCCAGCCGCTGGAAAGCCTGATGGCGGACAAGCTGGCGGAATGGCTGGAGGAAAACCCGGCTCATGCGAAATCCATCGTGCAAAAGGTGGTCGATGCGGCCGCCGCGCGCGAGGCCGCGAAGAAGGCGCGCGAACTGACCAGGCGCAAGGGGGCGATGGACATCGCCTCGCTGCCCGGCAAGCTGGCCGACTGCCAGGAGCGTGATCCTGCCAAGTCGGAGCTGTTCCTGGTCGAGGGCGACTCGGCCGGCGGCTCGGCCAAGCAGGGCCGCGACCGCCATTTCCAGGCGATCCTGCCCCTGCGCGGCAAGATCCTGAACGTGGAGCGCGCCCGCTTTGACCGCATGCTGTCCTCACGCGAGATCGGCACGCTCATCCAGGCGATGGGCACCGGCATCCGCGAAGAGTTCACCATCGAAAAGCTGCGCTATCACAAGATCGTGATCATGACCGACGCGGACGTGGACGGCGCCCATATCCGCACGCTCCTGCTCACCTTCTTTTATCGGCAGATGCCGCAGATCATCGAGAACGGCCATCTCTATATCGCCCAGCCGCCGCTCTACAAAGCGAGCCGGGGGCGGTCGGAAGTCTATCTCAAGGACGACGCGGCGCTTGACCAATATCTCGTCGACAACGGCATCGACACCATGGTGCTGGAGACGACCGCCGGCCCGCGATCGGGCGCGGACCTGCGCAACCTTGTCGAACATGCGCGGCGCATGCGCACGCTGATGCGCTATGTCCCGCGCCGCTATGATCCGGCCATTGTCGAGGCACTGGCCCTGGCGGGCGCGCTCGATCCCGAGACCACGCTGCAGAGCCACGAGGCGGCGCTGGCGCTGGCGGTAAGCTGGCTGAACGCGGCCGAGCAGGAAGGCCGATGGAGCGCCGCGCTCTCGGCCGAGGGCGGCTATCACCTCGAACGGCTGCTGCGCGGCGTCGTCGACCATCACATCATCGAAGCGGCCTTCCTCCAGTCTGCCGAGGCGCGCAAGCTCCATGCTCTCGCGCAGGAACAGGCGGAGGCCTATGTCAGTGCCAGCCGGCTGGTCAGCACCCGGGCCGCCGCCAAGGCGCAGGAACAGGCGGACGCCGCCGAAGCGGAACCGGGCGACGAGGATGGCGCGGCCTCCGCGAGCTCGGCCAAGGGCGCCAATGTGACGCGCCCCAGCGAACTGCTCGACGCCATGCTGGCGGCGGGCCGCAAGGGCCTGTCCATCCAGCGCTACAAGGGCCTTGGCGAGATGAACGCCGAGCAGCTGTGGGAAACGACGCTCGACCCGAACAACCGCTCGATGCTGCGAGTCGAGATCGACCAGGCGGATGTAGCGGACGAGATCTTCACGCGTCTGATGGGCGATGTCGTCGAACCGCGCCGGGAGTTCATCCAGGACAATGCCCTGAACGTCGCCAATCTCGATGTTTAAGGCCTGGCGAAACAGTGGTGTGACAAAAATCACACCAGATCGGGCAAGAAATGGTTACTGTGCTGGCAGGTTTGTTTACCTCGCTGTAATGTATCAAGTGCACGGTTAGACCTCTGACATTCGGATCAACAGTCACCGCGCGCGGGGAGACGCGCGTGCCGAATTAGTCGCCGCTGCGGGTTTCTGGCGCAGAATGGAGATTTCTGACGCATGGAAGGGAGCGACGCCAAGTGAGTACGATGCGACAGCGCGCAGTCATTCGACGCAGGCGTCGACATCACGCCGGCATGCCTTGGAAGCGCGCGCTCCTGCTCGTTTTATTTACAGGCGGCTCCTTTGTCGCTTCAATCGGCGAGCAAGGACGCTCGGCGATCGCCGAAGTGCTGCGTGATCCACTGTCCGTCCTGGCGCAGCGATCGCCCGGCACACGGACCGGCGCGCTGCTTCCAACCAAGCCCGACATCCATCTGGCAGCCGGTGCGGCTCCCTTTGGCCCCACCGAGCGCGTCCTGGCGCCGGTCCGCACGCGCCCGCCGATCGACTTCGGATCCGAGGCGCTGGTCCCTGAGATTGTCTTTCCGGAAGTCGAGGCGCCGGTTTTCGTTGCCCCCGTGACAGCCAGCGTGGGGCCGGGCGGCCCTTTGCCGGGCCTGCCATTCATCCCGCCCGCTATCGGTGGCGACCCCGTGCTGCCGCCGCCCGGTGGGGAAGAACCCGAACCGCCCCCCGGTGGGCCGCCGCCGGCAATACCCGAGCCCGCAACCTGGGCGACCATGATCCTTGGCTTCTTCAGCATCGGGTGGGCGCTGCGGCGATCCCGGCGACGGCGCCAGATCGCGCGCATGGCGGCGCATGGCGGCTCATAAAAGGCCGCATAAAGAGCTGGCGGCACGTGCCATCAACATCGGCATATCAGCGGCTCTGCTAGGCGCGGCGATCATCCTCGTCGCACAACTCGCAACCCCGGCTGAAAAGACGCGGCTCATCATCCAGCGGGAACCGACCGGCCCGCGAATCTGGTATCCCGCCGACCGGCTGCCCAGGCTCGTCCTTCCGGACGGTCGCCACGAAACCGTCAAGAGCGTGCTGAACATCACCCGTCCGATGCATTTCGGGGACTATGTGTGGAATGAGCGGCAGGTCCCCAAGGGCCGCATGTGGGTCCGTATCGACCTCGGCAGACAGACCCTTTCCGTCTTCCGCGCCGGCCATGAGATTGGGTCGGCGGTGATCCTTTACGGAACCGACGGAAAGCCGACACCCACCGGCATCTTCCCCATTCTCTCCAAGGCGCGGGACTATCGCTCGAGACAATATGACGCGCCAATGCCCTACACGCTGCGCCTGACGCAAGACGGTGTTGCAATTCACGGCAGCAACGTGCGAGAGGGTTTCGGGACACATGGATGTATCGGAATTCCCACGGCTTTTGCCGGCCTGCTCTACGATCAGCTGCAACGCGGCGACCTCGTCGCGATCCTCCCCGCGACCGCAGCGACGGGACCGCATAGTTAATTTCCCGCTAATCACGGCCTTCAACAGGAAGGTGATCCTCGGATGAGATACCTGCCCCGCAAGTGACGGGAGCTCTCAATCCATGGCTGGCAAGAAAATCAAATCCTGGATCGCATACGGCCTGCTCGCGGCCCTCGCCCCGCTGAACATGGGGAGCATCGGCACGACGACGGGATTCGAGCAACGCATATTGGGCGCCCATAATCGCGAGCGAACGGCCCTTGGTATCGCGCCCCTGCAATGGGATTCGGGCCTTGCCGCCTCGGCACAGGCATGGGCCGATCACCTGGCCGCAACCGGCCAGTTCCGCCACGCCCCGGAAAATCCCAGGCGACCGCAGGGCGAAAATCTGTGGGCGGGAACGAAGGGCTATTTCACCTACGAGGCGATGGTCGATGCGTGGGTCCGGGAGAAGCGCAATTTCCGCCCAGGTCTGTTCCCCAATAACAGCGTTACCGGCAATGTGGCCGATGTCGGCCATTATACCCAACTGATGTGGCGGACCACAGGCGAGGTCGGCTGCGCCAAGGCGGCCAGCGCGCGCGAAGACATATTGGTATGCCGCTACAGCGACGCGGGCAATTATGTCGGAGAGCGCCCCTTCTAATCCGATCCAGATGAGCGGCTGGCGATCGCGGTGCTGATGCTTTAGAAATCGCGTGCACTTCCGCTTTGAGCCGTCACCCCTGCTGGTGGACCGGCAGGGAGCAGGACATGACCGCACTCGACCTGGCGCGCCTGCAATTCGCCTTCACGGTGAGCTTCCATTTCCTCTTCCCGGCCTTCACCATCGGCCTGGCAAGCTATCTCGCCGTATTGGAGGGATTGTGGCTTGCCACCGGCAGGGGCGTCTATGCCAATCTCTTCCGCTATTGGCTCAAGATCTTCGCCATAGTGTTCGCCATGGGCGTCGTCTCCGGCATCGTCATGTCCTATCAGTTCGGCACCAACTGGTCGGTCTTTTCGGACAAGGCGGGACCGGTGATCGGACCGCTGATGGCCTATGAGGTATTGACCGCCTTTTTCCTGGAGGCGGGATTCCTCGGCGTCATGCTGTTCGGGATCAACAAGGTGGGCCGCGGGCTCCACTTCACCGCGACCTGCGCGGTGGCGGTCGGCACCGTCATCTCGGCTTTCTGGATCCTGTCGGTCAACAGCTGGATGCAGACGCCGGTGGGCCATGAGATGGGTGCCAATGGCCAGTTCCTGCCCGGGCCGAGCTGGCTCGCCATCATCTTCAACCCCAGCTTTCCCTATCGCCTGGTCCATACGGTGATCGCGGCCTATCTGACAACCGCCTTTGCGGTGGGCGCGGTCGGGGCGTGGCATCTGCTGCGGGACCGGACCAATCCTGGCGCGCGCACCATGTTTTCCATGGCCATGTGGATGGCGGCGCTGGTCGCGCCCGTCCAGATCGTCGCGGGCGACCTGCACGGGCTCAACACGCTGGCACATCAGCCGGTCAAGATCATGGCGATGGAGGGGCATTATGACAGCTATCCGGAGGGTGCCCCGCTGATCCTTTTCGGCATTCCCAACAGCCGGGAGAAACGCGTGGACCACGCGGTCGAGATTCCCAAGGCATCCTCGCTGATCCTCAAGCACGATCCCGACGCGCCGCTCGCCGGCCTCGACAGCGTGCCCGATGACAGGGAGCCGCCGGTCGGCATCGTCTTCTGGTCGTTCCGGATCATGGTCGCCTTGGGCTTTGGGATGCTCGGCATCGGCCTGTGGAGCCTCGTCGCGCGGTGGCGCGGCAGGCTCCACGACTGGCCGATGCTGCACCGCGCCGCCTTGCTGATGGGACCATCAGGTTTCATCGCCGTGCTCGCCGGCTGGGTGACGACCGAGGTGGGGCGCCAGCCCTGGACCGTCTACGGCCTGCTGCGCGCCACCCAGAGCGCGGCGCCCATTGATGCGCCGGCGGTCGCGAGCTCGCTCATCGCCTTCGTGATCGTCTATTTCACAGTGTTCGGCGCGGGCGTCTGGTATTTGCTGCACCTGATGCGCAAGCCGCCCCAGGCCGGAGAGCGGGGCCTTGACGGCGCGCCCATCCGCAGCTCGGGCGTCACGCCGGCACCGGCCATATTGGAAGGGACCGCACCATGATCGACCTGACCGTGATCTGGGCCGGCATCATCGCCTTCGCCATCGCCGCCTATGTGGTGATGGACGGGTTCGACCTCGGCATTGGCATCCTCTTCCCTGGCTTTGCGGTGGGGCCCGATCGCGACACGGCGATGAACAGCATCGCGCCGGTCTGGGACGGCAATGAGACCTGGCTGGTGCTGGGCGGCGGCGGCTTGCTGGCGGCCTTTCCGCTTGCCTATGCGATCATATTGCCCGCCCTCTATGCCCCGCTGATCGCCATGCTCCTCTGCCTGATCCTGCGGGGCGTCGCGTTCGAGTTCCGCTGGCGCGATCCGGCGCACCGGCCCTTCTGGGACGGCGCCTTTTTCGTGGGATCGCTGGGCGCGACGCTGGCACAGGGCATAGCGCTGGGCGCGCTCCTCCAGGGCATCACGGTCGCGGGCCGCGCCTATGCCGGCGGCTGGTGGGAATGGCTGTCGCCGTTCAGCCTGCTGACCGGCGGATCGCTCGCGATCGGCTATGTGCTGCTCGGCAGTTGCTGGCTCATCTGGAAGACGCAAGGGCCGCTGCAGGCGCAAGCCTATCGTTATGCCGGCCGGGCGGGATTGCTGCTCATCCTGGCGATCATCGCCGTCAGCGCCGCGACCCCCTTCCTCGAGGCGCAATATCATCAGCGTTGGCTGAGCTGGCCGGGCATCGTCATCACGGCGCCGGTGCCCCTGGCGACCGCGCTGATTGCCGGCCTTTTCTTTCGCAGCCTGTCGCAGCGCAAGGATGTCCAGCCCTTCCTGTTCGCGCTCGGGCTGTTCGGCCTGTCGCTGCTGGGGCTCGGCATCTCGATCTGGCCGGATGTGGTGCCTGGCCGGGTCACCATCTGGGAGGCGGCCGCGCCGTACCGCAGCCAGCTTTTCATGCTGATAGGTGCGGGCATATTGGTGCCCATCATCCTCGCCTACACGGCCTGGGCCTATTGGGTGTTTCGCGGCAAGGTGGGGGCGGAGGGTTATCACTGATGCGCCAATTCGCCAAGCTCGGCTGGTTCGTCGCCATCTGGGCAACGAGCGTCGCGGCGCTGGCGGGCGTGGCGCTGCTCCTGCGCCTGTGGCTCGCCTGATCGGTCACAGCTGCATATGGCGGCACGGCCACTGGGGCGCTATGCCCGGCGATATGTCCAATCTCTACGACAGCATCGCCGCCGCCTTTCCCGCTGACCGCAGCCGGCCCGTCTTCATCCAGCCTGACGGCACCAGCCTCTCTTATGGCGACCTTGAGGACAGCGTCGCGCGTACCGCGGCGCTGCTGGTGGAAATCGAGGGCGTCCGGCCTGGCGACCGTGTCGCCTTGCTGGTCCACAAAAGCGCCGAATCGGTCATCCTCTACCTCGCCACGCTAAAGGCGGGCGCGATCTTCGTGCCGATCAACCCCGCCTATACGCAGGCCGAGATCGGCTATTTCGTCGAGGACAGCGAGCCGCGCCTGCTGATCGAGGATGCCGCCGCGTTCGTTGCGCGCGCCAGGGCCATGGCGCCGATGCGGACCAGCGTAGCGTGTGCGCCCGGCGACCTGGCCGCGATCATCTACACGAGCGGGACCACCGGCCGATCCAAGGGCGCGATGCTGAGCCACGGCAATCTCCTGGAGAATGCGCGGGCACTGCACCGGCTCTGGGGCTTCACGCCGGACGACGTGCTGCTTCACGCGCTGCCCATCTTCCACGTCCACGGCCTGTTCGTGGCGCTGCACTGCGCCCTTTTGAGCGGCGCGCCGATGCTGTGGCTGGCGAAATATGACGATGCCGAGGTCATGGCGATGCTGCCCCGCGCCACGGTGATGATGGGTGTGCCGACCTTCTACACCCGGCTCCTCGCCAACCCCGCCTTCACCCGCGAGAGCGCCGCGAACATGCGCCTATTCGTCAGCGGATCGGCCCCGCTGCTGGAGGCGACGTTCAGAGAATTCGAGGCGCGCACCGGCATGCGCATCCTGGAACGCTACGGCATGTCGGAGGCCGTCATCATCACCTCCAACCCGCTCGACGGTGAGCGGATCGCGGGCAGTGTCGGCTTTCCCCTGCCCGGCGTGGAGCTGCGCATCGCCGGCGGCGACATCGGCGTCATCCAGATCAGGGGACCGAGCGTGTTCGGCGGCTATTGGCGCATGCCAGAGAAGACGGCCGAAGAATTCACCGCCGACGGCTGGTTCATTACCGGCGATGTCGGGCGGCAGGATCCGGACGGGCGGGTGTGGATTTCCGGGCGGGCCAAGGACCTCATCATCTCGGGCGGCTATAATGTCTATCCCAAGGAGGTGGAGCTGGTCCTGGACGAGCTGCCGGGCGTCATTGAGAGCGCGGTGGTAGGCGTGCCGCATCCTGATTTCGGCGAGGCGGTGGTCGCGGTCGTGATGGGCGATGCGGACGAGACGGCGCTGATCGCGGCGGCACGGGAACGCCTGGCGCCCTACAAGATCCCCAAGCGCGTCGTGCGCCTCGACGCGCTGCCTCGGAACGCCATGGGCAAGGTGCAGAAAAATGTGCTGCGCGCGCAACTCGCCGGACTATTCGAGGCCGGGACCTGATCCCGCCGCCCGCGCCAGCAGCCAGCAGCGCAGCACGCTGCCGAGATTGGTGACCGCGCCGGCTTCCACCCGTTCGGCATCGATGCGCGCGACCAGGGCATTGAGCGGAAGCGCCAATTCCCTGGCCGCAGCTTCGAGCGCCGTCCAGAAGGGAGGTTCCAGGCTGATCGAGGTGGCATGGCCGGCTATGGTCATGCTGCGCTTGATCGGCCCGGCATAGAGGTCCGGCCGCGGCAAGGCGTCGTCAGTACATATGTTGTCCGCCGTTGATCGACAGGGTCGATCCGGTGACGAATCCGGCATCCTCGCTGCACAGGAAGCCTACGCCGCGCGCGATTTCCTCGGCATGGCCGAGCCGGCCGACGGGAATCTTGGCAACGATCTTCTCCAGCACCGGCGGCGGCACCGCGGCCACCATGTCAGTGTCGATATAGCCGGGCGCGATCGCGTTGACGGTCACGCCATATTTCGCGCCTTCCTGGGCCAGCGCCTTGGTGAAGCCATGGATGCCGGACTTGGCGGCCGCATAGTTGACCTGACCATATTGGCCTGCCTGACCATTGACCGAACCGATATTGACAATGCGCCCCCAATTTCGATCGCGCATGCTCCCGAATGTCGCCTTGGCCATGTTGAAGCAGCCGCCGAGGTTGATCCGCAACACCTCGTTCCAGTCGTCGAAGCTCATCTTCGCCAGCACCCCGTCGCGAGTGATGCCGGCATTGTTGACGACAATGTCGATCGGGCCGAGTTCCGACGCGACCCTGGCACAGCCCTCCAGGCAAGCCTCATGATTGCCGACATCCCATTTATAGGCCGGGATGCCCGTCACTTCCGTGAAGGCGGCCGCCTTCTGTTCATTACCGGCGTAATTTGCGGCGACCGTCATGCCCATGTCCCGCAACTTGATACTGATTGCCTCTCCGATGCCGCGCGTCCCACCAGTTACGACTGCAACTCTTCTCATCACTTCACTCCTCGCGACAAGACCCTGCATGACAAGGCCGCTGTTTCAGCCCCCACCCGTCACCACCCATCCCGAAAGCTCCCGGGAAAGCATGGCTTCGTAGAGAAGAATAGCGAGGGGTCCTGCATTAAGACAGGGCAAATAGGAGTAATTACGTCCCCCTGCGGCAAGAAAATCATTGCGGCCGCGCAGTGCGATTTCTTCAAGTGTTTCAAGGCAATCGGTCGCGAAACCTGGCGTCACCACGGCAATGTCACGCACCCCGGCAGCCGGCAGCGCGCGCAAGACGGACTCGGTCGAGGGCTCCAGCCATTTGGCGCGGCCGAATCGCGATTGGAAGCTGACATAGACGGTACGCCCCAGCGCCTCCCCCAGAAGCCGCGCGGTCTTGCGGCACTGGCAGTGATAGGGGTCGCCAAGGTGCAGCGTGCGCTCCGGCATGCCGTGGAAGCTGGCGACGATCCGTTCCGGCGTGAAGCGCAGCGATTCCATATGGTCGCGAACCGATTGCGCCAGCGTCGCGATATAGGCCGGATCGTCATGATAAGGCGGCAGCATCCGGATAGCCGGCTGCCAGCGCATGGCCGCCAGCGCTTCGCCCACCGCGTCCATCACGCTGGCGGTCGTGGCCGCGCAATATTGCGGATAGAGAGGCGCCACCAGGATGCGATCGCAGCCGGCCTCCTTGAGCGCCGCAATCCGTTCGCCGATCGCCGGGGCGCCATAGCGCATCGCCCAGTCGACAATCACCCCCTCACCCCATGTTCCGGCGAGCCCGGCGGCGATGGCACGGGTGTGGACGGCGAGTGGCGAGCCCTCGTCCATCCAGATTTCCCGATAGGCCCTTGCCGACTTGCCGGGCCGCGTATTGAGGATGATGCCGCGCAATATCGGCTGCCACAGCAAGGGCGGGATCTCCACGACGCGGCGGTCGGACAGGAACTCACGCAGATACGTCTTGACGGCATCCCTGGTCGGGGCGGCCGGGGTGCCGAGATTGACGATCAGCACCCCCACCCGGCGCGGCATGACGGCGGGATGGGTGGCGGCCGCAGAGGGGACATCCTCGCCTGGGGAGAAGAGATTGTTCGCCATGCTCAGCCCTCGCGCAGGAAGGGAAGGGTGCGCCAGCGCCGCCCCGTCACGGTATGGAGCGCACCGGCGAGGGCTGGCGCGACAGCGGGCACGCCAATCTCACCGACGCCGCCCGGCGGCTGGGTACTCGCAATGATCTCGACCATCAGATCGCCCACGTCGGCGAGGCGGGGCAGGCCCATTTCGCCCAGTTGCAGCGCCGTCGGCATGCCGCCCTTATAATGGCCCGCGCCGCCAAGCGCCGAGGCAAGGCCGAAGATGAGCCCGCCCTCGACCTGCTGACGGACGATGTCGGGATTGACCGCCGCGCCGCAATCGATAGCCGCCACCATCCGCCGTACCCTGATCCGGCCGCCCTCCATCGCCGCCTGGACCATGACGGCAATCGCGCTGCCCGCCATCATGTGGCAGGCAATGCCCTGTCCGCTGCCGGGCACACCGCCCTGCCACTCGCCCATCGCCGCGACGGTGGTGAGGCAATGGGCCAGGCGGGGGTTGCCGCCCAGCATCTGGATGCGGAACGACATCGGCTCGACATTGGCGACCTGCGCCAGCTCGTCGATGAAGGATTCGCTGAAGAAGCAGCCATAATGATTGGCATTGGACCGCCAGCGCCCGGTCGGCAGCGTGATCTCGGCGGGATGATGGTCGACCGCGAAATTGGCGATGCCATAGGGGCTGTCCATGCCGGACACGGCGAGGCGATCCGCTGTCCTGGCCGTTGCCGCAATGGCCTCGGCCGGGCTATCTCCCTTGCCGAGGCGCGCCCAGCTCTGCGCGAGCGCGGCGGGCGCCGCGACCTTGGCGAGCCAACCCTGGATCAGCCCGCCGCGACCCAGCCTGGCAGCCATCCTGGCCTTGGCGGGCGGGCGCGGCCGGTCCTGGATGATGTCCTCCGAACGCGACCATTGAAGCTGCACCGGCGCCTTGGCGTCGCGGGCGATCAAAGCGGCCTGGACGGCAGCTTCGGCCTCCATCTTGCGGCCAAAGGATCCGCCCGCGAACAGGGGGTAGATCGTCACCCGCTCCTCCGCGAAACCGAGCGCGCGCGCCACCGCCTTGCGGGCGAGGCCCGGCGCCTGGCTGGGCATCCAGATCTCGGCGCCGGCATCGTCCACCCGCGCGGTCGCCGCCATCGGCTCCAGGCATAGATGCAGCGCCGGCGCGACGGCATAGCTGGCGACAACGATGCTCGCCTTGTCGAACACGGGCTCCAGATCGCCACGGCTGAAAAAACGCTCGCCCTCGCCGCTGGCGAGCGCGGCGTCGAGCGCCTTGCCGATCGCTTCGTCGGAGAGCAGCGGCCCGGTCACGTCAAACACGGGGTCGAGCCGGCCGAGCCCCTGATTGGCGGCCCACCAGTTGGTGCCCGTGACGGCGATCCAGCCATCTGTGCGGATGACGTCGATCACGCCCGTCACCTTGCGCGCGGCGGCCTCGTTGAAGGACTTCACCCGGGCGTCGCCAACCGGCCCCTGCCGGATCGCGGCATAAATCATGTCGGGCAGGCGGATGTCGGCGGCGTAATTGGCCGATCCGTCGATCTTGGAAGGCAGATCGAGGCGCGGCGCGCTGGTGCCGATCAGCCGGCCCTCCCCCTCCCGCTCCTGCCGGAGCGGGAGCATCTCCGGCACCTCGAACCCGACCGCTTCCTCGGCCAGCTCGCCGATTTTGAGGGTTCGGGTGCCGTCGGTGACCAGCCCCTTGACGATGTCGCAGCTTTCCCATGGCACGTCCCAGCGCGCCGCCGCCGCCTTGCACAGCAGCACCCGCGCCGCAGCGCCGGCGTCACGGAAGCTCTCCTGGAACATGGCGAGCGATGTCGACCCGCCGGTCAGGACGAGGCCGGTGCGGCGGGCATATTCAGCCAGCGCATAGTCACCGAGGGAACCGGTCCAGCGGAGCGCCCCACCGCCCAGCCATTCGTCGGCCAAGAGGGTATTGGCGTAAAGCGGGCCCGACACGGCGGGCTGGACCGCAACCGTTCGCCAGTCAGCGCCGAGCTCATCGGCCAGGATCTGCGGCAATATGGTATAAACGCCCTGCCCCATCTCCGCCTGCGGCACGATTGCAATGATCTGGCCGGTGCGGTCGATCTTGAGGAAGGCGCCGATCGCCTGCTCGCCGGGCGCCAGGTTGAGCTGCGGCGCATAGCTGCGCGGCCACAGGCCCCAGGCCAGCGCCAGACCGCCCGCCGCCGCCCCGCCAATCAGGAATGCCCGGCGGGAGATCCCATGCTCTTGCGCGTTCTGCGCCGCGCCGATCTGCCGCACCCTCATGGCGCCGGTTTAGACGGGCGATCGGCAGGTGAAAAGGGTGGATACATCAAAGAGGAGCCGAACCGCAGTGTCGGAAGCTCAGCCCACCCGCGCGATGCCGAGGCGCGGGATCTCGATCTTGGGGCAGCGGTCCATCACCACGGCAAGCCCGGCCGCTTCGGCACGCGCGGCGGCGGCGGAGTCG
>DATJLC010000207.1:0-1960 GCA_035490755.1 Sphingobium sp.
CGATGGAAATGGCACGTTCGCCCATGCGGGTGGTGATGGAGGCGAGGGCGCCGGGTACGTCCTTGGCATTGAGTCGGATGTAATAACCCCCGTCATGCGCGCGCATCGGGGCTTGCTTGTAGGGCAGCAGTTCCTCGCTGGGGACGCCCAATGGCGGTACCCGCGTGCCGCGGGCCGTGTCCAGGATATCCGACAGCACGGAGGATGCCGTGGGCGGGCCGCCCGCGCCCGGACCGGCCAGCAGCAGCTCATGCACGTGGTCAGTTTCAAGCGCCACCGCGTTCATCACCCCGTCGACGCCGGCAATGGCGCTGCCCTTGGGCACGAAGGTGGGATGCACGCGCTGCTCGATGCCGCTTTCGGTGCGCTCGGCGATGCCGAGGAGTTTTATTTTATAGCCGAGGTCCGCGGCGACCTGGATATCGTGCTGGGTGATGCGGGAAATGCCTTCCACGTGGATCTGGTCGGGCGCAATCTCGTAGCCGAAGCAGAGCGTGGCGAGGATCGAAAGCTTGTGGGCGGTGTCGAAGCCCTCGACGTCGAAGGTCGGGTCGGCCTCGGCATAGCCCAAGGCCTGCGCATCCTTGAGGCAATCGGCAAAGCTGATGTCCTCGTTGCCCATGCGGGTGAGGATGTAGTTGCAGGTGCCATTCATGATGCCGAAAACCTTGGCGATGCGGGCCGAGCCCAGGCCCTCGCGCAGGGTCTTGATGACGGGAATGCCACCGGCGACTGCTGCTTCAAAACCAAGCTGGGCGCCCGATTCCTCGGCCATCTTGGCCAGGGTGACGCCATGCTTGGCGAGCAGCGCCTTGTTGGCCGTGACCACGGGCCGACCGATCTCCAGCGCCGCCTTGACCGCGGCAAAGGCTGGACCGTCCTCGCCGCCGATCAGTTCGACGAAGAGATCGATGCCGTCGGACTTGGCAAGGGCCACGGGATCGTCGAACCAATCGAGCCCAGAAATATCAATGCCGCGGTCGCGGGAACGCGAGCGCGCGGCAACTGCCGTCACGACGAGCTGGCGCCCCAGTTTTCGCGTCAGCTCGGCGCCGTCCTTCTGCAGGATGCGCACCAGGGTGGCGCCGACATTGCCGAGCCCCGCCACGCCAACCCGGAGGGGCGCCTGGGTTTCGCTGTCGCCGAAATCCTGCATCGCCTTGAGGATACGCGTGCGCGTATCGGAGCGCGGTTCGCGGCCTTCGCGCAGGTCGAACACGAAGAGCGGGTCGCCCGCGACGGTGCGGCCGAAACGGGTCGGGGTCCAGCCACGGGCGGCAATGAAGGATTCGACGGATTGGCGGAAGGAAGCGATGTCACTCATGGGGGCGACATCTGCATAGGAATATGCCTAGTCGTCAATAGGAGTTTGGGCGGCATCACTGCCGCCCGCATGATTCAGGGCTTGGCTGCATTGGCGGCAGCTTCGCCCACCCCCTTAATGACCTCGGGAAAGCCCCAGCGCAGGGATAGGGGCGTCACCGCCCCGCTCACCGCCATGGTCAGTTCCTCGCCTTCGAAGCGCGTATAGGCGCCCTTGGCCACCAGCGGCGACAGCTTGATCAGGTCCATGCCGAAAAAGTCGTTGGCGGAAGCAGCATCGTTGAAGAAGCTGACAAGCATGTCGGCGGGAATCTGGTCGAAGTTCTCGTAGCTCAGAGTGTAGGAGATGCCGCTGGGCAATACCGCGCCGCCGGGCGCTTCGGGGGCCGGCACCATGCCGATATCGGCAAACAGCTGCACGCGCGGATCGCCTTGCATGCGGATCGCGACCTGGCCGTCGTTCCGGTTGACGACGTTGGCAAAAACCTTGCCTTGCAGTTCGGGATAGGCCGCGGCTTCCTGCTTGAGGAAGGCCTCGGTTTCGGACACCAATGTAGCGGCTTCCTGGCTGAGACCAAGCGCCTTGCCCGTCAGAGTGACGACATCTTGCCAGCGGATCAGCCAGGCAGTTTCGGGA
>DATJLC010000208.1:0-6138 GCA_035490755.1 Sphingobium sp.
CACTGTGGCCCATGGCCTCCAGCGACCCCGCCAGGCCGTCGAGCCCGGCGCCACGCTCCAGGATGAGACCATTGCGGTCGAAATAGAGGAGGCCGAGACCAATGGCATCCCGCCCGTTCAATCCCCAGTCGAGATGGGCGATGATTGCCTTGGCGACCTGCATGATGATGGTCCTGCCGCCCGCCGCGCCGACCGTGAAGATGGGCCGGCCGGCCGCATCATAGACGATGGTCGGCGCCATCGACGACAATGGCCGCTTGCCCGGTTCCACCCGGTTTGCCACCGGCGCCCCGTCCTTCTCCGGCGCGAAGGTGAAGTCGGTCAGCTCATTGTTCAGAAAATAGCCATTGACGATGAGCTGACTGCCGAAAGGGCCCTCCACGGTCGAGGTCATCGAGGCGATGTCGCCGGCACCGTCGATCGCGACGAAATGGGTCGTGGCGGGCACCTCGGCGGAAATCGCTCTGGTGCGGCTGGGGGCGCCGGGCGGGTTCCCCGCCGCATAGTCGCCGCGCGCGCGGGCCGGATCGATGAGGCGGCTGCGCGCCCGCAGATAGGCCGGGTCGATCAGGGCGGCGACGGGCACCGCCACCTTGTCGCTGTCGGCCAGCCATTTGTCGCGATCGGCATAGGCGAGGCGCATGGCCTCGCCGATCAGGTGCCAGCTGACTGGACTGTCCTTGCCCAGCCGGGCGAGGTCGAAACGCTCGAGCATCCCCAGTATCTGGATCACCGTGACCCCGCCGGACGAGGGCGGGCCCATGCCGCAGATCTTGTAGACGCGATAATGGCCGCAGACGGGCGCTCTCTCCTTGGCGGCATAGGCGGCAAGATCGGCCGCCTTGATCTCCGCCGGATTGACCGGGGCACCGGCGACGGCCTGGCCTATCGCCGCCGCATTCTCGCCGCTGTAGAAAGCGGATGCCCCCTCCGCCGCCAGGCGCCGTAGAAAGGCGCCCAACGCCCGATTTCGCAGGACCGTGCCAACGGCGGCGGGCTTGCCGTCGCGCCAGTAGAGCGACCGCGCTTCCGGAAAGTCCTGCCACAGCGGCGCTAACTGGGACAGGCGGCTGTGCAGCACCGCGTTCACCACAAAGCCTTCCTCGGCGAGGCGGATGGCCGGCGCGAACAGCTCGGCCCAGGGCAATTTCCCCCAGCGGGCATGGGCCCGTGCCATCAGCGCAATGTTGCCCGGCACGCCGACGGACTTGCCGCCCGGAAAGGCGACCGGAAAGGGCAGCGGCTTGCCGTCCGGGCCCAGGAACAGGTCCGGCCTGGCGGACGCGGGCGCGGTCTCGCGGCCGTCAATGCTCTCGATCAGGCCCTGCCGGGCGTCGTGATGAAGGATGAAACCGCCCCCGCCGATCCCGCTCGACTGCGGCTCGACCACGGTCAGCGCCAGCATCATCGCCATTGCAGCGTCGGCCGCCGACCCGCCCTTGCGCAGGATTTCCTGCCCCGCCGCACTGGCGCGCGGATCGGCGGAGGACACCATGCCACCCTCGGCCCATGCGCCGGTCGCGGGCAGGAAGAGCAGCAACAGGACGAGGAAGCGGTGCCGCAGTCGGTTCATGCGGCCAACACTTGCTTGTCCTACCGGCTCAGGCAAGCGGGCAATCTACGCCCACGGCATCGGCGATCCGGGCAAAGCCGTCTCGGGCCAGCAGCTTCGCAAGCCCCTGGTTGATCGCGCGAGGCAGCATCGGCCCCTTATAGACCAGCGCCGAATAGAGCTGAATGAGCGACGCGCCCGCCCGGATACGGGCATAGGCCTGGTCGGCATTGCCGATCCCGCCGACGCCGATCAGGGGAATCGCGCCGCGCGTCGCCAGTCGGAAATCACGCAGGCGCTGAAGCGCGGCGTCATGCAGCGGGGCCCCGGATAGCCCGCCGCTCTCGCCGGCATGGGCCGAACGCAGGGAACCGGGCCGCGCGATGGTGGTGTTGGAGACGACAATCGCGTCAACCTTGTGACCAAGGGCGACTTCGGCGATGTCGCGAACATCCTCGCTTTCCAGGTCCGGCGCGACCTTGAGCCAGACCGGCACCCCGCCCGGCCCGCGCGCCGCCATCACCGCTGCCAGCAACGAGTCAAGTGCGCCGCGATCCTGCAATGCGCGCAGACCCGGCGTGTTGGGCGAGGAGATGTTGATGGTGAGATAGTCCGCAAAGCGCGACATGGCCGCGACCCCGGCGACATAATCCGCCGTGCGATCAGACGAATCCTTGTTGGCGCCGATATTGATGCCGGTGACCAGGCCTTCCGGCCGGGGCCGGGCAAGACGCCGGGCGGCCGCCTTCTGACCGGCATTGTTGAAGCCCATGCGATTGATGACCGCCTCGTCCTCGGCAAGGCGGAACAGGCGAGGGCGCGGATTACCGGGTTGGGGCAGCGGCGTCAGCGTTCCCACCTCGGCGAAGGCGAAACCGAAGCGTCCCATGCGGTCGAAAACTTCGGCATCCTTGTCGAACCCTGCGGCCAGGCCAACCGGTCCCTCGAAGTCGAGACCGAAAAGTCGCTGCCGAAGAATGGGATCACCGGTCATCGGCCCCGACATGGGCAGCCGACTCACCAAGGCGACCGTCAGGCGGTGCGCGCGCTCCGCATCGAGTCGGAACAAAAGCGGACGAAGCAGTTCGAAAATCATCGCGCGCGTCTATCACATAGGTTTGTGCATCGCGTCAAAATTTGATGGGAGCAGCCTCGAAAACGAACAAAAATCGCGCCTTTTCGCGGCGAGCCCCGGCGTGATGTCGAATCCGTCCAATATTTGCACTGCCGAATCGATCTATTCAACAGCTGCGACCCGAAGGGCTCTGATAGTCTTCCGACTTAGGAGACCTTGCAACTTTACGGCCTGCCTGAACTCGTTTCGGGCAGGCCTTTTTTTGTTCCCTTCCCCACGGAAACATGACAAGCATAACAGTATGTAACGGCAACAGCCGTACGGGTCGTCGTACCAATATGCGCAGGATGGTATGGGGATCGTCGTTCGGGCGGTGCCATGCCGTGCGGACACGCTGGAACAGTGCGAGATGACGGGAGAAACGCAAGAGGGCAAAGGCACACCAGTCCCATCGGGGACGGTGGGGCTCAGCTATCTGGCGCCGCCCGCGGACCTCAGGGAACTGTTCGGTCCCATGTACCTCTTCCTGGCGGACAAGACAGAAGTCCGCGACCATACCCGCGCCGATTTCGCGCAGATTCGGTTCATGCTGTCGGGCGAAGGCGACTATCGCTTCTTTGATGGCCGCCGCGTGGCCACGCCCGCGGCATGCATGTTGGGCGCCACGACCGCCGCGACCGCGTTCGAAGTGGCGGGGCCGATGCGCGTCGTTGGCGTCGCGGTACTGCCGCTCGGCTGGGTGGCGCTGGGCGCGGGGGATGCCTCGCAGTTCGCGGACAATGTCTTTGACCTTGCCGAGCGATTTGGAGCGGAGTGGGCCGAATTGCTCGAGAAACTGCGGACGGTCGGCGATGCCGAGGAAGCGGCGGCGCTGGTCTGGCCCTTTCTGCGCGAGCAGACCCGACCGGTCACCCAGAGCGAGCGGGCGTTCATCGCCGCGACGGACGCATGGCTGGCCGATGAGCGCTCGCCCCGCATAGAGGTGTTGCAGGAGGCCACAGGCCTTTCCGCACGGCAGGTGGCCCGCCTGTGCAACCGTTTCTACGGGGCGCCGCCCAAATATCTCGCCCGTAAATATCGCGCGTTGCGCAGCGCTCTGATGCTCGCGCGCGACAATCTCGACTGGGCCGATCTGTGCGACAACACCTTCTACGACCAGTCCCATTTCATCCGCGAGTTCAAGCATTTCCTCGGCCTGACGCCGAGCCAGCTGCGCGAGGATGCCAGCCTGGTCATCCGCCTGACCATGGGACGGCGCGATGTTGCGGGCGACATCGCCCTGCTCAGTCGAATCAGCTAAGGACCCAATAAAAACTTGCTTGATCGCGCGTCGATGCGTCGCCACATGGCAATCGGAACGAATCAGTCCGATTTGTCGAGGATGACGTGCGCTTATCGAGCCTGTCCGACCATGCCATTGTCCTGATGCAGGCCGCCGCGACGCGGTGCGGCAGCACGCGGGCAAGCGCCGCCGATCTTGCCGCCGCGACCGGCATCCCGGTACCCACGGCGCAGAAGCTGGTCAGCCTCCTGACCCGCGCGGGGCTGCTCGAGTCAGCGCGCGGCACCGGCGGCGGCATCAAGCTGGCACGGCCGGCGGCGGCGATCAGCCTGGCCGACGTGGTGGAGGCGGTCGAAGGCCCAATCGCGCTCACCCCCTGCGTCGATCCCGGCGGCAAGCATGATTGCGCGCGCGAGCCCTATTGTTCGGTCCGTCCCCATTGGGGGCCGGTCAACGCGGCGGTGCGCCATGCACTGGCCGAGGTAACGCTGGCGAGCCTGTCGGCATCCGTCCCGCATGAAGGAGTTGCAGCATGAGTGCCCCGGTCAAGAACGCGGACGCGCTTGCCGCCGCGAAGCGGGCCTCGGACTATGAATGGGGCTTCACCTCGGACGTGGAGCAGGAGTTCGCGCCCAAGGGCCTCAATGAGGACACGGTCCGCTTCATCTCCGCCAAGAAGAACGAGCCGGCATGGATGCTGGATTGGCGACTCAAGGCCTATCGTCACTGGCTGACCATGACGCCGCCCGACTGGGCCAAGCTCAATGTGCCGCCGATCGACTATCAGGACGCCTATTATTACGCTGCGCCCAAGAAGAAGGCGGAGTTGGCGAGCCTGGACGAGCTCGACCCCGAGATACGCCGGACCTATGAGAAGCTTGGCATCCCGATCGCCGAGCAGGAAGTGCTGGCCGGCGTCAAGGGCGCGCGCAAGGTCGCGGTCGACGCGGTGTTCGACAGCGTCTCCGTCGCCACCACGTTCCGCAAGGAACTGGAGGAAGCGGGCGTCATCTTCCGCTCGATCTCCGAGGCGATCCGCGAATATCCCGACCTCGTCCGCAAATGGCTGGGCCGGGTCGTGCCGATGCACGACAATTATTTCGCGGCGCTCAATTGCGCGGTCTTTTCCGACGGCACGTTCGTCTATGTGCCGGAGGGGGTGCGCTGCCCGATGGAGCTGTCCACCTATTTCCGGATCAATGCGGAGAATACCGGCCAGTTCGAGCGCACCCTGATCGTCGCGGACAAGGGCGCCTATGTCTCCTATCTGGAGGGCTGCACCGCCCCCCAGCGCGACGAGAACCAGCTCCATGCCGCCGTGGTCGAGCTGGTCGCGCTCGACGATGCCGAGATCAAATATTCGACCGTGCAGAACTGGTATCCGGGCGATGCCGAGGGCAAGGGCGGCATCTATAATTTCGTGACCAAACGGGCGCTGTGCCAGGGCGCCCGCTCCAAGGTGAGCTGGACGCAGGTCGAGACGGGCAGCGCCATCACCTGGAAATATCCGAGCTGCGTCTTGAACGGCGAGGACTCGGTCGGCGAATTCTATTCGGTCGCGGTCACCAACAATTATCAGCAGGCCGACACCGGCACCAAGATGATCCATAACGCGCGGGGTACCCGCTCGACCATCATCTCCAAGGGAATCAGCGCCGGGCACAGCAACAACACCTATCGCGGGGCGGTGCGGGTCGCGGGGAATGCCGAGGGTGCGCGCAACTTCACCCAGTGCGACTCGCTGCTGCTGGGCGTGGACTGCGGCGCGCACACCGTGCCCTATATCGAGGTGAAGAACCCCTCCGCCACGATCGAGCATGAGGCGACCACGTCGAAGATTTCCGACGACCAGCTCTTCTACGCAATGCAGCGCGGGCTGGGGCAGGAAGAGGCGGTGGCGCTGATCGTCAACGGCTTCGCCAAGGAAGTTCTGCAACAGCTGCCGATGGAATTCGCGGTCGAGGCGCAGAAGTTGCTGGGGATTTCGCTGGAGGGTTCGGTCGGATGATCGTCCTCTTCCATCATGCTGACGGCGTGTTTTTGAAAATGTCCTGGCGCTAAGAAAAATCGGGAATCCATTCGTCCTGCGATATTGATCCGTGAAAGCTGGACAGGGGGCGCTTCGCCATTGCCTGCGCAACCTGCTCCAATTCCTTCGGACATTTCAGCCCGATCTCGTCGATTTGCTGATCGGGCATCTTTTTCTGAAGCTTTGCCGCTGCGATATGC
>DATJLC010000209.1:0-4096 GCA_035490755.1 Sphingobium sp.
CTCCTCTACGGGGCCCTCCTCGGGGGCCGCGGCGGCGGAGGTGGGGGCAGGCGTGCGGGTCGCGCTTTCGAGGGCGACCGAATCGACCAGGCTGACGTCAATGGCGTCAGCGGGCGGCGGTTTGACCGGGCGCGGGTTGAACAGGCCAAGGGCAAGAGCGGCGATGAGCAGCACATGCCCAGCCGCCGCAATGGATATGCCCAGGGTGTCGCCGCGTTCCACCGTCCCTGCCTATTGGCCGCCGGCTGAACCGGTGCTGACCTCGGCTACGCGGGCGCCACGCGCCGCCGCCTGATCGGCCGCAGCGGTGCTGACGAGCGCGACCTTGTCGAGCCCGGCCCGGTTGAGCTCGCCCATCACCTGCATCACCCGCTCATAATCGAGGCCGCCATCGGCGCGCAGGAACAGCTGCGCGTCGGGTGCCAGGCTCTGCCGCAGCAGGGTGAGCCGTTCGGGCAGTGCGGCTTCGTCGACCGGCTCGTCGCCGACATAGACGATGCCCGCAGCGTCGATGGAAAGCACCGCCGGCTCCTGGTCCTGGTCGAGCGCCTTGGCCCGGTTTTCAGGCAGGCGCACCGGCACGCCGGTCACCAGCAGCGGCGCCGTCACCATGAAGATGATGAGCAGCACCAGCATCACGTCGACCAGCGGCGTCACGTTGATCTCCGCCATGGGCGCGCGGCGGCGCCCGTGCCGCTTGGACGAGGGCACACCCATGCCCATCAGCCTTCGAGCTCGCGGCTGAACGTGGTGTAGAGCCGGTCGGCAAAGCGCGACAGGCGGGCCTCCAGCCGGTTTATGCCATGGCTGAAGCGGTTGTAGGCGATTACTGCCGGAATTGCCGCGAAGAGGCCGATGGCGGTCGCGAACAAGGCTTCCGCTATGCCCGGCGCGACGACGGCAAGGCTGCTGTTCTGCTCGCCCGCAATCGCCGTGAAGCTGCGCATGATGCCCCAGACGGTGCCGAACAGGCCGACAAAAGGCGCGACGCTGCCGATCGTCGCGAGGATGTTGAGCCGGTCGGCGAGGCCGTCGACCACATGCGCCACCGCCCCGTTCATCGCTGTCGCCAGCCGGTCGCGGATGCCGGCGAGGTCGGCGTTGCGCTTGGATGTGGACTGATGCCATTCCTTGACGCCCGCGCTCAGCACCTGCGCGCTCAGCACATTCTCGCGGCCGCGCGCGCGGTAGAAATCCTCGATGTCGCCCGCCTGCCAGAAGTCGGCCTCATAGGCGCCGCTCTGGCGGCTGACCCGGCCGAGCCGGAACCAGAAGCCGAGGATGATCGCCCAGCTCATGATGCTGGCGAGGAGCAGGCCCGCCATCACGACCTTCACGACGATGTCGGCCTGCAGGAACAGGGTGACGGGGGACAGGGTGATGGCATCCGGCGTGGCGGCGGCGAGCAGAACGGTCATGGTCATGAAGGAAGCTCTTCTCCGGAAGCGAGGCGGTGAAAGGTGGCGAGCCAGGGGGCAGGCTGGCGCTGCGGACGGCCGGCGGCGGACAGGAAGGCGGCGGTGACGGCGCCGCTGGTCAGCTGTTCGGCGCCGCGCCAGACGCTCTGGTCGATGACGCAGCTCGCAGCACGGACCGCGCGCACCCGGCTCAGCACCACGAGATCATCGTCGAGGAGGGCGGGGCGAATATAGCGCAAAGTGATGTCGGCAATGGCGTAATAGCCGCCCCCATTCTCGATCGTGCCGCGCTGGTCGATGCCGGCCTGGCGCAGCATGTCCGACCGCGCGCGCTCCATATATCGCAGATAATTGGCATGATAGACGACCCCGGAGACATCGGTGTCCTCGAAATAGACGCGGACCGGGAAACGATGCGCGCCATCGACGAACTGGCCGCTGGCCGGGATGGGATGGGGCGCTCCTACCATGCAAGCCGTCTAGCGGTACGGCGACTCCTTGTGAATCCCCAATCGCCGGACGGGAGGCACGGTCTATCCGTCGAAAAGCCCATCCTGCGTGCCGGAGGGCGGTTCCAGGCCGAGATGTTTCCAGCCAGGACCGTTGAGGCAGCGGCCGCGCGCGGTGCGGGCGATGAGGCCGAGCTGGATCAGATAGGGCTCGACCACTTCCTCGATCGTGTCGCGCGGCTCGGACAGGCCCGCTGCCAGCGTCTCCACGCCGACCGGCCCGCCGCGATAGATGTCCGCGATCATATTGAGATAACGCCGGTCCATGGCGTCGAGGCCAAGGCTGTCCACCTCGAGCCGGGTGAGCGCGGCGTCGGCGGCCCTCGCATCGACATTGTCGTGTCCGGCCGCATGGGCGAAGTCGCGCACGCGCCGCAGCAGCCGCCCGGCGATGCGGGGCGTACCGCGCGACCGCCTGGCGATTTCGCGCGCGCCATCGGGGCTGATAGGGAGCAGGAGCAGCCGCGCGGCGCGGGTCACGACCAGTTCCAGCTCGTCCACGGTATAGAAGTTCAGGCGCACGGGAATGCCGAAACGGTCGCGCAGCGGGGTGGTGAGCAGGCCTTGCCGGGTCGTCGCGCCCACCAGGGTGAAGCGCGGCAGGTCGATCCGCACCGAACGCGCCGATGGCCCCTCGCCGATCATCAGGTCGAGCGCGCGGTCCTCCATGGCGGGGTACAGGATTTCCTCGACCGCAGGGTTGAGCCGGTGGATCTCGTCCACGAACAGCACGTCGCCCTCGTCGAGATTGGTGAGGAGCGCGGCGAGGTCGCCGGACTTGGCGATGACGGGGCCGGACGTGGCCCGGAAGCCGACGCCCATTTCCTTCGCGACGATCTGCGCGAGGGTCGTCTTGCCGAGACCGGGCGGGCCAAAAAACAGCACATGATCAAGCGCTTCACCACGTGCTTTCGCCGCCGAAATGAAGATGCGCAGATTCTCCCGCGCGCCCTGCTGTCCGACGAATTCGTCGAGCGACTTGGGGCGGAGCGCGGCGTCCACGTCCTCGGGCGCGCGTTGGGGGGAGAGGAGGGGGGAGGAGGTCACAGGACACCTTTAAGCGCGAACACAGCTCCGCAAATGAAACAGAGCAGGCTTATCAACGTACATATTATTGCAAAGGAGAGCGCAATGTTGCCCTTTCGATTCGGCTTTTCGTAATCGTTTTCTCCTTTTTTTCCGTGCAGCTCGAGCTTGGTATTCCACATTATGGCGATCGAACCGTACATGTAGAAAAATTGAGAGAAAAAAGCGCCAATGTAAGATGCTAGTACCAAAAATATTCCAATGCAAAACGCAGTAAATGCTCTCCAAAGCCAAATTTTGTTGATGGATAGGCCATCGTGACCAATCAGAGTAAAAAGAGAAACAATTGCTCCACCATTGACAATGGCAAGATTTCTGAGAGCTGATTGAGCAAACTCGATTTGAAATTTTAATCTGTCAGAGACATCTGTCTGGCTCGCCTGATACAGTGCGTTGAGGACTTCTCGCTCGTCATCGGTGTTCGCCATCACGTCGCCGCCTTTTGGATCGGCCTCATCTCATCTCCATCGTCATGCTGAACTTGTTTCAGCATCCATTCTTCCTTTCGCTCAGGTAGTGCTTGCGGCGAAATGGGTCCTGAAACAAGTTCAGGACGACGGGAATTGAGGTGTGTGGATGGTGAAGCAGCCCTGTGTCTATATCCTCGCAAGTCAAGCTTATGGGACGCTCTACATCGGTGTCACATCCGACCTGATAGGACGGCTGCATCAGCATCGCACCAAGATCATTCCCGGCTTCACGTCCAGTTACGCCGTGCATATGCTCGTCCGTTTTGAAATGTGCGATACAATGGATGCCGCCATTAGCCGCGAAAAGCAGCTCAAGCGCTGGCATCGGCAATGGAAGATTAATCTGATCGAGAGCGAGAATCCGCAGTGGGTCGATCTGGCAGTGGGCTTGGGGCTGCCGCCGATCACACAGCGTGTGACGCGCCCTGGATGCTGAAGCAAGTTCAGCATGACGGGAGGGGAAAGCCGGCTCGCTCACTTCGCCGCCTTCCTGAGCGCCAGCCGCACCAGCGCGTCAAGGCTCGCGTCCTCGCCGAGGTCGGATTGGGCGGCCGTGACGGCGCTGCTCGCCTCGAACGGCTTGAAGCCCAGATTTGCGAGCGCGCTCATCGCG